>CAZKPU010000080.1:0-11026 GCA_964554715.1 uncultured Thermotogae bacterium | reverse complement strand
CCCGCCGTCGCCGGAACCGTATTGAACAAGCTGGCGCCCTGCGGAAAGCCGGCAGTCGTCCACGTCGTCGGTACGGATACCCCGCTCGCGGGCTCTTCCGTAACCCAAGCGATGACGCTTGCCGACACAGCACTGGCCGCCTGCCGCCTCACCGGGATCGACGTTCCCGATTCGATCTCGGTTCCCTTGATCGATCTTGAATCGTTGGATCCGGATGCGCGGATCGAACCCCGCCAACACAAGCTCATCGGCCTGTTCTGCGGCGGCACACTGTGTCAGGAAGCGTGGGCGGTTCTCCGATCGCGAGGGATTGCAGCCCGGTCGAACGTGGCCGCAGATCCCGAGTGGCGGGTCCGTTACGACGAGCAACAGCCCGTCGCCGGCCACGTCCTGTGGGATCTCGGCGACGATCAGTTCACCGTCGGGCGTCCGCATCCGATGATCGAGCCTTCGCTTCGGAGCGATGCTCTGCAGTTGGTGGTGGATGATCCGGCAGCCGCGGTGGTTCTTGTCGACGTTGTCCTCGGCTACGGAGCCCATCCGTTCCCTGCCGAGGCGTTGTCTCTGCGGATCAATCAAGCCCGCAAGAGGCTACGGGAACACGGCCGCTCACTGCTCGTGATCGGCTCGATCACCGGAACGAATCGTGATCCACAGAACATCGACCGTCAGCGCAAGCTTCTCGAGGAAGCCGGGGTGATCGTTGCCGAGAGCAACGCGGCTGCAGCCTTGGCTGCAGCCGCCGTGATCGAACACTGGGCACAAGGAGATCGCGAATGAAGCTTGAAACCCGGTTTTCGCCCAACAGCGGCGATCGGATCCGCGACCTGTTCGAGGGGGAACTCCGTGTCGTCAACGTCGGACTAGAAAGCTTCGCCGAGGCACTTCACGACGAAAACGTCTGTGTGCGCAACGTCGACTGGCGGCCGCCGGCAGGCGGGAACCTGGCGCTTGCCAGGCAGATCGATGCTCTCGTTCATCCCGGCGGAGACGGCTGGATCGAGGAGATCTCCACGGCCAACCGTGAGGCCATTGCCCGCTTGGTCGAGGCCAAGCCAAGGATCGTCGGGGTCGGGATCGCGCGGGACGTGGTTCCGGAGATGACCGAGGATACGGTTCTTCATGCCGGCCCGCCGCTCCCATGGGAGGCGATGTGCGGCCCAATGCGCGGCGCCGTGATCGGCGGGTTGCTCCACGAGCGCAGAGCCGCTACCGCCGCCGAAGCCGAGGAACTGGCATCTTCAACCGAGATCACGTATTCGCCGTGTCATCACCACCGGACCGTCGGCCCGATGGCAGGGATCGTCACCGCTTCGATGCCCGTTTGGATCATCGAAAACGAGAAAGCGGGGAATCGTGCATATTGCACATTGAACGAGGGGCTCGGCGAGGTTCTTCGCTACGGCGCATACGGCAGCGAGGTTCTCCGCCGATTGGATTGGATGCGCGACATCCTCGCACCGGCTCTCGCCGAGACGATCGAGCGCTCGGGCCCGATCGACCTGCGTAGTCTGATCGCCCAGGCGCTGCAGATGGGTGATGAAGGACACAACCGCAACCGCGCGGGAACCTCGCTCCTGATCCGCGAATGGGCGCCGGTTCTTGTCGGACTGGATCGTCCGCGCGAATCAATCGCCGAGATCCTCACGTTCCTCCACACCAACGATCACTTCTTCCTCAACCTCACGATGCCTGCGGCCAAGTGCGCATTGGATTCGGCATCGGGGATTCCGGGAAGCTCGCTCGTCACGACGATGAGCCGGAACGGAACCGAATTCGGCATCCGTGTGTCGGGAACCGGTGACCGTTGGTTCACGGCTCCCGCACCAGCGGTCGAAGGGCTCTACCTTCCCGGCTTCTCGAAGGACGATGCCGCACTCGACATCGGGGACTCGGCGATCACCGAGACAGCCGGGTACGGCGCCTTCGCGATGGCTGCAGCACCAGCGATTGTGCAGTTTGTCGGAGGCAGCCCCGATCAGGCGCTCCGCACCACCCAGCGGATGCGTGAAATCTGTCTTGTCGATCATCCTGTGTACCGAATCCCGGCACTCGGATTCCGTGGTACACCTACGGGGATCGATGTCCTCGCGGTCGTCCGTTCGGGGGTCGTCCCCGCTATCAATACCGGAATCGCTCACAAGGAACCTGGGGTCGGCATGGTCGGAGCGGGGCTGGTCACACCACCAATGGCGTGTTTCACACGTGCGGCAAAGGCGCTCGTCGAAACCGTACATCCGCCTAGGTGAAGGAGGCCGGCACACCGATGGAACGAGAAGAACGGCACGGCCCTTACGGAAGCGAATCCAAGGAGAGAAAGGAGCCCACATGAAGCTTGTTGATCTGACGATCCCGCTGTCAACCGCAACGCCGCCGTGGCCGACCTATGAGCCGCTTCAGCTGAAGTACTTCAAACGGCTTGCTCCAAACGGCGCCAACGGCCAACTGTTGACCCATTCCAACCACGTCGGAACCCATCTCGACGGAGAGATTCACTTCTTTACTCCCGGCAAGGACATCTCGGAGTTGTCGTTCGATTTTCTGGTTCACGACGGCGTCATCGTCGACCTGTCCGATGCCGTCGACGACTACGACATCTACACCCCGGGGATGATCGAGGAGCGGGTCGAAGTCCACGACGGGGATATCCTCATCATCCACACCGGTTACCACCACTACGGATGGGATCAGCCAACGGCCGACGAAGTGCGGTATATGGTTAAGCACCCCGGGCCGGATCGCGAATTCGCGTTGTGGTGTCGAGACAAGAAGATCCGGTGGATCGGCGTAGACTGTGGCAGCGCCGATCATCCGATGAACACGATCATCCGCAACTGGATGCCACGCCAGGCCAGGGAAGCCGATGCCCACTTCCGGAATAAGTACGGGATGTCGCTCGAAGAGCAGTTCGATGACTCGAAATACCAGTTGATGCACATCGAGCTGTTCCCCCACGGGATCATACACGCAGAGTGTCTTGGCGGGGATATCGATTTGCTTCTCAACCAGCGGCTCACGATCGGTTGCTTCCCGTGGAGGTTCGTCGACGGCGAAAGCTCGATCAGCCGCATCGTAGCGATGGTCGATGATGATCGTTACAAGGAGCTGATGGACGTCAAGAAAGAGTGCGTGCTGACCCGATTCGGAGATGTGGCCGGGGCGAAGAATCCGCATCTCCATGCGATCGGCCGAACGTGATGCTCAATACATTCCGCTCGATCGGTTGAATGTGATCTACATCACATTCGATTGGGATGATCACGGCATTCGCTGAAAGAATCTTCGTTTTCTGCAAGGGAGTCTTACCTCTTCTGTGTGGTGTCGCAGGATTCAAAGCAGCGTCTTCCGTAGGAGAAAATGTGATGCACATCACATTCAAAGATGCAACGTGAGAACACGACTGTGTCATCGTGTGCTTCATGCTGTTCGAGTCGGCGGTCATGCTGCCGAAGTCTTGCGCTCGGATAGATGGGGAGAGGTCGTCTCGGGGTTTCGCAACGGCGTCAACTCCCGGTTCACCGTCGATGACCGGGCAAGCTTGATCGCGTTCCAGACGGCCGATGTGGCGTTTCACCCGTGGGCGGTGGAGATCCAACCGGCGGCAACGCCGACCGCGAGCCCGTTGTCGAGCTTCGCTTGGGCCGATTCGCCAAGCTCACAGAAGCCCGAGAGCTCCCATCCAACGCTGACCGCGGTTCTCCTCCACGATCGAGAAGGCGAGATCAAGGTCTATCTCGACACAACCGCCGTCTTGCCGCTGAAGATCGTGCCGTTCGACCGTGGACAAGCCAAGGGCGCCCGGAAGATGACGCCGTGCCTGGTAGAGCGGATCCATGTTGCCTTGGGACGCCTTCCGGCCCGTCGGGAGAACGAGATCCTGGACGAACGGATCGAATCGATCGTTGCACGCTTCAAGGAGGGCGGCCGCTCCGGGGCCCTGGTGGAGCTGATCGGCCTCGGCTCCGGAGCCACACCAAGCGGCGATGATGTCTTGGTCGGGCTGCTGGCGGCACTGGCTGCGTGGGAAAAGCGATCCCGCCAAGCCCGGATGCTCCGGACCTACCTGCGGGAGAAGCTTCCTGCGATCGCCCTACGGACAACACCGAAGCTCTCCGCTCAGATGATCGTCGCCGCTTGTGATGGAGCGTTTGCCGAGCCAGTGCTCCGGTTCATCGATGCTTCGGCCGCACCTGCACCATCGATCATCGTTGACACGATCGAGCGGATTGCAGCACTGGGGCATCAATCCGGGCTACGCATGCTCCAAGGGCTTGCTCTGGGATGGGATCATGCGGCGGCACCGTCGGCGCGCGAGCGGTTGTCACGGGACCAGTAAACGACTCTGTCCTCCTGACAGCAACCTTGCACAAGTTTGATCTTTCCTGTTATAGTGAACGCGTGTCATACAAGCCTGTTGCTCGTTTGCCCCTGCTTCTGTGTCGATGCAGGGCTTGGGATCGCGCAGTGAGGAGAATGCCACGTGCAATCTTCTTGCTCATGCTGTTGGTTGCCGTGGGGGGCTGGACCTGCAGCGCTGAGAATTGGGCGCTGGTCATCGGGATCTCAACGTACGCCGATCCGGCGATCGTTCCGCTCAGTTTCGCCGCAACCGATGCACGGCAAGTTGGTCGAACCTTTGTGGAGCACGGTTGTGTTCCGGAAGGAAACCTTACCGTTCTTCTCAACGAGGCAGCGACCAAGGAAGCCGTTCTTGCAGCGCTCGATCAGATCGGTCAAACGGTTGGCTCCTCCGACACCGTCTTCCTGTACATTGCCGGTCACGGGGCCACAACCCCGGATCTCGATGGTGACGAAGCCGACGGCGATCGGCAGGATGAAGCCCTTCTCGTGTACGATTCGTTCGCCTCCGATCCCGAGACCTTCCTTCTTGATGACGCTCTCGGGGATTGGATGTCTACAGTCCGTGCAGGCTCTGTCGCTGTGTTCTTCGATGCGTGCCACAGCGGCGGACAGTCTCGGAGCCTGGACCCAGCTGGATCACTCACCGATCTGAGCTTCACCACCCTATCGAACACCTCGAGTGCTCCGGAAAGCAGCGATACCATGGCCCGCGACCTCATCACATCGGTCACGCAGACCTCTCGAGGGGTTCTCGCGGCGTGCGGGTCGCAGGAGATGGCATACGAGAGCCGCGGTCTCGGGCACGGCGTGTTCACCCACTTCCTGATCGATGCCATGAGCCGGCAGGCGACCGATCTTGACGGAGACGGTGCCGTGTTCCTCGATGAACTGGCAAGCGTTGTGATCGATTCGGTCGTCGCCTGGAGCCGGATGCGCAATGAGACGCAAACGCCCGTCCTCGAGCAAGCCATAACGCAAGAGATTCTCATCATTCCCTCGTCCCCCGAGAGTGCTTCGACGCTTGTCGCGCCTCTCGATGACGCGGGACTGGCCCCTCTCGAAGGATTCGTCGGGGTCACCGAGGCAGCGCCGATTCCGCTTGAGATCGACACCAGCGGCCATGCACAGCGGTTCCGGTTTCCGCCCTGCAGCGAAAACGACATAGAAGAACAGGTTGTCCCCGGCGGGATCGCGCAACTGGAGGATCGTTGGATCACGGCCGATCCGGTCAGCGGATACGTCTACGCCGTGTCGGAGGATGGTTCTGCTCATGTGTTGGCTAGGATGACCGAGCCGGTGAACGATTTTGCCATCCAGAGTGGCGTCCTCTACGCGTCCTACTCGCTCGAGGACAACGCGCTCACCACCTACGACCTGCACGAGGGGTTTGCACTGCGCAGCGTTCGCCTGAATGACACTCTGCCGTTTGATCGTGCTGAACTGACAGGTGTGGCTGTGGATGGATCGATCCTGTCCCTTGTGGGGTGGTCCGGTGGGGTCGAAACGCTGGTCGTCTACGACCTACACCGCGACAGCCTGATGATCGCAGCGCCGATCGCCGGCAGCGGCAGTATCGGGCTTCAAGCCTATGACAACGCGCTCTATCGCTTGGATGCGCGGCACGGATTCCTTGTGCGGCTGGAGAAATACGATGATCAGCCGGAGATCGCCGTCACGTTTGTCACCGATCTCAATTCGCGCGTGCCCGGCGACTGGCTCCCGTACGACCCGCGTGGGGAACACGAGAATCTTACGGGGTTCTACTTCACGGACACCCATCTTCTGCTGAGCACACGAGTCTCCGAGGGCATCGAACAGGCGGAGCTGTTCACGATCGATCTGGCTGTTCCGCTCGTTGGATCAAGCATTCCCCTGATGTCCGAACCCGACGCGCTTGCGCCGATGGAGATGCCGTCCCCCTAGTCCAAAAGCAGCGAGATTCGCCGGGCCATGAGCTGGCCGCCTCTGGTCTCGCTTCACGCGATGGATGCATCATGATCAGTGAGCTTGAAGGTCATCGCCTCGGTCGCAACGTACGCAGGCCTCTTGAATCTCGTCGGAGCCTGTCTATAATGCATCTGTTATGAAACGCACGAAGGGGTTCGCGATGAGCTTGTGCAGCTGCCCGCAGAACCTTTTTGCGCGTCATACGGTCCAGATGATTACGGTCGGGCCGTCTTCGCACGGAATGTAACAACACGTCCGCGCGACGAGAACCCGGCCAAGACGACTGCAGCGATTGCTGCGGTCTTTTTCTTTGATGAGTGCCGCCTGTGCATCTGCAGGCACCAGGCGCCTGGGCGTGCTTCCATGGGGAAGCACGTGTAGAGCGGAGCCGATCGTCATCGACGATCGGCAGGAGATCCCGGCCGCACAGCGGACCGGGAAAAACGGAGGTGACCGCCATGGTCAGCAACGATCCGATCGACCGCAAGGTAGCGTCCGAGAACGGGCTTGGGAGCGGACAGTCGATGAACTCCCAGCAAGAGACGATCTCGCTCGTTTCCCGCCCGATGCCGCTCCAAGTCCGAGCCGGACTTGTCATCGGCACGTGTGTCGCCGCTCATCTCCTGAACCGCTTTCCGGGAACGTTTCGCGGTCCGATTCGCGGCACTTCGGGATGCGGCAACCGCGGGAAGCGCTCGCGGCCGACGCCCCGATCGCTCGACGACGCCTGTCGGAAGCCTACGCAGACAAAGGCGACTTGCTCGTCTCAGGAAGATCATGACGCACAAACCTCCTTGGTCCTTGTCACGACCAACCGCGAGGGTGCTCCGGCCGTGTCCGGAGCACCCCGACGCGGCCTGCCAAGCGACGTCGGCTTCGATTCCAGATAGAAGGAGGCGATTCCCATCATGTCGAAAGAACGTGAGATCACACTGGTGCTGATGCCCTCGGGAGCACGATCCCCGAAGAAACTGGAGAAGAGGGTCCGCCTTCCGATCGATGCCGGAATGGATGACCTTCTTCGCGAACTGGAGCGCACGCCGGACCTGCATGAGCAAGTCCGCGACCGAGTCGTTCGTGCGTCGCTGGACGTCTTGGCAAACGGTGAGGGCCGTGGAAGCGCTCTTCTCCGTTCGTTTGACAAGCAGCTGGCAACCGGAGGCCCGGTCGTCTTCCCGGCGCTGAGTCGGGATCGGGATCGAAACCGGACGCCAACCGATACGTAAATCTCTCTCCAACCGCGTATCAAGTAGGGCCCGGACCTCGGAGGTCCGGGCCCGCCGCGCGGTGCCCTTCTGCCCGCCCCGGGGGCCCGCGCGGGATGCGTGACATCCCCCGCTTCACATCAACCGCCAAGGGTTGCCATCGATTCTCCACACAAGGCCGGTACCGTTTGCCTGAAGCCTGAAACAGCAACGTTCGCCAACCGGGAGACCACGACATGATGAGAACGACATCGAGGACCTTTGTGATTGCGACCCTCCTGATCGCTGCGGCCTCCGCGGCTGCAACCGCGTGCACGTTCACGTTCAGCCATGCCACGATTGAAGCCCCGTTAGGCACAGTCGGCGAGATCGGCGTGCGCGTCCAAAAAACCCACAACCGGTGCACGCTTCCGGACATGGACTCGTACGAGTTCACCTGGAGCCGAATCCAGGTCCTCGATCAAACGGAGTGGGAGAACTTGGGCGGCGAGCTGTACGAGATCTGGTTTCTGGTCTCCCTCTCCCAGGTGGGGGATGGCGAGTTGACGATTTCGAAGGACTGCAGTAAGGAAGGGTACGAGGAGGCAACGCTGCCGATCCGCGTCACCTCTGGTACGCCAGGATCTTCCTGGGCGTCGGCCCTGGCCGGAACGTATCCGTTCGAGCCACCTGACGGGTTCGCCCTTGTTTCACTTGATGGAGCCGCACAGGTCGAGAACGACTCGCTGCTGATCGACGAAGAGTCGTTCGAGCTCCCATTTGGATCAGGACTCGGCGACCAAGCCGAGCTTGGGCCGGCAACGTTGTTCTACACGTCGGAGGACCGCGGCCCTGTTCTCCTCGTGACCGAGGCCCTCTTCGTACGTCTGGATTCGTTCCTTCTTCCAGACGCTTAGATCCCTGCTATGGCTATGCATCCCTCCGATCGAGCGTCATCGCCTGGCTTGGCTGCTTTCGCGCTGCTGAGTCTCGTCCTCGTCCTGGGAGCTGTTGCACCAGCAACAGCCCAGGGAGGGTTCTCGACGCAGGCGTTTCAGCAGATCGTTCACTTCACGGATAGCCCGTTGCTTCCGCTGGGGGAAAACGTCACGGAACCCGCTCGCGACCATGACGCCACCGGCGGTCTTCCGGCACGGACGGTGGCAGGAGGCTCAGGCGATGCTGATGGTGAACCTGCACCGGCCACGTCGGGTTCCAGCTCCTCAACGGAATTCGGATCAAGCGAGACGTTCGGCAACAGGAACGCGTTCCCGGAAGATGCGTCCGGGACGTCAAGCTTCGGTGAAACCATCTGGAACCAGACTGAGCAATCGTCCGAGTCCCCGTCGCCGTTTTTCATTCACGATCAGCTGATCAAGCTGCTCGCTCTGCTCGGGATGAGTACCGCTGCGCTTCTGGTGGTTTTCACCCGGCGCTTCGCTCTTCGTCGATGGGTGCTGTTTCTATCGATCGCCACCCTCGGGTTCACGCTGGGTGGCTTCCTGTGCCCGCTGGCGGCGGTGCAGAACGTGATCCTCAAGTGGAACACGGCATACCTCCTGCTGTTCGCTGTTCCGGCCGCGTTGTCTCTTCTGTTCGGGCGGGTGTTCTGTGGCTATATCTGTCCGTTCGGCGCCGTTCAAGAATGGCTTCACGTGCAGCGCTGGGCGATCCACCTTCCACACGCCATCGATCGAGGTCTTCGCTGGTTGAAGGTTGCTTTGCTCGTCTATCTTGTCGTGAGGGTCTCGATCACCGGAACGATCACCCTCGCGGATGAGACACCGTTCAAGGCGCTGTTCGTGTGGGGTGGAACGCCTTTGACAATCGCGCTCTCGGCGATCACTGCCGCGCTGTCTGTTGTGATCTTCCGTCCGTTTTGCGCCTATGGATGTCCGCTCGGTGCCTTCCTCGGCATCCTGTCGAAGCTCAGCCTGTTCCGTTTGGGAAGGGGGGAAGGCTGCAGCTCGTGCGGCGTGTGTTCGGCATCCTGTAGCTCGGGTGCCTGCACCGACGGGGACGTGGATTCCGCCGACTGCTTGCTGTGTGGAGCATGCGTTGGCGTGTGTCCGGCGTCGTGCCTGAAGCTGCGTCTCCGATGGCGAAGAACCACGCACGAGGATGACCGTTGACGCAAACTCGTAGTAGCGGGAGGACGGCAGCGCACCGCCCTCCCACCAATCCTAGGCTTCGCTTCGCCTCCTCCTCCAGCTAGTTGACCGGGCCGCAGTAGTTGTTTCGGCCGATCGATGTTGAGGCGAAGTTGTTGAACTCTCCATCCGGTTCCGGATAGCAGCTCTCGTCGATGTCGTTGTCGGGATCGATCGTCGCCGAGACCGCACCCGGGAACGTTGTACCCGTCGACACGCTGATCGTCTTCGTCGATGTGACGCCCGGGGCAAGATCGCCGAAGTGCACCGTTCGCAAGCTTCCGCCGACACTAACCTCGACGTCTAGATCCTCCGCGGTGACATCGCCCTGATTGCGCACCGACATCGTCACTTGAGCGACGTAGCCGACGGCTCCGGTCACCCCCGTCTGGGTGTAGCACCCACTGAGCCTACGGAAGTACGGATCCGGGCACCCCTCTTCCTGCGTGGGAACATCCTCGCAGCACACCTCGCCCAGGCCGACGTTATTGTCCTCGTTGCACTCGGCGACGACACCGCCGGAATCGGCATGGATGTTCACTGCAAGCGGACACACCGGACCCACGCCGGCGGGGATGTATACGGTGGTGGTGAAGACGTGATCATCTCCTTGGGCAAGCGCGGGGATCGGCTCGGTCACGCCGCCGTAGGTTGCGGCAACCGCCGCTTCGGACGGACCGGCTGGCGCCGTGCCGATGTTGGCAATCCGTCCGGTGATGACAACCGCATACTGGTCCAGCATCGGGTCACACGCCACGCGCAGCACCTCCGCCACCAGATCCGGGCACCGTCCCGGTCCTTCGCCTGGACCGGTGGTCCGGACGCGAACCGCCATCCGTAATTCGCGTATCCCGCCTCCTGCTATGGCGATCGCCGCATCCTCCGTGTGGTTGACCTGCTGGACCGTCACCGGGCAACCCGAGACTCCGCCGCTCAAGTACGTGTCGGTCGTCGGCCCGGGAACGGAGAACGAGAACACACGCGAGCCGCCGGGAAGGATCCCGCAATCGCCCATCGGAGCGTGCCAGTCCCATCCGACCGGGAACGTGTAAGGGTTCACAAACCAACACACCGGCCCGGTCTGACTGATCGTTGGCAACCCAAGGAAGTTGGGGATCCCAAACCAACAGATACCGCACCCGTTGATCTCGAAGTCGATGTTGCGGACGGTGTAGGTGTACGTGTCGATATCACCCTCACGCGTGACGCATTCTTCGATCTCCACACGACCGAACGGAGTGTTCGTCGTGGTGACATCGTAGGCAACCGCATCCGGCGGACACGGGTAATGTTCCTGGTGCGGAGTCCCGGTTCCCGGCTCGATCCGCGGAGAGAGAGCGAGCATGAACTCGACAAGCCGCCACGCCCCGTCGATCATCACAT
>CAZKPU010000079.1:0-11295 GCA_964554715.1 uncultured Thermotogae bacterium | reverse complement strand
TCGGCGAAGAACGTGCGGTTCTCGAAATATGCGTTCGCGTTTTCGATCGAGAGCGACACCTCGCACTCCGAACAGAACGTCGGCTCATCGACCACATGGCACAGATTCACAAGCGCCGCGTCCAAGTCGCGGCCGAAACCCGCCGGCAGTCCAGAGAAATAGGCGCCGGTCTGCCTGTAGGGACCGCCGTTCGCGTATTCCGGGGCGATCTCCGTCAGCCGGTTCATGATCGCTTTCACCCGCGAGGGAACGCCGGCGATCACGGACTGCATGACGTTTTTCTGCGCCACGCGCAGCCAGTTCGAGTTGGTCCAATACAGCGCGGCAACATCGGACTCCGCAGCAACGGCCGTATCAAAGCGGCTCCGCTCCAATTCAACGAACCCGGGGTTCATCCGCAAGCTCTTCAGCCCCCAATTCTTGCCACGCAGGTAGATCGCTTCATCTTCCGGTTCCTCGAGGAAGACGTTGGCCAGCGTGTAGTAGGCTTGGGACAGCATGTTGACGATGTTCTTGTCCTCCACAGCAACCTCGAACGCACCGACCGCACGCTCATTGCCTTCGTTGAGATCATCGGGAACCCCGAGTGCCGTGCGAAGCGTGTCGATGATCGACTCCAGCATCGCCTGCCCGGCGTCCGAATACTCGACAGAGATCAGATCATTCTGGAAGTAGCCCGCCGCTTCTTCCAGAGACATCATGCCGATGTCCTGCGCCACGGCCACAATTCCCGCTGCCGTGAACAACAGCAAACACAAACTCCAAGCGAGGATTCTCCTCATCTTTCGCCCTCCTATTCCTGTAGTGGGTTCGCCCACTATACCGAACCTCAACGTTTCCGCCAAGAACGCAAAGCGGGGTCCCGCGACGTTCCCAACCCTAGAGGTGCATCTCTACGTCGGCCAAGAGCTCGGAGGCAATCTGCTGACAAAGCGCGTTCATCAACGGATACGTCTCCCCGATCGGCTCGTCGATCACGCTGCGGAGGATCCGCGCTGCATCTTCCCAATGCTTCAATGGGATCAAGTAGTACTTGACGAAGAATGTGCGGTTCTCGAAGTATTCATTGCAGATGGGGTCGATCATTCCGCCGCATTCGGCGCATAGCGTCGGCTCATCGACAACCCGGCAGAAGTTGGCCAGGACCTGATCGTAGTTCTGGCGCAAGCCCCCGATGAGAATCGGCGAGATCGGATCGCTCGGAAGCCCCTGCCAGAAAGCGCCCATTGCACGATAGGCTCCGTAGCACATGTAGCTCTCGTCAAGCTCGAGCATGCGTTCGACCATCGCTTTCGCTTTCGGAGGGATCTGTCCGGTAACCGCCGCCATGATGTCAAACTCGGCAACCCGCAACCAGTTGGCCGACGCCCACTGCAGGGCGACGATGTCCGGTTCGGCTCGAACAGCGGCGATGAAGCCGTCCTGCTCCTCGAACACGACAAACGATGGGTTCATCCGCAGGCTCTTGAACCCCCACTGTTTTCCCATCAGAAACGTGGATTCCTGGCTGGGATGCTGGCGCAGGAACACATCAGCGAGCGTGTAGTACGCCTGAGAGAGCTTGTTGACCAGATCCTTGTCTGCCGGTGCGACGGCAAACGCTCCGACTTGCGCCTCATCGGTTTCGTCGAGGTAGTCAGGGATTCCGAGTCTGTCACGGATCGCACCGATCGCCTGTTCGAGCTGCTCACGTCCTTCTGCATCAAACGATATCATCATGTCGTCATCCGGCGAGAACAGCCCCAACGCCTCTTCAATCGGCATGGCGCTCGAGGCAAACCCTTGACTGGTTCCAAGACCTAAGAACCCGATCGTTGCCACCAAGACCAGCATCCAAGACGTTCTTTTTCGCATGATACTCCCCCCTGATGTGCGTCGAACTCGGCCGAGACTATAGCGCACCGTCGCCGGATCACAAACGCGGGTTCGCCATGGTAGTTCACCGGCCAAGTTGGGACCGGCCTTGCCCTGTGGTATAGTTCAACCATTCCAGCAGAAAAGGAGGCTGCCATGGCAAATCCAGTAGTTGATGCCGATCTCTGTGTGGGTTGCGGACTCTGCGCTCAGGTATGCTCAGACGTTTTTGAGATGGGAGCCGAAGGTGTGGCCGTGGTCATCGACGGTGCAAACGTCGATGCGGATTGCATCCAGGACGCCGTCGACCAGTGCCCTGTCGGAGCGATTAGCGTGTAACCTTACTAGCGGAGGGCTTGAAGGCCCTCCGCCCTTCTTCTTCCTCGCGGATCTCGACGGTTTCCGATTTGATTGCATGATCACCCACCCCGCCTTCGTTTGCGGTTCGTGGGGCTCCGTGCTAGGATGCGGTGGTGACAGCTGGTGAAACAACCAAGGCTTGGGCTTGCTCTAGGGAGTGGAGGCGCACGAGGTTCGGCGCACATCGGTGTCCTTCGTACGCTTGAGCAACATGGCATCCGTCCGGATGTCATCGCCGGATCGAGCATGGGCGCTCAAGTCGGCGGTATCTATGCCGCCGGGGTTCCTCTCGATGATCTGGCCTCGATCTGGCGTTCGATGAACATTGGGAAGGTTGCGAAAACCCTGCGTCCAACGATCCCTTGGTCAGGCTGGAGCTCCGGAAGTCAGATCGCCCGAACCGTGCGGTCGTTGGTCGGTGAACGGCGGATCGAGGATCTCGAAATCCCATTCGCCGCCGTTGCTACCGACCTCCAGAACGGCAAACCCTATCCGATTACGCGTGGACCGTTGGTCGAAGCGATCCGTGCCAGTCTCTCGGTTCCCGGCCTGTTTACGCCGGTGTGGATGGACGAGCGGCTCCTGATTGATGGCGGTGTAACCGATCCCGTCCCGGTTTCGGTCGCGCGGCAACTCGGTGCGGATATCGTCGTCGGAGTCGATGTTCTTGTTTGCCCCGAGGAGAGCAACCTCGGTGGCATCCCCGCGTGGGAACCCCGCGAACGAATTCTCGGAATCCTTGGCGGGACATCCGATGCAGTCGCCGACGGCCCGCGGCGTTTCCATCCGAGCGTTTTCTCCGTCCTGTTTCAGATGTCGACCGTGTTTCAGAAACAGGTCAGTTTGCTGCAATTGACTCTTCAACCCCCGGATATCCTGATCCGTCCGGATTTCTCACCGGATCCGCCGAATTACAGTGATGTCAAGCAAGGGATCGAAGCGGGAGAGCAGGCGGCCATGATTGCCGTTCCGGAGATCCTGCGTGCTCTTGGCCGCGCCCCCAAGCCACGCCGAACGGCATGAAGAATGGGTGGGGCTGAATGACCGTTCCGTCCCTCTCCTATCGATGGCTGATCCCGATCGGTATCGTCGCGGTCTCGTTCGGCTCCATCCTTGTACGACTGGCCGGCGAAGCTCCTCCCTTGGTCATCGCCGCATGGCGCCTTGCATGTGCGTCGTTGGTCTTGCTCCCGATCGCCGTGCGAAGAAGAGTCTTTCGCGGCATGCTTCGCCGGGATGTCATCCTCAGTATCCTCAGCGGCGGGTTCCTTGCGCTGCATTTCGCGTTCTGGATCCGCTCGCTCACCGCTACCTCGGTTGCCAATTCAACGGTTCTGGTCAGCACAAGCCCTATTTTCGTGGCATTCGGTAGCTGGCTCTTCCTTCGTGAGCGGATCGCGCGCAGGCAGATCATCGGAATCTCTTTGTCCATCATCGGAAGCATCATCGTGGGATGGATCGATACCGGTGCACGGGCTCAACTCGGCGATCTCCTTGCACTGGGAGGCGCCGTGATGTCCGCCGCGTATCTCATTCTCGGCCGCGGGATCCGTCAGCGAGTTCCTGTGCTCGCGTATATCACGTTGATGTACTCCTCCGCGGCATTCATGCTGCTACTTGGTTGCCTCCTCACGGCGCAGCCGCTGTTCGGCTACTCTCCCACGACGACAATCTACCTTGTTCTCTTGGCGCTGATCCCGCAGCTTGTCGGCCACAGCTCATTCAATGCTCTGCTCGGCCGTCTTCGTGCATCCACGGTCTCGATCATCTTGCTCGCAGAACCGATCGGAAGCGCTGTTCTCGCGTACATCATCCTGAAAGAAGCGGTCGCGCCGTTGCAGGCGGTCGGCGGACTGCTCATACTGACGGGGATCTACGTGAGTGTGAGCAAGGAGGCTTCGAATGCAGCAAAGCTCGACTGACCGCCAGGCGGGACAAGCAAAGATCCTGTGGGCAAGAGATCACATGCCTCTTCTCGAGAGGCTCCGCCCTCGATTCGTCCGTGATCAGCCGCTTCGCGGGCATCACGTCGGAATGAGCATTCACCTGGAAGCGAAGACCGCATGCCTGGCGATCCTCCTTCGAGATGGAGGCGCCAACGTCGCGGTGACAGGAAGCAACCCGCTTTCCACCCAAGATGATGTCGCCGCGGCCTTGGCAACCGAGTCCCGGATCGATGTGTTCGCACGGCACGGGGCCAGCGATCAGGAGTACACCGAGGATCTGTGTAGCGTGTTGAACGGACAGCCGGACCTGATCCTTGACGATGGTGGCGATCTCGTCGACTTGCTGCATACCCGGTTTGCGTTCCCCGTACTCGGCGGATGTGAGGAGACAACCACCGGCGTCGCCCGCCTTCGTGTCCGCGCTCGGGATGGGAAGCTGCGTTTTCCGATGATCGCCGTCAACGATGCACGCATGAAGTACCTGTTCGACAACCGCTACGGCACAGGACAATCGACCTGGGATGCGATCATGAGATCGACAAACCTCGTCGTCGCCGGCAAGTCGGTTGTCGTAGTTGGCTACGGCTGGTGCGGAAAGGGAATCGCGCGCAGAGCGCTCGGTCTTGGAGCCCGCGTTACCGTATGCGAAGTCGATCCTGTCCGAGCCATCGAGGCCTTGATGGACGGTCATCGCGTGACCACGGTGCGCGAAGCCATCGCTTCAGCGGATGTCCTGATTACCGCAACCGGATGCATCGACGCTGTGTGCGGAGATGCGTTGGAGCAAGCAAGGGACGGACTGATCCTCGCCAATGCAGGGCATTTCGATGTGGAGATCAGCAAGGTCGGGCTGGCAACCCTGGCCGTCCAAAAGGAAGATGTACGGCCCGGCGTGGAAGCGTTTCGCTACCCGGACGGCCGAACCGTCTACCTCCTGGGGGATGGCCGCCTCGTGAATCTGGTTCTCGGCGACGGTCATCCTGCAGAGATCATGGACATCTCCTTCGCTGTGCAAGCCCTTTCCCTCTGCCACATCGCCGACAACAAGCTGGCTGCCGGTCTGCACCGTGTACCCGAAAGCATTGACTGCGAAGTGGCTGAAATGAAGCTTGCCTGCGAACAGGTTATGATCGATGAGCTGTCGGAAAGGCAACGCGCCTATCTGGGACTCGAACCTTGAGACGCATGGAAACAGGCTTGGGGGACGCGGGTCAACCATGATGCAAGCGGGGTGAGATCTCTTGAAGAAACGAGTTCGATCGACGTGGTTGGTGTTGGCGGGGATTGCGATCGGCGTTGCGGCCATGTCACTGCTCGGCGCCCAGAATCCCTCATCAGCCCTATTCGCGCCGCTCTCCCAGATCTACCAGTACGTTCAGAGCTACTTCTATCGACCGGAGCGGATCGATGACCAGCAAGCCGTATATGGGGCACTCCGCGGGATGATCGAAGTGCTTGATGATCCGTACAGCGAGTATCTCGATCCTGAAGCGTACGAGCAGTTCAACCAGAGTATCGAAGGGGAATTCAGCGGAGTCGGGATCGAGATCACGATCAAGGATGACGCGGTCACAGTGATCACGCCGCTGGTTGGCACACCTGCTGAAGCAGCCGGAGTGCTTGCCGGAGATCGGATCCTTGCCATCGACGGCGAGTCCACGGAGGGCATGTCCCTCACGGAGGCGTCGATCCGAATCCGCGGCGACGCCGGAACCTCGGTAACGTTGTCCGTACTCCACAGCGACGACACAACGGAAGATATCCTGATCGTTCGTGATCTGATTACGGTTTCGCCGCTGTATCTGGAACTCCTTGACGAGGAGAACGTCTTGTACATCCAGCTGTCCCGGTTTGACTCAAGTGTCAACTACGAACTCGAAGCCGAGCTCGAATCCTACGATCTCTCTTCCTTGGATGGACTCATTCTCGACCTGCGCTACAACCCCGGAGGATTGCTGTCGACGGCGATCTCCGTATCCAGTTTGTTCATCGACCGAGGCCAGCTCATCGTCACCACGGAAAGCCGGATCTCCGGAGAGCAGAAATACAGCTCGATCGGAAACACGATCCCCAACATTCCACTTGCCGTCCTGATCAACGCGGGAACGGCCAGTTCGGCGGAGATTACAGCCGGGGCGATCCGCGATCAGGAGATGGGGATCCTTATCGGATCCAAGAGCTTCGGAAAGGGTGTTGTACAAAGAGTCTTCGACTTCTCGGACGGTTCGGCGCTCAAGCTGACGACCGCAGAGTATCTCACTCCAAGCGGACAGGCCGTTGACGGTGTCGGACTCACCCCCGACATCGAGGTTGCGGATGATGAGGACCCGGTCGAGCATGCGCTTGAATGGTTGACGTCGCATGCCGGTACGCGGACCCCGTTCTCATTGGAGCCCTAGGGACCCGTGAGATTTGCAGTGGTTGGAGCAGGGAGTTGGGGTACGGCGTTTGCCCGCTTGCTGTCGCGCCGCGGGCATGTCGTGCATCTGTGGGCGAGACGCTCCGCTCTCGCCGAGCAGATCGCGGCCAACCATGAGAACGTCCCGTACTTGCCCGGTGTGATCCTGCCCGAAAATCTGGACATCACAACCGATCTCAGCGTGGCCCTCAAAGCCGATGCGGTTGTGGTCGCCGTTCCGAGCAAAGCCATGAGGAACACCGTCGAACGGCTGATCGCACTCGGCGGGATCAGCGCTCCGATCATCAGCCTTGCCAAAGGGTTGGACCGTCAGCAGAAGCTCCGGATGTCCGAGCTGATCGAGTCAATGACCGGTAACCATCGGGTGTTCGCATTGTCGGGGCCCTGTCATGCCGAAGAAGTCGGACGTGATAGCCCGACGGCCGTTGTCCTCGCCGGGACGAATGAGCCATGGGGCCGGCGACTCCAGCAGGAGCTGGCCACACCGCGGTTTCGCGTCTATCTCTCGGACGACCTGGTCGGCGTGGAGCTGTGCGCCACGATCAAGAACATCATCGCCATCGCCACCGGCGCATCGGACGGCCTCGGATACGGAGACAACACCCGCGCCGCTCTCATCACACGTGGGCTTGCCGAAATGAAGCGCTTCGGATCCGTGTTCGGTGTTCAATCCAAGACGTTGTTCGGACTCTCCGGGCTGGGCGACCTTGTTGCGACATGCACAAGTCCCCACAGCCGCAACCGTGCCGTGGGCGAACGGCTCGGGCAAGGCGAACCCCTCGACTGCATCCTCGCTGACATGACCATGGTTGCCGAGGGGATCTACGCCACCGAAATCATTCATGAACTCGCAAAGGACCGCGAGATCGACATGCCGATCTCCAACGCCGTGTACCGCCTGTTGTACGAGCAGACCGCGGCCGCACAACTGGTGGATGAGATGATGAGCCGTTCTCCCAAGCGCGAGGGCCCATGACCCCCGAGGCACAGCCGAAAGAGACCTACGATGTCGTGGTTGTCGGAGGAGGACCCGCAGGGCTGACAGCGGCCCGTCATGCACGCAGGGAAGGGGCAACGGTTCTTGTCATCGAACAGCATGAAGAAGCCGGCGATGCCGCCCGATGCGCCGGTTTGGTCAGTCCGAGAACTGTCGAGGCTCTCTCTCCTTCTTCGCTCGATATTCTCAGATCGTTCCGGAGCGCCTGGGTGATCGGGCCGGGTGGCCGTCGATCCGAGCTTCGCGCAAACGAGACCAAGGCGGTTGTGATCGACCGCGCTCAGCTGAACCGTCAACTGGCAACCGACGCCGTCAACGAAGGGATCGTTCTTCGGACCCACTCACGTGTCGTCTCCTGGAGAGAAGGCACGGTTGTGGCTCGATGCGGCGAAACGCAAACCGTAGAAAGGTTCCACGCATCCGTCACAATCGGTGCCGATGGTCCGTTCAGCCGGATCGCCGTATGGGCAGGATTGACACCACCGCAAGACCGTGTGTTCGTTCACCAAGCCGTGCTCACCTCGCTACAATCCCCCGTTGATGAGATCGAGGTCTTTGTCGGACAAGACGTAGCTCCCGGCTTCTTTGCTTGGGCGGTTCCCGCTGAACCGGGGATGCTGCGAGTCGGGTTGGGGGCATCGGATGCGAGGGTCGTCCGCTCGTGCTTTCGCCGGCATCTCTCGAGGTTTCCGGGGCGGGTTGTCCCCGGATCGCACATAGGGGGCACGATCCCTGTTGATGTTGCCTCTCGCACGGTCGCGCCGGGGGTTCTCCTTGTCGGAGATGCTGCGGGCCAAGTTAAACCGATTTCCGGCGGCGGTCTGTTTGTTGGCGCTCGCTGTGCTCAGATGGCCGGTCGGATCGCCGCTCGCGCCGCTCATGCAGGATCAGTGGAGAAGCGCGATCGCGAACTCTCGTCGTATGAAACCTCTTGGAGAAAGATGATCGGCCGAGAACTCCGCCTCGGTCGGACGGTTCATCGAACCCGGCAGAGGCTCTCCGATCGCCAACTGGAAGCCGTTCTTGATCTGATCGAAGATCCAGGGCTCAGACAGGTCCTCCGCCGGCGCGGGGACATCGACTACACCAGCCGGACGGTCGCCGCCCTGGCCCGACGGCTCGACCTGTGGCCGGGTGTCGTCCGCCGTCTGGCTCCGTTGCTCGGAAACGTCACTCTGCAACGGATGCGACATGATGCCGACGATGCGGCGGAGAGCACGTCTGGCCTATAATCCCATCCATGAAGAAGCGCGTAGGGAGCATGACGTTGCGATCACATCAACCCCAGGATCGATCCGGAGCGTCCGGTCCGCCGCGTGGGTTGCTGTTTGTGCTTACGGGCCTTTCTGCCGCAGTTCCGCTCTTCATCTGGCCGTCAGCCTCCGAGTACGGCTACACAAAGTCGATCTTCGCCCTTGTCGGCGTCGGAGCACTCTGCATGACATGGGCAATCCATGCATGGATTCGAGGGACGTGGGCGGTGCGCATCCCTCGGTTGCTGCTTCCATTTGGGTTGCTCATCGCGTCCGGGCTTCTCTCGATGTTCAATGCGCTCAACGCCTCGGTGGTTCTCCAGAGCCTCTTGCTGATGCTCTGCTTCGGGGCGGTCTTCTTGCTTGTGAGCAATCTTGTGAGGACCCCCAGGGATGTGACGCTGATCTTGTTCGCGTTGCTTACAGCGGGCATGCTGGCAGCTGTATACGGACTCCTTCAGTATTTCGGCGTTGTGACCGGCGGACCGGGAGCCGGACCGCTCGACCCGATCATATCCACGATGGGCAACCGCAATTACCTCGGAGGCTATCTCGCCTATATATTGCTGCCGAGCATCATCCTGCTTGTCCGACTGAAATCGAGGATCCTGCGGGGTGTATCCCTGCTGATGATCGTCATCTGTTTCGGTGTTGTCCTGCTCGTCAACCAGACAGGAACGCTGATTGCGCTTTGCGTCGCTGCAGTCGCCATCTTTGGCGGATGGTGGATCTTCCGACCCGTGACTCCGATTTCATCCAATCGGCGCTGGTTGATCGCCCTTGTGCTTTCCGCTGTCGTGATCGGGCTGTTTGCAGCGCCCTCCGGGCCTCTGAACTCCGTGGTTGCAGTATCCGACGATGGAAGCACATGGTTGTCGGAACTCTGGTCTCGAAGTTCGGGGCAGACGCGCTCGGAAGACTGGTATGTCGGTCTGGAGATGTTTAGGGATCATCCTGTTCTGGGCGTCGGGTTGGGGAACTACAAACTGAGGTTCGTTCCCTACAAGGTGGATTTCCTCGCTTCACCGCAAGGTGCCTCATTCACCCAACCGATCGCCCGCGCGGCGCAGGCACACAGCGAATACATCCAGACGCTTGCCGAGTTGGGAGTTGTCGGCAGCATCGCGTTGCTCGGTCTGCTGGCGTTTCTGCTTGCCGGTTTCTGGGTTCGATTGCGGGCAAACCGTGGGGAGCCTGAGCGATTCGATCTGCTGTTGCTCTTGGGCGGCATCATCGTGTTCTGCGTCCATGCAACCGTCAGTTTCCCCGCTCACCTTCCTGCTTCATCGTGGGCAGCAGTTTCCCTTGTCGGTCTTGCTTTCTCGAGCACGTACGGCGATCGGCATGTGTTCAACCTCAAGATACGAAACCGCGTCCTTCATGTGGCGGTTATCGTCTTGTCCATCGCCTGTGTCGCCGTTTCGTTCGTAGCGGTACGCGACCTTTCCGCCAACGTGTTGTATCAACAAGGAATCGAACATCTCGACGCGGGGGATGCAGCGGGAGCGGAACAGCTGTTCGCCAAGAGCATCCGCCGTGACTTCGCAGCTCGCCAAGCGTACTACTACCTGGCGGTTGCGCAGATCCAACAGGGGGAGATCGCGCAGGCAAGGGAGAACTTGGAGCGATGTCTTACGCGGTTCGTCTCCGAAGAGGTGTACCTCCAGCTGGCCAATGTCCACTTCTCGACCGGAGACTTCGATACTGCAAATCGATACCTCGACCTACTGACGGCCAGCCGACCGCACGGTGACGTTGCAGATCAGACGTCGTACCTGCGGGCGTTGGTCGCACAAAGACAAGGGAACCCGGAACAGGCGATCGACATCCTCGAAGAGCTGATTGCCTCGAACTCCCGATACTTCCGCGCCTATCCCGCCATCGGCTACGTCCTTCGGTCGCTCGGCCGGGATGATGAAGCCGAATGGTTCATGGCGTCGGGTCTCACTCTGATCTCCGCTCGAATCCAACGGTTGGTGGATACCGTTTCGGAATCGGAGACCGTCTATCTGACGGCGGAACGTTACAAGCAGATTTCACAGGAGGTTCTCACGCTTCAAGATGCACTGGCTCTGCACACGAACATCTCGCCGGAAGATGAGGACGCTCACATGGCGCTCGGTGATCTCTATCAGCTGAGCCGCGTGCTGCAACTCGGATCGACTCCGCAGATGGCACTCTCAGAGTACACACGAGCTTCCTCCATCCTCCGATCGAAGATCGCTCTTCTCCAAGGACAGCTGGAGCAGCAGATCTTGTCGGCCGACGAGCAGGAGCAGATCGAGTCGGAGATGCTTGATCTGCGTGAGAAGCTGCGGATTGTGACCATCGCGATTTCCCGTTTCACGGAGTGACGTTCGTTGCCTGATTCGACGTGAACTCCTTGTCGAATCTCCACGCACGATTCGTTCCGAATCTCCACGCACGATTCGTTCCGAATCTCCACGCACGATTCGTTCCGAATCT
>CAZKPU010000078.1:4201-11303 GCA_964554715.1 uncultured Thermotogae bacterium | reverse complement strand
TCCTGGTACGAGCAGAAAGCGGTGGTGAGCCTTCTCAGCCTGTTGCACCTTGGGATCCGCGGAATCCGGATCGGTCCGAGCCTCCCGGCGTTCCTGACTCCCGCGGTGCTTGACGTGCTTGTGGAGAACTTCGAGTTGACGCCGATCACCTCACCGGAGAACGATCTGCGGACGCTCCTCGGCGAGTCGTGACAAGCTGTCGAGATCGGGAAGCCGTGCCCGGTTTCCCGATCTCTCCCGGTCTACTTCCAGAACATCCAGAACTTCCGTGCCGTCAGGTCAGCGGTCACTCCCTGTGCATCGAACCGGACCGAGAGATCCATCGTGTACTCCCTTCCGGTTGCGAGATCGGTGATCCGGCACTCCGCTGCGATCTGCCCGGCGAAGGTGCCGTTCGATAGCGAGAGTTCGATATCGCCGAGATTGACGCGCACGTTCTGAACCTCGAGAAGAACATCCGCTGCCGCCGGATCGGAAACGATGGTCAGGTCTCTCGTTCCAAGAGCAAAGACCAACCCCTCTCGTGCCTGCTCGTCCGAAGGGTTGCTGTTGGCTTCCGCTCCGGCGAAGCGGACATACACCGTATCAGCGCCCTGCAGCGGATCAGGCGCTGGCCACAGCACGATGACCACAACGGCTACAGCCAGAACCCCCAACGCGCTCAAGGCGACCTTCCATGCTCGATTCATGTGACCTCCTCGGTGCCTCTGCGGATCCTCACGCAGGAACGCCGTTGCTCCTCACGCTCCGCACTGCTGTGCTCGGCCTGGCCGCCCTCGCGACCCTTCAGCCGGCCTCAACCAACCCCAGGACGACATGATCGATGAAAAGGATGTCCTCGCCGGTCTCGACGACCAGGTAAAACCGCGCTTCCCCCTCGATGTGATGAGGTGCAGTAAGATCGATCGTGGCGTAAAACCGCTTCGACGTCCATCCTTCATGCTCGCCGACCGATTTCCAGTTCCAGTTGGATTCGGGCGAATCGGCGATCAGCGATTGGGCGGGCTTCCCCTTGAGGCGGGGCGATCGTGGATCGGCAATCACTGCCTGGAGAAGAGGGCGAAGAAGCGCCGTCCCGCTTGTCCGGCAGCGGATCTCGACGACCAACGCCTGACTGTGATGAAGCGAGCTTGATTCGATGGCTCCCAGCGAGGTGATGCTCTTGCCTTGCTGGTCGTTCCAGTTCCAGGTCATCCCTGTGGCGGCGATCGCCAAGCATCCGTTCCCGTCCTCTCCACCGAACGTCAACACGCGCTGTCCGCCGGGACGCGGCTGCTCCTCGCTGCGCCAAACCTCTTCACCGTCGGCCGTCTGCTCCCAGGACCCGCGGCGCCACAAGAAGCTGTCCACGGTATCGGGCGAGATGTCCGAGAAGGTGTTGCAGTAAAGATACTTCGCTGTCTGGGGGTCTGAGGCGAGGAACGCTTCAACCAGCCGCTGCTTGATGTTGTCGCGGATGGCCTGCTTCCCTTCGTCGAACAGGAGATCGTCGAGGGTGAACTCGCGGTAGGTTGTGAGGCTGTTGCCGAAGCCAAGACAGCCGGCACACCCCTTCTCGACCCAGGCGAGCGTCGGTTTTCCGGCTCGATGCGCGATGACCAGCTCCTGGAGGCAAGACGGCGACACGTGAGACGGGCCGTGAACTGCAGCGGCTTCGTCCAACAGGAGGGAGAAGAAAACATCGCAGCGCTCGATGCGAGGGAACAACGCGCTGGCCGGGTCGCCAAATTCCGCCTTGTCGCCCTCGATCACGTCGAACTGAAGGATGCCGGGAGCCCCCTTCCGCTGCATCTCCGAGGCAAGCTCCGAGGCGGCGCTCTCAAGAAGCTTTCGGAACGCACGAACCTTCGCTGCGAGCGGTGCCGAAAAGCTATGGCTGTAGAATAGGCGCATCTTCCGGTCTCCTCATGATCGTATCTTCCGAGTGTACGGCTCGGATTCCCGCTCGGCAACAGCCTCGCATCATCCGTGAACGAGGGCGTCGGGAGCTGAGAAGCCGGGGAAACGGAGACGATGATACTCGGAGAGCGACGCGAACATCGCCGAAGCCGCCATCGGCGGGTGGCTGGATCGAGCGGGCCTTCGTGATTACGATCTCGGCCGATAAGGAGGAGGGCGATGCAGACAACGATCCGAGCCGACAACTTGGTGCGCCGATTCGGCGATCGTGTTGCGGTTTCCGATCTTTCGTTCAGCGCATCCGCGGGCGAGATCCTTGGGTTTCTCGGTCCGAACGGAGCGGGTAAGACGACGACGATCCGCATGCTTTCGGGGATGATTGCGCCGACATCCGGTTCGGCCGAGGTGATGGGGATCGATCCCGCACGGAGACCGGAAGACGTGCACAGCGTGATCGGACTGCTGCCCGAGGTCCCCGGTTTCTACGGCAGGCTGAGCGCCGAAAGGAACCTGCGGTACTTCGCGGAGTTCTATTCCGGGATCGACGGCACGCGCCAAGTTGCCCGCTACCTGGAACGTCTGGGGCTTGCCGACCGGAAGAACGACCGCGTTGCCGGGTTCTCGAAGGGGATGAAGCAGCGGCTCTCTCTGGCACGAGCGTTGCTCCACGAGCCGGTGGTTGTCTTCCTTGATGAGCCGACGGCGGGGCTGGACCCGGAGGTTGCTCGCGCGTTCCGAGCGCTGATCGGCGAGCTTCGCGACGAGGGGAGAACGATCTTCGTCTCGACGCACAACCTCACGGAAGCTGAGGAGCTTTGCGATCGCGTGGCCGTTGTGCGGACATCGCTGGTGGCACTGGACACGCCTGCAGCGCTGCGGGCCCAAACGGGACGGGGAGCAAGGGGCGTGCTTGTTCGACTCGAAGCGGCGACTCCGGAGGTCATCTCCGCCATCTCCGAGATACCGTACGTCACGTCCGTGGATGTGTCTGAAGAGCGACTGATCGTTACGCTTTCGGACACAGCGGCGCGCTCGCGGCTGGTCGGCGATCTCTTGGCTGCGGGAGGAAACGTCCTCGAAGTGGTCGAGCAGCGTGCCTCGCTCGAGGATGTCTACTTGGATCTGGTTCAAGACGAGGAGCGGCCATGAGCGGGAACCTCCGAAGGATCCGAAACGTCGTATCGAAAGAGTGGGTTCTGATGTCCTCGAGCTTCTCCAGCTTGCTGTACGTGGTGCTGTTTCCGCTTCTGATCACGGGGCAGGCGCTTCTGATCATCTGGCTGGTTGCCCGGTTCGTTCCGGTCGGAGAAGCGATGACGGCGATGGTGCAGAGCAGCGAGGCGAGCGCCGCCTCCTGGTCGGCGGCAGACTCGTTGAGGCTTCTTCTTGTGCGTCAGTTCGATTTCTTCCTGTTGATCGTTCCGGCGATGATCGCCAACGTCTTCTCGACGCAGAGCATCGTGGAAGAGAAGGTTACGCGTACGTTAGAACCGCTGCTTGCCACACCCGTGCGAACGTGGGAGTTGGTGGCAGGAAAGGCGTTATCCGGTGCGGTTCCGGCGGTGATCTCTACGTGGGTTTGCGCCGGAGCATTTCTCGGCGCCCTCCGTGGATTGGGTTGGGGCTTCCTGATTCCGGCGGCGCTCGACGCCACGTGGCTGATTTGCGTTTTCGCTCTTGCTCCGGCGGTTGCGGTTCTCAGTTTTGTCCTTGGCGTGATCGGCTCGTCTCGAGCGGCGGACGCGAAGGGCGCACAGAACGTGTCGGTTGTGATCTTCCTCCCGATCATCGCTCTGATTGTGGTTCAGGTGACAGGGCTTGTCTGGTTCACTCCGGCGATCATGGGAGCTGTCGCTGGCGCGTTCTTCCTGTTGACCGGCGGGATGATCGTCGCAGCCGTCCGTCTGTTTGCCCGAGAGTCAATACTCATCCGCTGGCGGTAGACCGCCGCATGCGTTGCGGGATGAACTGCCAGAGGCACTACGGGCTCGAGCGACGGCGTACATCGTCGAGATCCTGCTCCAGCATCGATTGTGCGTCAGCATCTTCGACCCGCTCCAAGAGCTTCTCCGCCTGCCCCAGCGCCGCGGTTGCGACGGATGCGTTTCCGGCGAGAGCTTCGGCGCGGGCCGTTGCTTCGTACGCGTAGGCGAGGAAGAAGACGCCGACGCCCCCCTTTGAACTCGCTCGTACGCACAGCGACGCGTACCGCCGAGCCTCCTCCGCGTGTCCCAATACGGCATGGATCCGGGATGTCTGCCACAGGCCGACCGACAGCTTCTCCGCCGTGCAATCGGATCGTTTCGTCCAGTGCCACGTTGATGCAACGCTCAACCGGACCATCTCCTCGTCCTGCTCCGGGCTGCGATCCGAACGATCGAGAAGATCCCACGCAAGGTTGAAGCAGTCCACCGAGAAGCGCTCATGAACGGCTCGCTCGTCGGGAAACGACTTGCTCATCGGGTTTGCCTTCTTGTCAGCTATGATCACAACCATCGTATGGGCTGTGTGGGAGAGGACCAACTTCAGCAACGGGTACCGGAGCGATAAGGGAGATTCTTGTGAATGAGCGCGGAATGTTCGTTGACGAACGGATCGAGGCGCTGTTCGATCGGCCTCCGCTTCGCGAGAAGCGACCGGGTTGCCCGGATCGGTTCGTATGGCGGAACGAAACGTATCGAATTGTGGAGCTTCTGAGTGAACGACACGACTATCGCCGACGGGGAAAGATGGCCCACAACATGCGTCCGGCACACCTCCGATCGGCCGCCAAGCGCGGCTCATGGGGCGTGGGCAGAGACGTGTTTCGCGTCCGGACCGATCGTGAAGGACGCATCTTCGAACTGTACTACGATCGCGCTCCTCGGCTCGGTGGGAGAAAGGGCGGCTGGGTGCTATTCCGTGAGCTTCCCAGGTAGGATCCTCTTGTCATCGATGAGATCGGGTTCCGAGGTCGAACGGTGCTAGTGCTGAGGGCGTGAGATGCGGAAGTCGATGGCTCTGCCAACATTGTCCGCGAAGGAAAGGACGTATGGGATCGAGTGCAGGGGGCCCCTGTGGTAGAAAGTGCTGGGAGTGTGTGTATTTCGTGCGATTCTCAAAGGACCGATTGAGTGAGGACTGAATGGGCGGTTGAGTGCCTGGCGCTTCTGGTGACGGCGATCGTGTCGCTGATCGTTGCATTCCTGATCCGCAGGAAGTCAGACATCCCCGGTGTGAGAACGCTTTGCGCGCTGATGGTCGCAGTTGCCGGCTGGTCGCTTGTGGCCGGGCTGGAGGCGGCGGTTCCCGGGTTCCGGCTGAAGCTTCTGTTCTCTACCTTGGAGTATGTCGGGTCTGGCTCAGCAGCTGCCCTGCTGTTGCAGTTTGCCGTGCAACATGCCGGTAAAGGCGAGTGGCTTGCAGGCAGGACAAGAGTTCTGTTGTGGCTTTTGCCGGCTGTGAATGTGGGGTTGGTCGCTACCAACGCCGTGCATGGCCTCGTATGGTCAGGATTCTCGCATGTGCCGGATAGCACACTTCTCATCTATGAACACGGAGTCGGCTTCTACGGGATTCTCGCCGGAATCTATCTGTACATTACCGTGGCAACGTTCTTCCTGTTGCGAACAGCGCTGCGACCGTCTGCGCTGCCACGACGGCAGGCGATCGCGATCCTTGCAGGCATTCCCATCCCATGGGCGGCAAGCCTGATCTATGCCGCTGTTCCCGGGGCGTTCAACGGTCTGAATATCACGCCGCTGGCGTTCTTTTTTGTCGGGTGCATGCTGGCTGTGAGCATCACGCGGTGGCGGGTGTTCGATCTGACGCCGATTGCCCGGGATGTGCTGGTCGAGCAGATGGAAGATGCGTTCGTGGTGATCGATGCGGCGGGAAACATCGTCGACCGTAACCGCGCGGCAACGGAGCAGTTCGGCATCGGAGCGAGACAGGTGGGAAGGAAGGCCGAGTGTGTGCTTCCGTTCTGGGGCGATCTTCAGACAGCCGACGGACACGTAGGCAGCTGTTGTACCCGATTGGAAGCGGCAACCGGAGCGGCTCGGCACGTGTTGGCCCGGCTGACACCGGTGGACAATCGGGACGGCACTCACCTCGGATCCCTGGTGATGCTTCACGACATTACGTTGCGCCATCAGACCGAGCAGGCGCTTCGCGAAACCAATGAAGCGCTCCGAAGGAAGCTTCTGGAGAACGAGCGTCTACAGCGCGAACTCCGCGATCAGGCGTTGAGGGATCCTCTGACGGGACTGCGTAATCGTCGGTATCTGGAGGACGTTCTCCCGGTGGAGGTTGGCCGTGCCGAGGAGTCCGGGGCCCCCCTTTCGCTGGTCGTGGTGGACATCGACCGGTTCAAGAGCGTCAATGATGCCCACGGCCACGCCCGTGGAGATGAGATGCTGAACGCGCTCGGTGGGTTGATCCAGCAAAGGTTGAGCGAGCCGCAATCCGCAGGACGGTACGGCGGAGATGAGTTCATGGTCATCCTCCCCAACACCGGGTTGGACGCCGCCGTTTCCTGGGCCGAGTCACTGCGACGGCTGTTCGAGCCGATTGCAGCCGCCTACAACGGGTCGATTCGGGCGGCGACGCTATCGGCTGGGGTCGCATCATATCCGGAGCACGGAGCATCCGGCGCGGACCTGTTTCACACGGCCGATGTCGCCTTGTACGAGGCGAAGAATTCCGGGAGAAACTGCGTTTGTGTCGGATCGGTGGGGGTGTCGATCAGCCGCCGCTTCCCGGGATGTTGCTCGGGACCCGATGTTCGCGAGCGGCATGATGCTCGAATGACGCAGGAGCGGTTCCCGAACCGAAGCTAATCTGCCGGTCGTTCGAGACGGCCCCATGGTGCCCTTCCTCGATCCACTCGAAAGACGAAACGTTCCCGAACGATTCCGCATGTTCTGTGGGGATCACCGTCAGAATCTTCCCTAGCGATTCCTCGCTCGGTTAGAAGGCTCCTGGGGTCTTCCCTAGCGGTTTTTCACAGGCGTTGACGGCTGTTCAGAATCTTTCCGGCCGGCGTTGTGCATTACAGAACCTCATTGACGGGTTCTGTATCGTACAGAACCAGCTCTTGCGGTTGTGTTCAGAACGAAACGCCGTTCGGTAGTTCTATATCGTACAGAACCGGCTCTTGCGGTCCTGGTTAGAACGGAATCCTGTTTGCTGGTTCTGTTTCATACAGCGCCTTCTTGGCCGG
>CAZKPU010000078.1:0-4101 GCA_964554715.1 uncultured Thermotogae bacterium | reverse complement strand
GTTAGAACGGAATCCTGTTTGCTGGTTCTGTTTCATACAGCGCCTTCTTGGCCGGTTCTGTCTTAGTACAGAACCTTCTTGAGTCGCAGTTCGATCTGATCGTATCTCCGGAGGCTGTAGGCATCATGAATCTCCAGCTTGATGCACACCGAGTCTCCCCAGCGGATCGCTGCCGGCGCCGTATACACGGGGTCAAGCGAGGTCGGATCGTCGAAACTCCCGCGCTCTGCGGTCCACTCGAAGCAAACCGGCGCTGTCCCGGGGGTCGTGATCCGGCCGTGGAGCTGGACCGTCTGTCCTTCTGTGACCCACTCGGGATACGAGCGCAAGATCAATACGGTCGCTGCGTTCGATGCGATCACGCCGGATGGGTGCTGCGGCATAACGACCGCCGGGCGGGGCATTTCTGCGCACGGATCGGCAACGGGATTGCACGGCCAGGCGGACGGCTCGGGATCTCCACACGCCGGCTCGCACGTGCATGCTGTTGCACGAGGTGCGGGCTGCTGCGGTGGGATATGACGAACGCACGGATCGTCGCAAGCCCAAGCAGGGGGTGCGCAGGGATCGGGCTCGGGGGGTGCTTGACACGGCGACGTGGTGACCCGAACGAAACACGGGCTCGGCGTCGTGCAGGAAGAACACGCTGAGGAGGCTCCAGCCGTAGCCGCCGGGGGAACCTCCATGGCAGCTGACTCCAAAGACGCCTGCGAGCTTCCGCTCATCTGCAGCAACGAGGACGACTCGGCCGAAATCGGTTCTTCGAATGCGGCGTTGGCTGATGGATCCGGCGATGCTGACGCCAGCAGCAGAAGCAGCAACAGGACCGCGGCGATACCGCCACCCACCCACAACAGGGAGTTGTCGGACACGTCTCCCACCTCCTTGACCCTCTCGACAGCTTCTGCCACCCGGACCAACCTACCCCGAACACGCCGTGGTGTCAATCCGTTTTCGAATACCGGCTTGCTCTGCGGAGCACAAGTGGCTATCTTCCGAGATGGATAGGCGACGAGAGCCCTAGGCTTGGGCAAGACTCACCAGGGAGCGGATCATGAGATCGTTGCTGTCGCTTGGGTTGGTCCTTCTTGCATGCCGGATGCTGGCAGCGGATACGATCGTCGTGCCGGATGATGTCCCTTGGCTCCAGGACGCGATCGATCAAGCATCAACCGGGGACACGGTGGTTGTGTCTCCGGGAGTCTACACAGGCACCGTACAGATCGAAGACAAGCAAGGGATTACCGTTCGTGGCGCCGAGCTGTTCTTCGGAGTGGAGCGTCTCCCCTGCTGGAGTGTGGCCGGAGAGGCGTCTCTGGCTGTGGTGATCAACGGGTCTGTGCATATCCAGGACTCCAGCGACATCCGTATCGAGGGGATCACCGTGACCGGACCGGGGATCGGGGTTTTGGTCGACGGCTCCATCGACCGGCCGGCCGATGGTGTAGCGATCTACGGATGCAACCTGATCTGCAACGAAGGCGTTTCCTTGGTGCTCGGCGACAACTTCCATCGTTTCTCGCTTCTTTGCTCGAACCTGTGCGCGTCCGAAGGGATCGAGTCGATTGCACGGATCAGTCCGAACGTGGCGGAGGTTCTCGGTGAAAAGGTCCTCACCATGTGCAATCGCCGCTACTTCGCCTCCGACGAGATGGTGGACATCGCATCGGGAGGCCCCGAAGTGGTTGTTGCCGTGATCGATTCGGGTGTCGATCACAGTGTGACCCCGCTCGGATGCATGATGTGGGAGAACCCCGGCGAGATCCCGGAGAACGGTGTGGATGATGACGGGAACGGCTATGTCGACGACGTTCACGGGTGGGATTTCCGCGACGGTGATGCGGATTCTCTGGTCGGTACCCCACTGTATTGGCACGGCACGTTCGTTGCCGGTGCGGTCGCATCGGCGTTCGAGGCGCAGCGCATCCGCTCGGGAAGCTCAGCCGCTCTGCGGCTGATGGATCTGCGGTTTCTTGACTCACGGGGGATGTTCTATTCCGGCGACTGGCGGAAACTTGTTGCCGCGATCGAATACGCAGTCCATCAGGGAGCCGACATGATCAACCTGTCTGTCTACGCCGTGCAACCACCTCCCGTGTTCGTTTTCGAGGCGGTCGGCTGGGCCGTTGCTCAAGGGGTGGCGGTGGTCGGGATCTCGGGGAACGACGGCGCCGAGTTGAGCTACATGTCCGCATGGCCCGAGTTGATCACCGTGGCCGCCGTCGATCCGGGGTCAACCCCGGCGGATTTCTCCAATTGGGGCGAACAGGTGGATTTCGCGGCGCTCGGGAAGGACGTCCTGTCGTTCATGCCCGGAGGAGACGTTTCAATGGCTTCGGGGACATCGTTTGCGGCGCCGCTTGTCGCCGGTACCGCGGCGTACTTGATCGCCCAGCAACCGACCTTGAGCCCCGCCGAATTGGAGAACGCCCTCCGCCGCACGGCGGTCGATGTAGGTGCGGTGGGCCACGACCCGGAAACCGGCTGGGGTATCATCCGATGATCTCGCATACAAACAATTAGAAAAGGATGTCCCTTTGTTTCCTGTTTGGCAGCGGATTTGACGGTCTCTATGTATCTCGCACGTGTTTTTCGCCCTTCAATTCCTAGCTTCGGTGCGATATACTACCACCTTGGACGAACGCTTCGATTCTTGTCGGTGGCGTTTCGTTTTTGTTGTAGATCGTGAAACCGTTGCCGCAGTCCGGGTTCGGGTGGCAATAGGAAAGGGGAATTTGCATGACGCGGAAGCACGTAATGGACAAGCTTGCTGTGTACATCCCAAAGAACAAGCTGGATGAGCAGCCTGTCGAACGTCTGATGAGACTCAGTGAGAAGCACGATCGTTCTGTCAACTACCTCGTTGTTGAAGCGATCTTGGAGTACCTCGAGCAAGAAGAAGCCTAGCTCAAGCGCCGGCTGCGCCCGCCTTGACCAGGGCCACGACTTCCGGGTGAGCTCGATGCGCGAGCCGTGAGATCCCTCTGGTTTGGCTGCAGACGATGACCGGAGCAAAGATTTCGAGGGCACCGATCCTGGGACCTTGCGGGTCCCATGCTCTGGTGCCTTCGTCTTGTTCGGGTTGGTACATCACAGCCTCCTTTGCAGCAGGGAGGTGCGGAGTGCTCACCCATGGTGAGCCGTCGGGCTTGAACCTCCCACAGATCTATAGCAGCCGGGCTGCGGACAGGGGCGCCGTTCGTGGTATGCTTCTGTTGGGACGCAACCGACAGGGCGCGGGCGCGGATTCATTGGCAGCGTCGTGCCATCCGAACAGCGATCGCTTGATCAAGGGAGGCCCATCTTGCAGCGTGAAATCCATCATGTTGTCCGGGAAGGCGTACTCTTCGCAGGGATCCGCAAGCCGCTTGCATCGCGAGACGAGCTGCCGGCTCGGATGGATGCTGTCAGAGCGGTGTGCAAGCGTGCGGCGTTGGGGCCGCTGACGCACATCATCCGCTTTGATACACCGGTGGAGGGGCTGGACTCCGAGATCGGATACCCGGTTTCGGAGAAGGTTGAAACCGGCGATATCACGACGCATGCGCTGCGGAACCTGCACTTCTTCTCCGCCATGCACGAAGGACCGGTGGCGACGCTGGGGGAGACGCGGAAGGAACTCTACCAGCAGATGCAGCAGTCGGGTCTTTCGCCGGAACTTGAGCTGACCGAGATCTATCACCGTTACAACCCGGAAGACGAATCCAAGAACCGGATCGAGGTGCAAGCATCGTTTCTTGCCTGGCCCGAAGTATATCGTGAGCAGCTCTTGCGGGTCCTCGGCAAGGAAGAGGCTGCCGAAGTCTGGGCCGGCGGGGACCAGTGTGGATGAGCGTGTCGCCTGGGTGGCGGAAACGATCCACCGATTGAAAGAGCGAACAACGGCCGATCAGCAGTTCGACATCTTGTCGCGTGTCGCTCTGGTACGGCCGCACGAGGACATTGCCCATGCGAGAAGACAGTTTGACAATGCCGGACGCGATGCAGCGGCGTTGATCGAATCACAGAGTGCAGCACTGGCTGCGGGACCGGCGGGTGGAACGATCGATCCATGGTGGATCGATGACAGCGTGCTCCATCTGAGCAAGGTCGCTGTCAACC
>CAZKPU010000077.1:3356-11484 GCA_964554715.1 uncultured Thermotogae bacterium | reverse complement strand
AAGCACCTGCATCCACATGCCACGGTTTCAGCAACAGCGGGAAATACCGCCAGTCCTCGAGCAAGCGTAAGGTACGCGACCTCCGCCACCTCTAGCAACTTCACAGCCGTTGCGAGTTCTTGCTTCAACTCCACCGACTTCCTCCTTCGAACGACCCTGCTGAAATTATTGTCGTCCCTTGCGGACTTCCTCGCTGCCATCCGCAATTGACCCGGCTATGCTACAGGGTCCCCGGAGGGCCTTCACGGTCGTAGATCCCGGTCGGGCGTTCGTCATCCGGAGCACGCCCTGCCTTGTGTACTTCTTCTCACCTCACGTATACTCCTTTCTGAGGAGTGAATCTCTTCCATCTCATTCCTTCCCCCGTTCTTCGCTCGCCGCTACACGTTCTCTCTCCTCGAAGGAGGTGTCCCCCACAGATTCACGCATACACAGGAGGGTTCCGACAAGCTGGAGTTCGCTCGGCCGCACCCGAGCCTGATTGAAGGAGGTTACAGTGGCCAGAAGAAACGGATTGCTCACGGGAACGCCAGGTAGCCTAGCCCTTGCAGTGATGGTCGTTTGCATAGCGGTACTTGTCAGTGTCGTTGCTCAAGCTACTCCATACACCCCCCTTGATTGGCAACAACAAGGCGAAGACAGATTAGGCCAACCGGTCGAAGGCAGACTCATCGGTTGGAGCCGCGATTCGAACCTCAACTTCGTGGACGACTTCATCGAATGGATCGCGGCTGTCGAGGGTCCCAACAAGAGAATCGGCATTGCCGTGGATTTCAACCGATGTGTTACGTGTACGGAAGGCGAGCCTGGTTGCAGCTCAGGGAACATCATCTCGTTCCTTGAGGAGCTTGGTCAGATCGACTACCTCGGAGAGGTTCTCACGTATGCTGTTGTTACAGACGTACGAGTAGGGGATGTGGCAAGCATCGCAGACCGTGAAGAGGTGGCAATGGTGGAGTACCTTACACCTCTCTCGGCGTCACTCGATACAAGTGTAAGAGCGATTCGGGTTCGGCCCAGCGCGACATTCTCGCCGAACACCGTCGAAGATCAGACGAATCCGCCCGACGGATCCGGGGTAACGATTGCCATCCTAGACACCGGCGTCGACAACAACAGCCCTTCATCCTCCGGCACCGTTCACAATATGCTCCCAGCGGCAGCGTACGTCAATGGCGCCGACTGCACAGCCAATCCGGCAGCAATGGGAGACCCCGACGATCAGCACGGTCACGGGACCCACGTTGCAGGGATTGCACTCGGACGATCGATCGCATGTGGCGCAGGTGCCACATGCCGAGGTGTCGCTCCCGGGGCGTCTCTGGTGGATATCCGGGTTCTCGATGCTTCCGGCACAAGCGTCGGGAGTTCCGTCCAACGAGGATTGGAACTGGCCATCCAACGTCAGCAGCAATGGGGCATCGATATCATCAACATGAGTCTGAACGGCTGCCACTACCAGGCCGGGATCCTGACGAATCTCGGGGATGGGCGTGGCTTGCTTCCAGAGCTCATCAACACCGCGGTTGCCAATGGAATTGTGGTGGTGGTCTCCGCGGGAAACTCGGGAAACTGCGATGCGAATCTTACCATTCCGGGGTACCAAGCCCCACCGAACAACAACAACCACATCGACGATATCGCCGGGGCCGATCTAGCAATAACTGTCGGCAACATCAACGATGGTAACACGGTCCCGCTGGGGAATGACAGCGTTGCAGCCACTTCGGTATCCGGCCCACGGATCTCGGATGGCGACTCCGATTCACGCGACGAGAACAAACCGGAGATCACTGCGCCGGGAAGCTCGATCCGGTCGGCGCAACACAATACGACAACAGGAGTCGTTGCCTTTACCGGAACATCGATGGCAGCTCCCCATGTGGCAGGAGCTGCAGCGCTGATCCTCGAGCGAGCTCCGGGAATGAACCCCGGCAGCCTCAAGGAGCTGCTTATCGCAACGGCTGCGGCTTCGGGGAAACCCGGCGCTCATCCAGGATGGAACACGCTTTGGGGATACGGGTTCCTCGATGTGTTCGCCGCCCTCAATCCCGGAGCCGCTGCCGTTTCCAACGATGTCGGACGAGCAACGAACCCTTCCCCGGTTTGGATGTCTCCCGACATCTCGACAGCGGCCCCTCCGAAGATCGGCGTCGCCAACACCATGAGTGCAGTCGTTCGCAACTACGATCCGGTCAACGCCGCGCCGTCTGTCCGTGTCACATTCGGGATTCACCGCTTGGGAAACGTCGGGATGGACGACCGATACTTCGACATTGGCGCAGCAACAGCAACCATTCCCGCGGGTGGCGTGCATACGTTCACGATTAACTGGACACCACCCGCAGCTCTGCTCGAGGCAGGGTTCCCCGCCAACCAGCCGGTACACGCCTGCGCCAAGGTCAGCATCGATTACCCTTGGGACACCAACTTCGCCAACAACACGATGCAGCGGAATATGGATGTTGCGCAGGCTTCGACGGCTCGGTTCCCCTTCAGACTGGTGAACAACCTCGATCGGCAGGCGGTGATCCGCCTCATCCCTGAAGCCGATCCGCCAGACTGGGAGGTCCGTTTCTTGCTGGACTGCGAGGAAGTCGAACCGGTCTTCGAGATGGATCCCTATAGGGATTGTCCGAAGGATCTGATCGTTGAACTCATCCCTCCCGAGGATGCATTGCCCGGTGACGAAGGACAGGTCATCGTGCACGCCGTCACGGAGGAGGGTGAGGAAATCGGCGGAGCAACTCTCATCGGCCGCGCAGGCGCCGTAGAACCAGATGGGTTCGCGATTCTTGAGGCAATCTACGACACGCTTCTTGAGCTGACCCCCGAAGGACGGATCTCCCCGGCTCTGGCAGAGGCATGGGAGATCGATGAAGACGCGAAGGGCGTCACGTTCCATCTACGTTCCGATGTGCTGTTCCACGATGGCCAACTGCTTACAGCTGATCTGGCTGCGGAAAGCCTGAACGCTCCGATTGAGCTGTTCCCCGATCAGGTTCGCGAGCCTATCACTGCGTATCCGCTGATCGAAGACGTATTCCCGGTGGATGAGTTCACGTTGGTGATTAGGCTGTCTCAGCCTCTCCCCGGGGAGCTTCTGACTCTGCTGACGCTACCATCCTCGGCGATCGCCAACCCATACGAAGCTTTCGTCGGTACGGGGGCGTTTCGCATGGAGGAAATCGTTCCCAACGATCTGGTCGTGCTGCAACGGTTCGACGAGTTCTGGGATGGTCCCGTTCCTCTGGAGCGCCTGGTTTTCCGCATCGTTCCCGAGGAGTCAATCCGCGCCATGATGCTCATGACCGGTGAGATCGACGCAACCATTGGCGTGATCCCCGATTTCTACAGACAACTGGCTGCCGTAGGGAGCTTCAGGATGAGCGGAACGCCGTGCGCCTATCAGGCCGTCTCCTACGAGACCGTGGACGAGTTTGTGTTCCGTGCCGACTACGTGCTGAGGCTCTGGGAAGCAGGGTTCCTTGCCACCGATACGCTCGTCATTGCATTGCCGGATTTCTAGAACGTTCCCAAACGATCAGGCTGCAGGGGGAACACGAAGCCTCCATCCTCCTGCAGCCCTCTGCAGACCGTCGGTAGAATCCTTCTGACACCGTCGATTGAGAAAGAAAGGGCAAAGGAACGCAGTCCGAGCACACCCTGTGGGTCATTCACGAGGCAACCTTACAAGCATATGAAACCCCGGGCGGGAACATCTAAATGTCTCCCGGAGGGCCTTCACGGTCGTAGATCCCGGTCGGGCGTTCGTCATCCATCGCGGATTCGGGACTCTCCTCCAGGCAATCAAGGGACCGGTCAAGGAGCTCGGCAAGCTTCGTGTATTCACCCGCCGACAAGAGTTCCCGCAGATCGCGATCTGCAGCGCCAAGTTCGGCTTCCACCGCCGTCCGCAGACCGATTCCTTTCTGCGTTAGGAACACTCGCGTAACCCGGTAGTCGTATGTGTCGGTCCGCCGTTCAACCCATCCCCCGTTGACCAGGTGTTTCAGCATGTTCGAGATGCTCGCTTCGCTGAAGCGGACGGCTCGCGCCAGTTCGGACTGAGAAAGGCCGTCTTCCAGCCAGAGCCTTTGGAGAATCCGGCGAAGCCCCCAGTGCAGGCCGGTCTCTCGGAAGTGATGCGCCAAGCGTCGTTCGAGACAGCGGGTCAGGGTATAGATCGTCTGTGGAACCCCCTCTCCCGGCATCGTCGCTTCACGCTCGCTCATCTTCGATCTCCTTGAACCCGGCAGGCTATCTTCTTCCGGGACTCGCAGGCAAGGGTCCGATCGCACAATCGATGACATTCTGCTACATCGGTCAAAAACCGAAAGCTTGTTGACAACGCGTTTATCTCGTTCTACGATGCATCGCTCTGATCAGAGTCCTAAGTCCGACAGGTCGACCCACTGCGGTACAAGGGTGTCGCAGGAATCCGTTTGCTGGTCTCAAAGGAAGGAGGGATCCATCATGGCCTCTTCAGGAAGCTTCGCACCGGCAATCCAACGGATCGATCAGATGCTCGCTCAACGGCACAGGGAAGGGCTTGGCCCCGGGTTGTCGCTCGCGCTCACAACAGCCGAGCAGCTCCTTGCGGCACGAACGTATGGAGTGACAAGCGTTTGCACCGGAGATCCGGTTTCCGAAGATACGCTGTTCCAGATCGGGTCGATTACGAAGCCGATCGTCGCTGCAGCGTGCCTCCGTCTATTCGAGCAGGGCAGGCTCGACCTCCATGCCCCTGTGGAAAAGGCCCTCGACTGGTTCGTCGTGCGATCAAGGTTCGACTCCTCGGTCACCATCCATCATCTGCTGACGCACACGTCCGGCTTGGTGATGATGATCGATACAACCCCTTCCAGCGCATATCAGGTTTGGTCTTTGCGGCACACGGACCTCGGCTTCGAGCCGGGGTCGGAGTTCTCCTACTCCAACGTCGGATACAACGTTCTCCAGTGCGCGATCGAAGCTGTCACCGGAATGAAGCTGGACCGAGCACTCCGGGAGCTGGTCTTCGAGCCGCTTGGGATGTCGGCTAGCTACGGCGAGGTGATGTGCAGCCTGTACGACCGTCTCGCCAAGGGGCATACAAGTTCTCCGTTCCGCGATCGACCGACGGTCGCGCGGGTGACACCGATCGTCGTGAACTGGTATGAGATGAGCCAAGGATGCGGAAGTGTCGTGACGACCGCAGCCGACTTGGCGCGGTTCCTCCGCATGTTGCTCAATCGCGGCGTGGCAGACGACGGATCCGCATTCCTACAGCCGGAGACGTTCGATCTGATGACGGGATCCTACGCGACCACGGACGGTTTCTTCACCGCGAAAGACCAAGGGTATGGGATCATGACAGGGGTAGACAGCAACCTCGACGGTCATCGAGTGATTCTCGCCGGCGGAGAGAACCTGGGCTTCGAAGCGGCGATGGTCGGCGATCTCGATGCCAGACTGGGCGTGATCCTGCTCAACAACAGCTTCAACATGCAGTGGACAGAGACCGAGTTTGCCATGAAGACACTTCTTGCGGCTTCCTGCAGAAGATCGCTGCCAGAGCTTCCGAAGTCCGCTGCTGAGGAAGCACCTTCGAAGACAGGAGCCTCCGAATACACTGGTACGTACCGTGGCACCAATCGATCGTTCAACATCCGAAGCGACAGGCATGAACTGCTGCTTGAGAGCAACGGTCGGAGCTGTACGTTGGAGCGGTTGTACGGAGACTGTTTCAGCGCTCCCCTCGAAGGGTTCGATCACGCGATGATCAGCTTCGCTCGCAACGACGCGGGAGAGGTTGTCGAGGCGTTCCAGCTAGGCGACTGGTACACCAACGAGCGGTACGATGGGCCGAACTCGTTCGCTTATCCCCCTGCATGGGATTCATTCACCGGAACCTTCAGCTCCTACGCCCCGTTGGTGAGCATGTTCCGCGTTTTCTTGCGCAAGGGACGTCTAGCCTGTCAGAGCTTCGGCGGCTATGTCGATCAAGAGCTGACGGAGATCGCTAACGGACGGTTCCGATCGGGAGGCGAGACATCACCGGAGATTCTGCAGTTCGATTGCATCGCCGGCGGAAAGGCCCTTCGCTGCGTCGCAGGCGGGGCCGAGTATCACCGGGTGGGCGATGCATAGGGCCGCTAGCAGGCCGGGTGTTAGGGCTTGCGCACAGCCTTCGCTTTGGCGACGAACTCCGTCATCGGCGTTGAGGCGATCGTCTTCGCGATAAGGTCGTGCGGGAGGTCATCGAACGAGCAGAACCGCACGCAGGATTTCCCAACGCCATAGCGCCTTCCGCTTGCTCGGTAGATCCGTTCAAAGGATGCCTTGGAAGCCTCGTCCATGCAGATGGTCGTCAAGTGAAGCGCCATGTGATGCTTCTCATTGGCAAGCGCCGCGTACATCAACGGTTGGCCGTTGCAGGTGTCGGGATACATAGCAAGCGGGATAGTATGCGCGATCATCCCCCAGGCGATGATCTCCTCGTACCCCTCCGGCATGTTGGCAAGAACCACTTGACGAACGGCTTCCATCTGTAGCCGGCGGGCTTCCGGCAGATCGTGGAGATACTCATCGATGCTTGCAGCCTCGGAACGCATGACCGTCTCCTTACCCACGAGCAGGCATAGCGCAAAGCCTTCGCTCCGAGGACTACACTTGTCTCTTCGTCGTCGCTTTCTGTGGACGCACCCTGATGACCATTGCACACCGCTTCCTTCATTTCCCCAACACCTCTTGCATTCTCCCGTTGCGCACAACGAAGCACCGGATAGCATTGTCACCGAGGTGAGTGCTATGACAGATATGAGAGACACGATGCGTGATGTCAAGCGCGCGATGGGCGCCCTTACCGAGCACGTTCCCGAAGAGATGCGGGGGTTCTCGGACTTCATGGGAGTCGTCCTCAAACCCGGAAAGCTCGATCTGAAGACGAAAGAGCTGATTGCGCTGGGAATGGGGCTTACGGCCCGATGCAAGTACTGCATCGGCATCCACACCCAGAAGGCGCTTGCCGCCGGTGCGACCCCCGAGGAGCTGTGGGAAGTTGCGATGGTCGCCGTGATGATGGGCGGTGGGCCAGCGATGACGTACGTCGCCGAATTGCAGAAGGCTTTGAATGAGTTCGCTCCGAAGGAGTCGTCCTAGTTCAGGAAGAACCCGGGCCCGATCCGGCCGTTCGGACAGGCATGATCACCCTTCAGATGGGTGATCTGCTTGTCCCCGTTTCTCTTCACTCATGTCGCACCCGGGGCAAAGACGGACGGCTATCGGATCGACTTGCGGAAGATCAGGTAGTCCATCTCTTCGGCCGCTCGTGAGATGCGGAAACCCATCTGTGTAAACACCGCTCGCGCCTGGGTATTGGTGACCTTCACCCCGATCTCGATCTCTTCCGAATCGTCTGCGTAGGTTGCTTCCAGATCGTGCATGACACGCCCCGCAATCCCACGGCTTCTGAAGTCGGGAAACAGCACAAGGTCATGCAGATACAGTCTTTGACCTTGTCGTTCGGTCCATAGGAGCCCGGCGCAGGTCTTGTCGATGATGATTCGATAGATCTCACCGGTGCCGACAAACCACGATCTCAGTTCCTTCCAGCAGCGTTTCGTGGCTCCGTAAGGTGGCCTGCGGTCCTCCTGCAAACATTGGTTGTACAACAAGTCAAACAAAGCCTGCCGCTGAACAGGATTTGCCGGTGCATAGCGGATCGTCCCCTCAAACACGCTCATGTTTCGATCATGCAAGACGTTCCTCAACAACGCAAGTCGCTGCAGCCAGGCATCACCACCACTGGTCGTCGGTCCGTCGTGTCATCGCCGCCTCACCCTCCTGCCAGATCGATTCCAGACGATGGTTGAACCTGCTTCCGGTTAGATGGACACCGTGCCCCGCTTCTCGAAACACCTCGAACCGAGCCCCGATCTCTCGTGCCACCTGCAGCGATGTCTCACGAACCGCTGCGTCCATCCACGAAAACGGACGAGCCCCGCCGACAACCACCATCTTCGGAAACGACGCTACACGCAACACTCGTTCCGAAATCGCAATTCTCCACGGTGGCGGCTCGCGCATCATCGCCTTGGCGACGATCGAGGCGTCGACGTAGAGATGGCCGGTGGACGTCACGGCG
>CAZKPU010000077.1:0-3346 GCA_964554715.1 uncultured Thermotogae bacterium | reverse complement strand
GGAATCGCCAGTCCGCTGAGATGAACGAACTCCTCCCAGAATGTCTCGGGCAACAGCTTGTTCGCCCGCTCGAACAGCGGGATGAGCCGCCGGATGACCTCTTCGACAGCCGCTTTTCCTCTGGCACACGAGAACGCGAGCGGCTCGATCACCGTAAGCGAACGCACCGCTTCGGGGTATGACGAAGCAGCTGCCAGCGCAATCGTCCCCCCCGACGAGAATCCGACCAGGTGTGCCGATGGACGAAGAGCCCTGGAGACCAACTCGATATCGATCGCCGCCGTCCGCCGATGAAGAGGCTTCATTTGCCCTGCGTACCCATCTCGCACGACGCTGCGAAGCTCGTACCGATCCGCCAGCATCCGCACGTTTTTCCAGGTGTCATGCGGTGCACCGATCAGACTACCGTGAACGAGAACCACAGGCGGCCCTTGCCCCCGTCCCCAAACCGCAATCCCGTCGGCTCCTTCATGCCCGGTCATCCTTCCATGCTATCGGTTCCCGCCCGTCGAGCGCCAATCCCATGCTTGTCTCCATCGCCCTTGCCATTCACGCAAGCTGTGCCGAGAATGCCCTCGGCCCGAAAAGGAGCGCGCAATGGACAGAAGATTCGAGACACCGGGGGATTTCAGTTGGACGGAGCTGATGACAACGGACGTACCGGCAGCCGAGGCGTTCTACAGCGCTGTCTTGGGATGGACCCTCAAGAAGACCAGTTCGGCAGGCGGTTCGTACACCACCATTGAAGCCGGCGGCGAGCAGATCGGGGGAATCACGGAGATGCCCGACACAGTCCCGGCAGGGACTCGCCCTCATTGGGCACCGTACGTCACCGTCCAGGATGTTGATTCGGCCGCCGAAAAGGCTCGACAGAACGGCGGGATCGTGTTGGTTCCTCCAACCGACATCCCCTCGCTCGGCCGGTTCTGTACCCTGCGCGATCCCCAAGGGGCGGTTTTCAACGCTATCACGTACATGCATCCATCATCATGATCGCCAGCGAACCAGGTTCTGCCCATCAGGAAGCACCGCCTCAAGTCATCCGCATTCAACTCCGCGGATGCACTGCCTACGTGATCCGACAACGGAAGACACTGCTCGTGGACAGTGGTTTGATCCACGATGGCGATCGACTGGTACGCCAACTTGCGGCCTTGGATCTGCTGGATGATCTGACTCTGGCGTTGGCAACACACGGACATGCAGACCATACAGGAGGCCTTGCCGCCGTAAAGCAGGCGCATCCGGAGCAGATCAGGATCGCGGCGGATGCCGCTGCGGTCCCCTTCGTCGAAGCGGGCCGCAACGCTCCATGCCGGCCGGCGACGTTCTTCGGCTATCTCGCCCGGCCGTTCATTCCGCTCTTTGCCGCTCCTCCGGGTGTTTCGGTGGACGTCGTCCTTCGTGGCGAAGTTCTTCTCGAACCCTACGGTGTAGACGGAACCCTTGTTCCCACACCCGGTCACACACGGGGATGTGTCTCCGTTGTCTTGCCCGGAGGCCGGGCAGTCGTCGGGGACCTGCTGATGACAGCGTTCGGACGTGGTGGCTTGCCGCGGCTTCCGCTGTTCACAGAGGATGTCTCGTTGTGGAAGCGAAGCGTCAACCGGCTGCTGAACCGCGGGGTGGAGACGTTCTATGCCGGCCACGGGGGGCCGTTCTCCGCGCGGCAGGTTCGCCAGCTCTTGAAGCACGTCTGATACGGCGCGCGGACGGAGATCCCTGACCCAATTGCACTGCGCAGGCAAGGATCAACCGACATAAGGCGCGTGCGCATGAAGGAGTTGCCTTTTTTTGTTTCACGTGTTAATATTTCACAGGTTAATGATCATAGAAATCTCGTTGATCTTGTGGAGGTGCCCCACTGAAAGACCAGCTTCCCCCCCCGATTGCAGGGCCACTGGGCCAGTTGTTTAATCTCGGCAAGGAGCTGAGATCCTTGCGTCCTTGCTTCCACGATCTCGGCATCCATCAAGGCCAACTCCCCGTTCTGGCTGTCGTCAACGAGCAGGATGGCCTCCCACAAACGGATCTTGCCAAGATCCTCCACATCACCCCCCCCGCGATGACCAGCCTTTTGAAGCGGCTGGAGAAGGGAGGATGGATCGAACGCAGGAGGGACTCGGACGACCATCGGATCTGGCGCGTCTACGCAACGGAGAAGGGGCATTCCGTAAAACTGCGGGTTCTCGGCAGGTTTGGCGAGTTGGAGTCGCAGCTTCTCGATGCATTCACGGTCGACGAGAAGCAGGATCTTCAGCGTCTGTTGTCGAAGTTGACCGATCAGGTCAGACGCTTGAAACGTGCAAGCGGGGAAGGCAAGGATGCCGTTTCCGGGAATCGCGTCAGCGAACGGACCTCCGCCGGGAACATGTGAGGCCTTGAAGAAGTAGATAGAGCAAGAGATTGAAAAGGAGTCAACCCATGAAGAAGACGATGATGATCGGGTTGTTTGTCGTGCTTGTCGGCACATCCGTCGCGAGCTTCGCCCAGCACAGCATCGACGATTTCCCACCGGGAATGACGACCATGGTGTACGAGATCCGCAGTGATGAGTACATCGAGCCGGTCACCCTGGCACTGACGATCGAGGTTCGCGAAGACGACACCTACCGCATGAACATGTCCGTCGATGCCGAAGGAACGGCGGATCAACTCGAGGGGTTCGGGTTCATGTTCCTCGGCGCAGGTGTATCGACGGGTGGCGGAGAGGATATTAGCTATTCGGCTTTGGAAGCACTGTTCAACCGCAGCGAGCTGCTCGAAGAAGGAGAAGACTACATCCTCCCGCAGGGCGGATCGTTCAATGAGATCGTGTCTGTCCAGATCGCCTCCGTCTGGTGTTTGGAGGGCGTGCTGGTGGATCCCGACAATCCCGACGTGAGGACAACGGTTGCCTTCGCCTTGACCTACCCCGTTTACAGCTCGCCACGGCTGAGGGTTGAGGAGCGTGTGGATGGTGAATGGACCACCACCTTCAGCATGGAGCTAACGGAGTACGTCCACACAGCCCCGGAGGGTTAGGAATGTCTCTGCTCGAAATCCAGAATGTGACCAAAGACTACAAGCTTGGCAAGACGACGGTCCGCGCGCTACGTGGCCTCGATCTGAACGTTGAGCAGGGCGAGATCGTTGCGATCATGGGGCCTTCCGGCTCGGGGAAGTCCACGCTGATGCATATTCTCGGTGCTCTGGACGTCCCAACCGGCGGATCGGCAAAGCTCGAAGGAACGGACGTGGCATCACTCTCCGGATCGGAACTCGTCACCGTTCGCGGACGCCGGATCGGTTTTGTCTTCCAGACGTTCAATCTGATCCAGTCGCTGAGCGCCCAGATGAACGTCGA
>CAZKPU010000076.1:7955-11963 GCA_964554715.1 uncultured Thermotogae bacterium | reverse complement strand
CGCCTGTTGCCTCAAGGATATCGGTGCTCGCAACCAAGCCCGTGGCTGCAAGCCTGGTGGTGATGCTCTGCGTCCTCCTGGGTGCTTCCACCGTCCTACTGCATCCGGTGGTACGTGAAGTTCTGGTGCCCGCCGGTCTTCAGTACGTCCCGGTGTACATCCTGCTTGCGTGGATTCACATTCTCCTGTGGGCGGCGGTATCTTCGTGTCTGTTCGCCGCGACCCGATCTCGCTGGATCACGCTGGCCTGCATCGTCTTTCTGGACGTGAGCTGCCACTTCCTGTTCCCTTCCGTGCTGTCCCTCTGGTCGCAGGGGAGACTTGCCTGGATGAGCTACATCACGTACGAGTTCGTCAGTCCCTATGCCCCATTCGGGATTCTCCCGATCCCGTTTCTGCTGCGCGGTGTTACAGAAGCCGCACTGGCGATGAGCCTCATTGCCCTCACGTTCTGTGTGCGAGCGCGCTGCCCTGAATGGCCACGCGGACACTCGTGTTCAGCGTGGGCTCTATTCGCCATCGGAGCACTCATAGCGACCTCTACAGTAGGAGGATCAACCCAGGCAGTCCAGAGACAGATCGCGCCCTTCGCGCTGTGGGAGCTGTGGCAGGGACAGGCAAGTCTTGATCGTCCGTATATATGGAGCAACGATGGCCAACTCCTTGTGTTCCCGGGTCAATTCACCGTCCTCCGACTCCCGACCTCCATCCCCGTTCCCCATTGGGTCGTTGAGCGGGTAGCCGACAGCCAGATGCAGCGCTATGCAATCGGGGACGTCACCGTCCGGGCAGGTGACCCCGCCCTCGAGGCGACGAGTCCCACCTTGTCTCAGGAACATACTGCAACCTTCCTGAGAGACGCCCAAGATCTGATCGTGATCTATCCCCCCGATCGCCCGTACCCCACGGAACTCGAGGGAATGTTCAGCCGCTTCCTTCATCGGCTGAAGCCCTTGCTCGAGCGAGCCGCCAACTGGCAAGAGGTGTTTCCGGAGATCCTCGTCGTCGGCCCTGCCGACTTTTTGCACATCGAAACCGTCCTCGCCTCTCCCGAGGTCCTTCTCACCTCAGCTTTCACAATGTCCGATGCGGCCCAGGCTACCACCAAATGGTGGTGGATTGCCTGGGCATTGGCCGGCACAGCCGGGGTAGATGAGCAAGCAAGGTGCTACCTAACCCTTTTCCTCATGAATGGAAGCCACGGATGCGAGGTTCGTGAGGTCCTCGCCTGGCTGCGCGACGAGGCACAAGGAGGCTCCCTACACGACGAGGAGCGGGCAGTGGAACAGCTCAGGGAAGGCGATACGGAAGCCTGGGTGGTATGCGAGGCGCCTGTACCGCTGTGTGGGGTTGCTTGGATGAATCCTGAGGGGGCGCTCCGAGTTCTGGAGCACTGGGAGCACGGGGAGCAGATCGGCCACGAAGCCTACATTCTCTCCCTTCGGGACGGAGGATGAGATGATCCGATTGGAGGGCATAGGAAGACGATTTCGGGACGTGCGCGCGTTGGACGCCGTCACGCTTGAGATTCATCCGGGCGTCATCGGACTGCTTGGCCCAAACGGTGCCGGCAAGAGCACCTTCATCCGCATTCTGGCAACATCGCTTCCGCCCACTGCAGGCACGGCCACTGTGTACGGCTACGACACGGTGGAGGATCGAATCGCCATCCGAAGGATGCTCGGCTACCTTCCTCAGGATTACGGGGCCTACCCGAAGCTGACCGGACAAGAGTACCTGCGATACATCGCCATCCTGAAAGGATTCCGCAGGCCCGCAAAGCGGATTGCGCAGCTCCTCTCGCAGCTTCGCCTTGATGAGGTCGCCCGCCGCAGAGTCACCTCATACTCGGGGGGGATGCTCAAGAGATTGGGGATAGCCCAGGCGCTCCTCGGCAATCCCACCGTGTTGCTTGTGGATGAGCCCACAGGGGGACTGGACCCAGAGGAGCGGGTTCGATTTCGGGAGTTTCTGATGAGCATCAAACGAGATCGCGTCGTGGTCCTCTCCACTCACCTCGTCGAGGACATCGCAGTTGCCTGTGAGCAGCTAGCGGTGCTCCACGAAGGGACGCTCCGCTATCACGGCACCCCCCGGGGACTGATGCAGCTCTACGAGGGCGAAATACACGAGGTGGAGGTGCCCGAGGACGAGGTTGAGGAGACGTTCACCGTTTGGGGGAGACGCGTACTCTCCACAAGACGCGATGCTGCCGCAAGGACGGTGCGGATCGTTGGGAAGGTCAGTGGAGGGCGGTCTGTTTGTCCAACCCTGGAAGATGCCTATCTGGCTCTGATCCGATCGTGATTCGCTACCTCTTGCTCGAGACACGGATCGCCGTTCATCCCGGAGTCTGGATCGCACCTGGTTTGCTCCTGGCCCTGAGTTTGTCCGGGGTGATCCAGCCAGAAAGATGGCTTGCCCCACTGGAGATCGTCTATCCGATCATCTACCCCGTCCTCGCTCATCGCCTCCTCGAACAAGAGAAGCGCTGGCGCACTCTCGAAGTCCTAGCGGCTACTCCCCGCTGGGGTGCAGCGGCACTGGTGGTGCGGTACCTGCTGATGACACTGCCGTTGCTTGCGGTGACAGCGGTGGTGTCGCACCCGAAACACTGGCCGCTCGTGCTCGCGCCGGGGATTGGGCTTGGAGCGATTGCTTTGCTGGTCGGTTTCCTGTGGGAGGAGGAGATCGGACTGACCGTGACCCTGGCATGGTGGAGTGCTTCCTTCGCTGCCAGCATGACGGAATCAGGGCTCCTCAGCCACCCCGTGGTCAGCTGGTTCCTCTGTATCCTCCTTCGATCCTCACTCACGCTGGAGGAAATTCTCGTAAGGAAGTGGACCCAGATTGGAGCAGCAATCCTTCTTCTCGCGGCTTGTGCGCTGGCGATCCATGCGCACCCACACGCGTCCGAGAAGACGATCCGACGCCGGTGAACTGGGCCTCGGGTAGCCCCTCGGGCAGACCGATGATCCCGAGGCCGTGCGGACCAAGATGCTCACGCCGATCTGCGGTGAGATCACCGAGCGTGAGCCGCACAACGGGTACTTGGTCTTCCAGGGAGGCCTGCCTGAGATGGAGGAGTTCCTGAAGAAGGTCCATCGGTAGGAGCTTCGCCGGCACATCACCCGCGAGAGCCTGCAATCAGCCTTGCCAAACGTTGACAGCGGCTGGTTCATGATGTATATATCGCTACCGATATATCGGCGGCGATAGCTCCTCGTGGCCGCCGCTTCGGGAGGGGACATGAAAGCACGCCGGGTCCTGCTGGCGCTTGTCGGAACCAATTTCTTGAGCGCGATGGGCATCACGATCGTGGTGCCGTTGATCGCCAATCTCGATCAGATCTTCAACGTCTCATCGGCCTACGGGATCTGGATCATCACGCTGTTCATGCTGAGCTACGCCATGGGGATGGCGCTGATCGGCCGCCTGAGCGACGCGATCGGCCGGCGTCCGGTCTACATCACCTCGATGGGGGTCTTCGCCGTTGGCTTGCTGGTGAGCGCGGTAGCGCCCCGATTCGAGTGGGTTCTGGTGGGCCGCTTCCTTCAGGGGCTTGGCGCAAGCGGATCCCTTCCCATCGCCCAAACGATCGCCTACGAGCACTTCGGCGAGCGCAAGGGACTGGCGATGGGCGCGATCAGCGCCGCGTTCGGCATCGGCGTGGTCGCTGCCATCAACCTCGGCGGAGGGATCTACAGCGCTCTCGGCTGGCGCGCCGTCTTCTTCGTAACCTTCGGCCTCTCGCTGCTCGGATGGGGACTGTCGTTTGCCATCCCCGAGACGTTGAAACACAAGAAACCGCTCAGTCTGGATGTCGGGGGTATCGTCACCTTCGGCGTGGCCATCGCCGCGTTCATGATGCTCTTTCGCGGACTCTCCGATTCCTCGTTCGCATCGAACGCTGTCTGGCCGTATGCGGTGGTGTTGGCTGCCATGGTGGGCGCGTTCCTCGCGTTCGAGCGGCGCGCGAAGGAACCCGCCATCGAACTTGGGCTGTTC
>CAZKPU010000076.1:0-7945 GCA_964554715.1 uncultured Thermotogae bacterium | reverse complement strand
GCGAGGCGGCCCCGGCGCCCGGCGCTGCCCGGGCGGGCCCGTCGGCGTCATCGGAGCGGCCGTCACGGGCGGCATCGGGATGTTCGTGTTCCAAACCTTCTTGCCGAGCTTCGCACAGGTGTCTCTTGGCTACTCGGTCGCACAGGCATCGTTCTCGATCAATGTGATGGCGGCGACGATGATCCTTGCCGCCGGCGCAACCGGTGCACTGAGCGATCGCTTCGGACCGGAATAGGCGCTCGCGTTCAGCCTGGCGACCACACCTCTCGGTTGCTTCCTCATCACAAGCAAGCTGCACCCCGCCGTGGCCTACTACCTCGGAAGCGCCGTAGCCGGAGCCGGACTCGGAAGCCTGATGACCCCGATCAATGTGATCGGCATGCGGGAGGGTGGCAAAGGCCGCGAGGGCGTCACCTCGGGCATTGTCAGTCTATCGCGCACCTTGGGCGGCATTATCGGTCCAACCATCGCCGGGTATGTGCTTGCGCAGACGGATTTCTCGTCTCTTTTCGCCCTTGACAATCTGCTACGCGCCTACGGACGCGTGTATCGATTCGGGATGTGGGTCGGGTTGATCGGCTTCGGCTTCGCCCTGATCTTGCTGGTTCGTTCGCTACGGAAAACGGAGGTACACCCATCATGACACCGCGAATTCGATGGACGCTGCTGCTGACAGCGTTCGTTGCATGGGCTTCACTCGCTGCCACAGCACAAGAAACCGGACTTCTCAACGATATACGAACGGCTTCGGAGAGCCTCACGACCTACTGCGCCACGATTGAAATGACGCAACATCAGGCTCGCGGCGACTCGGTCATCGTGTTCACGTTCGATTTCGTGCCCACAGATTGGATGCGCATCGCCTACACACGTCCCGCCTCGGTGGACGGCCAGATGATGATCTTAAACGGCGCCCGCTTCTACACGTACATCCCCAGCCTCAACCGACAGTTGTGGCAGGACGTCGAAGACGGCAGCAACGACCAGGGCGAGGAGATGGGCTTCTTGTACGACTTCGTTACGCGGAGCGCCGGAGCGTTCATCGACGGGTCGGTCATCGAGGTCGCCGAGACCACGGAGCCGTATATCCTCGATGCCGCGGAGCAAGAGATCGCGGTCGCTGAACTCCTCTTCCAGACACCGGATGGCCGGCAGATGGTCAAAGTCAACCGCGCCGACGCCACGCCGGTCGCGATCGACATCTACGATGGCGACGAACTCACCATGGAGATCCGCGTCCTCAGCTACATCCTCAACGAGGAACTTGACGAGGCACTGTTCGCCATCCCCGAGAAGTAGGAGGCCTTCATGCAAGGGATTCGCCGCGGCCACTTGAAGTTCTACATCCTCCGCTTGCTCAGCGAGGGCCGCAGCACCGGCTACGGCCTGATGAAGGCCATCGAGCAGGAGACCGGCTTTTGGAAGCCGTCGGCCGGATCGCTGTACCCGCTTCTTTCCAGCATGCACGATGCGGGATGGATCGTTGAGGCGAAAGAACCGGATGGTTCATCCCGCTGGACCATCACCGACGCCGGGCGGGAAGCCTACGAACAGGCCACCGAGAGCAAGCGCGAGCTGTTTGACAGCATGCGCCGCTCGTTGGTGGTGTTCTCCAAGGTTTTCGATGCCGGGCCGCTCGAATCCGTAGCCGAGCGTCTGATCTCCTGGCAAGAAGGACGCTCGGACTTCCGGACCCTCGGCCCGCTGTTCATGGATCTGCACGATGTCCTATGGGCGCTGCCGCCGCTTTCGCCCGAACAGGAAGCGCAGGCACGCAGCGTTCTCGATAAGGCGATTGCCGACCTCAACCGGCTTCGAACCTCGTTCGCCGCCGACTGAAACACGCCGGACAGATTCATCCGCCGGATCGCCGTGCGCCTTGTCACCGCTCCTCAATCGGACGTGCATGTTGATCCCACGCACCCACGTACTTCGACATCGGACGGATCAGCCGGTTGTCGTTGTACTGCTCGACGATATGCGCCAACCATCCCGCCGTCCGAGCACCGGCAAACACAGCGGTGAAGAACTCCCGCGGAAGCCCCAGGGCGTGTTGCACAAGCGCCGAGTAGAAGTCCACGTTCGGATAGATCCCCTTCCGCTCCAAGACGATCCGTTCAGCCCGCTCTCCGATTTCGTTGAGGTCATGGAGATCGGCGCGATGGCAAAGCAGGCGCGCCCACTTCCGCAACAGCCGTGCCCGTGGATCCTCCACCTTGTAGACACGGTGACCGAACCCCATGATCCGCTCCCCGTCGTTGAGCATCCCTTCGATGTACGCTTCGACCTGATCGCCGGCATCCAGTTCATCGAACAGCTCCATCGCCCTTTCATTCGCCCCTCCGTGAAGCGGGCCCTTCAGCGTTCCCAGACCGCTTGTCACAGCAGCGTGCATATCGGCCAGTGTGCTCGCCGTGACCCTGCATGCGAACGTTGAGGCGTTGAATCCATGATCGAGATGGAGCATCAGCAGCAGTTCGAACGCCTGCTTCTCCTCGTTGGCGGGCGTGGTTCCCCGCAGCATGTACAAGAAGTTCTCGGCCACGCTCATCCCCGGATCGGCCGATAGCAGATCCGCTCCCTGCCGCATCCGGTAGAGGTCGGCGATGATCGTGATCGTCTGAGCGAACACCCGGATCCTCTTCCGTTCGTTCGCCTCGGGGCTCATGTTCCCCCTGTCCGGATCGAACATCGCCAGAGCCGACACGGCGGTGCGAAGCACATCCATCGGATGGGCTCCCTGCGGCGCAAGCTCGATCATCCGCACGACCTGCGAGGGCAGCCGCATCTCGCCGATGAGGCGGCTGCGGAACGTTTCCAGGGCCTCCGCATTGGGCAGCTTCCCGTACCACAGCAAATAGACGGCCTCGGCAAACGAGGCGTTCTCGGCAAGATCGCGGATGTCATACCCACGGTAGATCAGCAACCCGTTCACACCATCCACGTAGCTTGCGCTCGTTTCCCCGGCAATCACGTTCTCCAAACCGCGGATCGCTGTCACTTCGTTGCGCTCTGCGCTCATTTCGACCTGCCTTTCAAGAGATGGTTCGCTTCACGCCCCGGCCCCGATCAAACAAAAACGCCCCAGGCGGTTCCTGGCGGCGTCTGCTTGGATCAGTCCGGGCCCGCCCATCGCGAAGCGGTTTCCGCCGGATCGAGATCCGATTTACGGTTGAAGCGGATGAACGAGGGCGCATCGATCCTCTGTGAGTGTTCTGCGTCTCGCTTCATCCATAGTATTTGCACAATAACGGATGAGCACCGGTTTCACAACCCGTTAACCTGGCTGAACATCCGAGGCATGGATCGCCGGTTTCGACAACGATCCCGCCCGATCACCCTAGTGTCGACTGCACCATGCCGATCCGTTCGGTATCCTTGTCATACACAGATGCCATCGAGCTTCACGTTGAGCCGCGGATCAAGGAGGAGCCGTGCCGGAGACCCGTCATACCGTCATGTGTGACCCAACCGAGAGTGTTCGGTTTCGCCCGTCGACCTATATCCCCCAACTCCACGCGCTATTCGGCGCGTTCACAGATTACGTCCGAGAGCAGGCTCCCGAAGCTGTGAAGCCGTTCCGGCAACAGGCGCTCTCTCGTTTCCTGGAGCAAACCGAGCCAAGCGGGAAGACACAAGACGCACTCCCGCTTCTCTCCCTCTTCCCTGATGCGGACGAGCTTGAACGCGCCCGTTTGGGGTATGTGTGCGGGATTCTCGGCGTCGGCGACGGCGATCCGAAAGACGTTCTTGCGACGACGAGGTTCGCCGCAACGCAAGCCCGGCTGTTGCCTGCCTACCAGCAGATGCGATCCCTCTGCGACGTTCTCGGCCCGAGCGATGGCATCCCTCACGTTCGCGGCTTCATCGACACCTGGATGAAACAGCACACCAAGGCGGATGACACCCTCGAAGATCCAGGCCGCTTCTGGAATGCTCTGGAAGGCGAGCATCACGAGACCTCGCAGATCGCGGTCCGCCTTCACCGTGGCCGGATCGCGTTTCGAGTCAACCGCTGCCTGTGGGCCGATGTGATGCGACCGCTCAACGATCCCCAACTGGCCCATGCCTGCACGTGCTATGGGGATTTCCCACAGATCTCGGCGATCAATCCCCACTTCGTGCTGACCCGAACGATGACGATCATGCAGGGCGGCCCGTACTGCGACACCTGCATTCACGACCGGCGTCATGTCGAATCGATCGAGCATCCGAAGCGATCCCTGTTCGACTCCCTCGATGCTGATGGCTGATCCCGCGCACGGACCGACTCCGGCGGTCTATTCCGCCATCGGCATGTCTTGCGACCGATAGACGCGGAACGTCTGCCGCCCATAGTCTTCAACCGATAGCCGTAGTGCATCCGGCCCGATGACTTCCGCCGCTCCGCCACACGCCAGCAAGGCTCCGCGCGCCTGCTCAAAGCTGTCAAACGCGACGATCGCCTCAACCCACTCACTGCCATCGGACGGCCGGCCCGGTTCGATCGGTCGACGGGCATCACGCTCGAGCAAAGGCAGAACCGCCGGCGACGCACGGAGATAAGCCTCGAACACAGACCGGCTTGCCTCATACGAAGCGGACCAAGCCGTCCAGAACCCCGGCAGATCGAACTCCGCAGGACGGGTGAATGTCGAGTCGAGCAGCACCGCGTCCGTCACCGACGTGGCGTTGTCCACCCGCACCTTGCCGTCTTCGCCCGCCCACACCACGTACCACGATTTCCCCTTCGCAACCAATCCGTAGGGGGCGATTTCGCGTTCGATCCGAACTCGTCGGGCCCGCAGAAACGTGGCAAGCGCTCGTCGATCCTCCCACGCGGCCTGACGAAGAACCGCCAGCGTCGGGATTGCCATACGGGATGCTCGCCAAGGATCCGGATCCAGGTAGATCCGGCTGCGGACATCGCGTTCCACGTTTCGGCGCGCTGCAGGGAGCGAAGCGGCCAGTTTGAGCAACGCGCCCCGGGCTTCCGCTTCCATCCCCAGGTCCGACAACGCCGCAGGAACGCTCAACGTAAACAGCGCTTCCAGCTCGTCGGTCGTGAGGTCGGTGAGCTTCATCCGGAAGTCCTCGTGCAGGTACACGCCACCATGAGGACCGCGCTCGGTATACACCGGGAACCCGGCAACACGCAGAGCGTAGAGGTCGCGGATCACCGTTCGCCGGGAGACTTCCAGCGCCTCGGCAAGTCGTTCCGTTGTTGTTCGGCCTCTGTTCTGCAGGAACATCAGCAGGCTGAGCAGCCGGTCTGCACGCATCACACCTCCCTTCGATCGTTTCCCGATTCTAGAAACAAGACACAAGTTGTCACAAATCGACGTCACAATCGACCCGAGGCTTACGGATGTGCAATGCTCCCGATCCCTCAACGGCCGTTTCCCGGCGCGCGAGCCTCGGGAGCGGAAGAACCAGCGAGAAGGAGGCTGCAATGACAGAGAAGCTCGAGGTCCGATACGTCGATCTACCGGAGATGACCGTGGCCAGTGCGCTGGGATTCGGCAAAGAGCCGGAGAACCAGTCAAGCCGGATGATCTCGGAATTCGCGAAGGCAAAAGGAATCCGGATTGGCTCCGATGCTCACCCGGTGTTCGGATTCAACAACCCCAATCCATCTCCGGGAAGCGAAAACTACGGGTACGAGCAGTGGCTGAAGGTCGATCCAGCGACGGAGCCGTCGGGCGATATCAAGATCAAGCAGATCCCGGCCGCGTCCTACGCCGTAACGCGGTTCACCGGGCTGTCGAACATCGGCAACGTGTGGAAGCGGTTCGCTGCTTGGTACGAGGATACGTACGCCGACGTGCCTCCCTGCAAGGTGCAGTGCTGGCTGGAGTCGGTGCAGAACCCCGAGGAGCAAAACCCGGAGAAGTGGATCTTTGATCTGTACCTGATCCTCAAATCCGATTCATAGAAGAACGTCAGCAACCCATGCGGACGGGTGCCCGGAGAAGACCTTCCGGGCACTCCCCCCTTCAGGCGCCAAGAGGTCCCTAGCCGTTGCGTTTCCGGCGACGGAAACGAGTCCCGAGACGCAGCGCGTAGGCAACCGCTGCGGAGATTGCCAACCAGCCGAACCCCAACAGGATCGGCCGTGTGGCCCACGCACGCGTGAAGGATCGCCACGCAGCGGCAAGATCGCCAACAGCGATCCATTGCGCCATCAGATGAACCCCGGCAAGGATCGCAGCGGCGCACGGGATGCGCCTTGTGATGGCCCACAACGTCGATCGAATCGAACGGTTCATCGCTTCTCCCTTGAACACTCGTTGAAGAAGAGCATCTTGAGTTTGCGTGTCAGTCACTACTTGTTTATCATATCTTTGCCTTCCTTTCTACACAAATCTCTCGCAATCCAGCGCCCCTTCTCCGTCATGGAGCGAGTTCAATGCATGGCGTTTGCTCCGGGCAGGGCGTCGGGTAGTATCGTCGTGTGAGGTGAGCGGACTATGCGTCATCAGGCAGCTTCCGACGACTTTGACTACGATCGCTACTTCTGGACAGGGAAGAAGGTTCTGCTTCGCGGGCTGAGCGTGGGCGATGCCGAGGCAGCGTATGTGGCTTCATTGGACAGCACCGCAAGGCAGCTCCTCCAACTGGGGATCGAGCTTCCCACATCGGTGGAGGCACTACGGATCGAACTCGAGAAGCGAGCGTTCTGCAAAACTGTAGACGGGGTCATTGTATTCGCCATCGAACCTCTGGATCTGCCCGGAACGTTGGCCGGGGCGATCTCGCTCCACTCCCGAAGCTCCAAGAACGGCACGTTCGGCTTCGGAGTCAGCGTCCATGAACCGTTCAGGAACAACGGATTCGCCGAGGATGCAGTCAAGATGCTGCTTCGATACGCATTTCACGAGCAGCGCTTCCAGAAATGCAACTCGGCCTGCGTTGACGGAAACGCAGCATCGATCGCACTGCACAAGAAGCTCGGATTCGCGGAAGAAGGCCGCCGCAGACGGCAGTTCTTCCTGAACGGACGGTACGTGGATGACATCCTCTTCGGCCTGACTCGTGAGGAGTTCGAAGCGGTCGACACCGATCGTCCGGCCTAGTGCGGGACAAACACTGTTGTCAGCGCCAATCGCTCGGCTTGAATCGTGACGAGCAACGCCGTCTCCACTCTCTGCCCTGCCTCCAAGAGCCGCGCAGCTCCTTGTGGTTAGGTCTTTCTTGGCCACCTATGCGAAAGCGGCGGGGCAAGGAGCGAGATCCGCACCGTCAAGTCGAGCAATCCGTTCGAGCTATACTCACCTTGTGCTGTTCAAGACTCTCCTTACAGAACAAGGAGCCTGCAACCATGACAAGGAGTTCATCGCATCCGCTGGGGGAAAGGTCTCGCGATGCACGTGCTGCCTGGGCCGAAGATCTCGCATCGCCGTTTCCTCGCCGGGAACGTTCGCGTAGTTGCTGGTGGCACTCGTCAAGGAGAATCCGCCAATGATGAATCCACATCGGGTTGTCGTCACCGGCATCGGAGTGATCACTCCGATCGGGATCGGGCAGGAAGCCTTTTGGGAGGCCCTGCTAGTGGGCCGGAACGGCATCTCCCGCGTCACGTTGTTCGACCCCGCGGGCTTCCGTTCTCAGATGGCCGGCGAGGTCAAGGACTTCGCCGCCGAGGACTGGATCGACCACAAGCAGGCAAAACGGATCGATCGCTTCACACACTTCGGTATGGTCGCCGCGGATCTGGCGATGGCGGACGCCTGCCTGGGTTCGGGCTCGGGCCCGAGCCCCGGTTCGGACGGCTTTCCGTTCGACGAGCATCGAGCGGGAGTGATCATCGGCTCCGGCATCGGGGGAATGCAGACCATCGAGAGCGCCCACGCCGATCTACTGGCCAAGGGGCCGAGGGCCGTAGGACCGCTCGCCGTCTCCCGAGCTCTTATCAACACGGCGGCGTGCATGGTCTCGATCCGTCATCGACTCAAAGGGCCTCTGT
>CAZKPU010000075.1:0-12004 GCA_964554715.1 uncultured Thermotogae bacterium | reverse complement strand
CCGGACTCCGCAGGGCGGGCCACTGGGGAAATCCCAGCGGGGGGAACCCTAGGGAAAGTGCCACAGAGAACAGACCGCCGACGGCGTTTCACGCCGGGCAAGGGTGAAACGGTGGTGTAAGAGACCACCAGCGTTTCGGGTGACCGAGACGGCTTGGCAAACCCTGGCCGGAGCAAGGCCAAGTAGGAAGGCGCTTGAGGGCTGCCCGCCCGAGCCTTCGGGTTGGCTGCATAGATAGATGATCTCCCACGACAGGATCCGGCTTATCGGCTCTCTCGCCAACACGCTGATCCTCTTCATGGCGATCGTGACAGGGAAGCGTCCTTCAAACCTGATGCAGGCTGGAAATCCGTAACCGAGCATTCCCGCTTCCCGGTGCGATCGCCGGTCAGAGCGAACCGGCGACTGGCGGCAAGGCGTGAGGGAGCGGGGTTGCTCTTGTTGTGCTTTCGACGCCCCCGTATACTGTCGCCGTTCGCGTTCGAAAAGGAGATGTACACGTGTTTGCCTGGGGATATCCGCTGTTTGGCTCAAGCATCTTGATCGTGTTGCCAGCGCTTTTCCTTGCGGCCTACGCGCAGTACAAGGTGCGCTCTACGTACAACCGCTATTCCCGCGTAGAGACGGCCACTCCGACCTCTGCTGCGTCCGTCGCGAAGCGGGTCATGGCATCACAGTTCGTTCAGGGTGTATCGATCGAGAAGACGCGGCGCGGAAATCTGTCGGATCACTACGATCCTCGTGAACGGACGCTACGCCTCTCCGATCCGGATTCGGGATCCATTGCAGCGATCGGCGTGGCCGCACATGAGGCGGGGCATGCCATCCAGCATGCCCAAGGGTTCAAGCCGCTCGTGTTGCGATCGGCGATGGTGCCGGCGGCACGGATCGGTTCCCAATTGGCGATTCCGCTGTTCATTGTCGGCATGGTTTTCCAGTTCTCTTCCCTGGTCACTGTGGGGGTCGTCCTCTTCTCAGCAGCGGTTCTGTTCACACTGATCACGCTTCCCGTTGAGTTCGATGCAAGCAGACGCGCTGTCGCTGCGCTGCGATCGTCGCAAATGGTGAACGAAGAGGAACTTGGCATTGTGAAGGAAGTCCTCTTTGCGGCCGCGCTGACGTATGTTGCATCGGCTGCCGTGGCGGCGCTGCAGCTTCTGATGATTCTGTCATCCAGCCGGAGGCGATGATGAACGACATCAAGGTTGCACCCTCCCTGCTTTCAGCGGATTTCGGGTGCCTGAGGAGCCAAGCACTCCTGCTTGAACCGTGGGCCAGCAGCTTCCATGTCGACGTCATGGACGGGCATTTCGTCCCCAATCTGACGATCGGACCGCCAGTTGTCAACCGTTTCCGCGAAGGGGTCGCAAGGCCACTCGATATCCACTTGATGATCGAACATCCACGTGTGTACGGACCGCAGTTCGATGTGCGAGAAGGTGACTCGATCACGTTTCACGAAGAGAGCGCCGACTCAACCCCCGATACGATCGAGGCATTGCGCACGACCGGGGCAAGAGTGGGGCTGTCCGTGCGGCCCGGCACGCCGCTTGATCGCATCTCTCGTTGGCTGGATCGCATCGATCTGGTCCTTGTGATGAGTGTTGAGCCGGGGTTCGGAGGACAGGCCTTCCTCCCGGAGGCGCTTGATCGCATCCGATGGCTCCGTAAGAATGCCGGCGATCGGCTGCAGATCCACGTGGACGGGGGAATCCACAAGGGAAACATCCGTGCGGTGATCGAGGCAGGCGCCGATGTCGCCGTTGCCGGTTCGGCGATCTACAGCGCGCCGGATCCCGTCACGGCGATCCGCGAGTTGATCTCTGCCGGATCAGGCAACCAGCCATCATGAAACACATTGTCTGGATGCGGAGAGCCCTCGCGCTGGCGAGATTGGGCGAGGGCGCGGTGCACCCTAATCCGCTTGTCGGAGCGATTGTCGTACGAAACGGCGTCGACATCGGGCACGGCTACCATGCACGGTACGGTGGTTCGCATGCAGAGGTCCACGCGCTGGCTCGAGCGGGTGAAGCCGCGAGGGGCTCAACTCTGTACGTCAACCTTGAACCTTGCTGTCATCACGGCAAGACGCCGCCTTGCACGGAAGCGATCATCCGTGCGGGTGTGTCACGGGTGGTTGTTGCACGGAAGGATCCGAACCCGCTGGTTGCGGGGGAAGGCATCGGCCTGCTTCGCGACGCCGGGATCGATGTGACTGTGGGAATCTGCCAAGCCGAGGCGATGCGACTGAATGAAGCGTTTGAGAAGCATATCTGCAGTGGACTGCCGTTTGTGCATCTGAAGCTTGCGATCACCCTTGACGGACGGATTGCGACTCGGACGGGAGACGCCAAGTGGATCTCGTCTTCAACATCGAGACGGATGGTTCATCGATGGCGCCGGGCGCATGCCGCTGTTGTCGTAGGGGTTGGAACAGTCCTTGCAGACGACCCCAGGCTCACCGTGAGATCGGTGGACGGGTGCCATCCGCACCGGTTCGTGCTGGATGGAGGAGGCAGGACGCCACCAACGGCAAGGATGCTTGCCGAGCCGGGCGAGACAACCGTGATTACCGCGCGGATGTCTACGGAGCGCGAGCGTGAGCTCGGCCGGGCCGGAGCCTCGATATGGCGGCTCCAAGCGCCCGACGGGAGCGTCGATCTAGAGAAGGCCTGGCGGCGAATGGGAGAAGCGGGGATCAATTCCGTGTTGGTCGAGGGCGGAGCGGACACCGCAACGAGACTGCTTCGTGCCGGCTGGGTGGATCGCCTCTCGGTCTTCGTTTCGCCCCAGATCATGGGCGACGGAGGTTCCGTCGCGGCGTTCGGCGATCTCGGCATCGCGCGGATGTCGGATGCTTTTCGCCTGAACGATCCGGAGATCCGTCGCGTGGGAAGAGACACCCTGATCTCTGGTGTGCCGGGAGATCAGGCCTCGCACCGACAAGGAGAAAGGAAGACAGCGTGAACGATTCCTCGACGGCCGGAGTCTTGATGACGGTATTGGCGGTTCTGTTTGCCGTGTGGAGTGTGGCGGTCATCTGGAACGACCTCTCTTCGGAGCCTCCGCAGGTCGACTTCGTTGCACCGTTCCACTACGACGCCGGGGGGGATGATACGGATGATCGCCTACTGCTGGAGGACGAGTACTTGACGCTCCAGAACCTGAGTGAGGATGCTGTGGATCTATCCGGATGGGTGGTCCGCAGTGACGCCGGAAGGAACTACGTCATCCCGGAGGGTGTTGTACTCGCCAGCGGGGAAACCCTGACGATCGTGAGCGGATGCGGCGAGGACGCCGGCCGGACTCTCCACTGGTGCGCGATTTCGGAGATCTGGGACAACGAGTCGGGAACGGCGTATCTATCGATGCCCGATGGAACGCGAATCGCCACACATCACTACGAGGCGTTGTGTAAGACGTGTCTTGGCGGCAACAGCGGGCAGTAGCTTCCGCATCTTTCACGCATGGCTGCAGCGATCGTTTGGGAAGGCAGGAACGGCGTCCGGGCTGAGGAGATCCAACGTGCGCCAGACTGTGTGGGACCCGCAGTGAGCATCCGACGGGATCCTATCCCAGCCGCTTAACCGCCCAGTAGAAAGCGAGAAACGCTCCGGCAATGAGCAGAACGCCTACGGGGATCAGAACCCACGTGAAGGCCTCGGAAACTCCGAGCGCAACCTGGATCCACATCCACTCCGAGACTCCGAGCAAAAGCAGCGAGAACGCCTTGAGAAAGGCGATGAACGTCCGCAACAGCCGTGCGTACGAGTCGATGTTCGACTTGCGGATGCGCGAAACATGCGGGAGGGAAGTGATCGGAAGCCTCCGAGCGAAGCTGAGCGCCACATACAACGCAACGGAGAAAGCGACCAATGAGAACAACCCCGCAAGCGTCGCCCAAGACGTCGCATCGCGCAGCGGAGCGAAGCGTAAGTAGAGCAGCGCCATCCCGATCCCCAAAGCGATTTGGGCGACAAGCTCCAACCCGCGCTCGATGCCCGTGGAGGGCACACGCACCAAGCGGTCTTGATCGCTCTGCTGCTTCACGCCAACTCCTTTGCCTTGCCGATCAAGGGTACTTGGCGTGGCCGTCTTGCGCCAGGTGGGATGATCCGACGGGATCCTACGGTGTGCTTCCTGTGGCCGCAGCGACCGCCTCGAGGATTTCCTCGCGTCGGTGGCGATAGGGCTGTGGAACTCGAATCCGTCGAGAGGCCTGATGACAGCTGGGGCGTGCGAACTGCAATTCATCGCGGGCCGCAGCACAGATGGGAGCGGATTCGAGCAGCGTGAGCAGCGTGTAGTAGAAGGGAACCCGAAGCCAGCGGTTGCGGGTACTTCGAAGGTGCCTCAGATTCTGAATCTGCCGTGCAAGAAGCTGGCCCGATCGATCCCACGGTGAGGCGGCAGCGTAGCGCATGAATGCGATGGCCACAAGCGAGCACTCGCCGACAACGCACCCACTTGCCGCGTAGCACTGTCGAAGGGCGCTTTCGTGTGTCTGCCGAATCCACGCAAGGAGCGATCGGTCCGTCGTGTGCGTTCTGAGAAGAAGCCTGGCTGTCTCGAGTTCCAAGATGCGCCGTGCGGCGAGTTGAGTCCGGACCGGTTCTCCGGTATACAAGCGTGCTGGCGCTGTCAACAGGGCTTTTCCGTCACCAAGGGTCATCCCGCCGGTATCGGATGAGAGCTCAAGCCACGGCGGAGACCAGAGAAACTGCGCGTGCTCGGGTTCTGTAGCTGCGCTCTCGATCCGCGTGCGCTCATGGATGCGATCGAGTACATGAAAGGGATCCATCTGTCTCCTGAGTGACGTATTGACCTACTACCACCATCGGAAGCGTGCGTCTCCCCGGCGTCTCCTGCTTGAGCGTGGTAGAATGCAAGCGCGGAGGTAGACGCGTGCCAGACGAACTTCGAATCCACTTGTTCGGCTTCCCGCGGATCGAGTGTGGCCAAGATCCGGTCACGTTCTCCAGACGCAAGGCGTTGGCGCTTGTCGCGTACCTGGCGACAACGCGTCAAGGACACAGTCGAGAGAACCTCGCTGCGTTGCTGTGGCCGGAGGCCCCATCGGACAAAGCGTATGCGTATCTGAGGAACCTCTTGTGGATGCTGCGACGGAGCAAGATCGGTCCGTGGCTTGATGCAGGGCGGCACACCATTGCATTGACTCAGACCGACCCGGTTCGCACCGACGTTGTTGTGCTGCGGGACTGTCTGTCTCAGGCGCAGAGCGCTCTGAGAGCTGCCGGGAGTGGCGGGACTCGGGAAGGCGTGAAAGAACTCACGAAGATCGTAGGTGAGATCAACGGGAGGTTTCTCGAGGGGTTCCATATCGATGACAGCGAGCCGTTCGAGCAGTGGCAGTTGTCGGAAGGCGAAGCTTTGCGGGTGGATCAAGCCGATGCGCTGGATCTGATCATCGGGGAGTTACAGAGACAGGGTGCCCTCAAAGAAGCCATCCGGTATGCCCGCTTGCTGGTGGCGATCGACATACTGAACGAAGAGCATCAGCGGCGGCTCATGGAGCTCCTTTCGTCGGACGGGCAGCGGAGAGAAGCTCTTCGGGTCTACGAAGCGTGTGCAAGCGCTCTGCGGCGTGAGCTTGGCCTGGAGCCGTCCGCGGAAACGGAGGCGCTGGCGGACTCGCTGCGAGCGAGCAAAGACGATGGGGCCCCGCTTGTCCGATCGGCACCGCCGCTGATCGGTCTTCCCTCGTATCCGACGGAGTTCGAGGGAAGGCACGAGGAACTCCGGAGAATCCATGATCTGATCGAAGATGGAGCTCGCTTGATCAGTTTGACGGGGATCGGTGGTGTGGGGAAGACACGTCTTGCCGTCGAAGCGACGGCTCAAGCGGGACGGCTCTTCCCGGACGGTGTGGCTTTCATACCGCTCTCTTCCGTTCACTCCGCCAACATGACCGTTTCCGTGATCCTCGACACGTTGGGTCGTGGCCCGGGGATCCCGCTTAGACCGCGTGGCTCAGCTGAGCAGCAGGTTCGGGGATCGCTTGCAGAGCAACTGGGGCGCCGGAAATCGCTGATCCTCCTTGATGAAGCGGATCACATCGGAGATGGCGTCTCTGTCATCAAAGCCATGCTGGAGACGGCACCGTCGATCGTGCTTCTTGTGACGGCGAGGAGGCCGTTGGATATCCAGGGGGAATGGGTGATGAGGGTAGGCGGCTTGTCCGTTGAACCTCAGGATTCGCATGCACTTCCGGAACAGCGGCGGAAGGCGCCGGCGGTACAGCTGTTCCTGAAGGCCGCGCGGCGGGCCTCGGAGTCGTTCGTTGTCACAAGCTCCGTCGTTGAGGCGGCGGAGAGGATCTGCCGTTTCATTGCCGGGCATCCGTTGGGGATCGAGATGGCCGCGCGCTGGGCACGGGTTCTTCCGGCGGAGGAGATTGCGGAGACGATCGAACGCGATCTGGAACTGCTACGCTCCGAGGTGGAGCTACCGGCCTCTCGCCATCGGAGTCTTCTCCAGGTTTACACCGCGGCGTGGAAGACGCTGTCTCCAAGATTACAGGCGGTCCTGGTGCGGTTGAGCGTTTTCCAGGGGGGATTCTCCACAGAGGCAGCGGCCACAGTCGGTGGCGCAAGCCCTTCCGATGTGGCCCAGCTTGTGGATCGCGGTCTCATCCGGCGTACGTCGACGACACGCTTTGCCATCCATGAGGCGCTCCGCCAGTTTGTCTGCGGGCAGCAGGGTCGTGTCGGTGAGAGGATTGAGCCTTCGAAGAAACGTCATGTGGCGTTCTACCTGGATCTTGTCGAACGGAGCGAGCGTCGGCTTGCCGGGCAGGAGCAAGCTGATGCCCTCCGGGAGCTGGCCGAAGATTGGGGAAACATCCGCGCTGCATGGCACGAAGCGCTCATGGCAGGCGATGCCGGTAGAATCCAGCGATCGGCGAGAGCTGTGTTCTTTGTCAACGACATCCGCAGCGACTTCGCCGACGCGGCCGAGATGTTCGGCGAGGCATCGGAAGTGCTGTCAGAGAGGGGAGCGGGTTCCGAACTGCGTGGTTTGCTTCTGGGGCTGGAGGCCTGGTTTTGCCGCTGGTCATCACCGACGAGAACAAGAGAGCTTTTCCAGCAGTCGATGGCCCTTCTCGAACAGGGCCCCTTTGGAAGCAGCCATGCCTTGATCAGCGTGCTTGCAGGATTCACTGCATCGCGGGGCGAAGCCCTCACCGAGCTCGAAGCAAAGGGTCGGGAAGCGATCCAGTTTTTCCGCAAGTCCGGGGATCGGTGGGGGGAAGCGGTTGCGCTGGAGTCGTTCGCATCACTTCGAACGACTCAGGGAGCGCCGCTGGAGGAAATCGAGCGGCTGATCTCGGACAGCCTCAGTTTAAGACAGGAGTTGGGGGATACGTGGGGAACTGCCTTGTTGCTTCTGAATCTGGCTCAGTGTCGGAAGGCGGAAGGCCGGTTCGATGAGGCGCTTTCTCTCGTTTGCGAGAGCCGGAATCTGCGCCAGAGATTGGGAGTCGATCCGCTAGGTGCGGCGGATTGCCTCGTTGTGCAATCCCAGATCCTCACGACCGTCGGAGACTATTCGACGGCCGCTTCCTGTGCTCGGCAAGCCAGTGTGGAAATGTCCCGCCTGGGAGTGGAGATCGACGACGCATGGGCTCGTCTTGTCGAGGCGGAAGCACACTGGGGGGCGCAGGATCTGAAGGCGGCTGTGGAGCTTTGGTCCGCAGCGTATCGAACGACTCAGCGACTACATGCTGATCGCTACTCGTCCTTCCTCGCAAACAGGCTGTCACTGGCGGCCATCGAACGCGGCGAGCTTGTCATGGCTCAGGCATACGCTCGTTTGAGCATAGAGCACGCGCCTGAAGAGCTGTGGGGATGGCTTGCGCGAACACGCCTCGAGCTAGCGCGGGGCAACGCACCCGCGGCTCGCATCGAAGTGGCCAGAACCTGGCAGGCGGCGCTTGCATCGCCTCGGGACCAGCAGTTTCTGCAAGAGATCCTTACGACCTGGTCCGAGGTCCTGATCGGCCTTGGCGACTCCGAAGCCGCCGTCCGTGCGACCGAAGATGCGTTGCACCAGATGACGATGTCCGCGTATCAACGGGGTCATCTCATGGAGCTTCGCGAGCGTCTTCGCCAAGCACTTGGCGATGAAGCGTGGGAAACCTTGGATCGAGAGGCGGAAGCTGGCCAGGCCGGTGCAGTCAAGTATTGGACGGCCGTGGCGGAGGAGATTGTTGCTTGCGCCGAGCTGCAAGGACCTGGATCGTGATCGGCTAGATGCGTTTCGATTCGGCCTCTTGGAACGGCAAGCCGATGGATCAGCGATGAGAAAGGGGGATGCGTGGATCGGACGGCGCCGGCCTACGAGCGATTGAGCCGCGTTTACGACATCGATTGGCGCCATGCGGCGGAAGCATACGTTCCGCTCCTCGCCCGACTTCTTGGCCGAGCGGAAGAGAGGAGAGTCCTCGATCTTGGTTGTGGAACGGGGCTTCTTGCGTTGGAGCTTGCGAACTGGGGGCACCGGGTTGTCGGCATCGATCGATCTCCGTCGATGATCGATGTGGCCAGGAGGAAGGCACACGGTCGAAGCGACATAGCGTTTGCGCTGGGGGACATCCGCCGCTTCGACGTCGGAACGGGATTCGATGCGGCAATCTGCACCTTCGATGCTATCAACTACGTCACGGAAATCGCCGAACTCCGATCGATGTTTCGCTGCGTGCGGGACGCGATCAAGGATCACGGGCGGTTCGTGTTCGACTTCACGACTCCCACGATGTACGAGACGCATCACAAAGGCGCTTTGCATCGAACCATCGGTTCTCAGCGCATCTGTCAGTGGCTTCGGTATGATCGGAGATCGCGACTTGCCGTGACGACGTTTCGCTTTGGCGATGATGTTGTCGAAGTGCACCGGCAGCGGGCCTACGAGATGGTCGATGTAGCTCGGGCGTTGCGAGCGAGCGGGATGGCGGTGGATGAAGCGTACTCGGGTTGGGAGATGCGGGATTATGACTCTCTTGCGCAGCGGGTGATTTGCCTTGCTTCTCCCGCCGAGAGCTGAGCAACGTGTGTTCAAGGGCGGCAGCATGGTTGCCTTTTGCGGGCGAGCAAGCGGGGCGGGGAGGTAGATGTGTCGCGGGTTGAACGGGACTCTTTAGGTCAGCTGGAGCTGCCGGATGATGCGTACTACGGCATTCAGACACAGAGGGCGGTTGCGAACTTTCCGGTGAGCGGGTTGAGCGCGGATCCTCTCTTGGTGCGAGCGTATCTTCGCGTGAAGCGAGCGGCGGCAGTGGCAAACCGTAATCTGGGGGTTCTCGAGGAAGATCGAGCCAACGCCATCATTCGCGCTGCCGATGAAGCCTTGGATGGAGCGATGCTCGATCAATTCGTTGTCGATGTTTTCCAGGCCGGCGCGGGAACCTCATTCAACATGAACGTGAACGAGGTGTTGGCGAATCGAGCGCTGGAGCTACTGGGACACGCCCGGGGGGACTACGACACGATTTCGCCGAATGATCACGTTAACCTAGGTCAATCGACAAATGACACGTTCCCCACGGCTTCCCACCTGGCAGCGCTGGAAGCGTCTACGCAGTTGATCGGGGTTGTGAATTCGCTATCGGAGACGATCGAAGCTCGAGCGGATGCGTTTGCCAACGTCGCGAAATCCGGGCGAACACATCTGATGGATGCTGTCCCGATCACACTCGGAGCGGAGGTTGGCGCGTGGGGGAGTGCCTTACGGCGAGCCGCCGAACGACTGGCACAGAGGCGGGATGATCTGTGCGAACTGCCGATCGGTGGAACCGCTGTCGGAAGCGGAACGAACGCACCGGAAGGATACCGTGAGGCGGTGCTCGCGCAGCTTTCGGCCTTGGTCGAGTGGCCACTCAGAGCGGCCCGCGACAGTTACGAAGCATTGCAGAGTCGATCACAGTTGGCAGCGTTGTCCGGGGCCGTGAGAGAGTTGAGCCTTGAGCTAACGAGAATCGCCAACGATCTTCGGCTGCTGGCCTCCGGTCCCATGACGGGGCTCGCCGAACTCCGGCTGCCGGCGGTGCAGCCCGGCTCATCGATCATGCCGGGGAAGGTGAACCCGGTCATGGCGGAGTGCCTGAACATGATCGCGTACCAGGTCATCGGAAACGATATGACCGTGGCGATGGCGGCACAAGCAGGCCAGCTGGAGCTCAACGTCATGACGCCGGTGATCATCCACAACATCCTTTCGTCCATCCGCCTTCTTGTTCGATACTTGCCGGTCTTTCGCGATCGTTGCATCGTCGGGATGTCCGCCGATGAGGAGGTCTGCAGGAGCACGATTGAGCGGAACCCGGCGATGGCGACGTTGCTGGCGCCGCGGATCGGCTATCTTCGGGCGGCGGAAGTTGCGAAGGAAGCGATGGAACGCGGGATATCGGTGCTGGATGTTGTCTTGGAGACGCATCTGCTGGAGGAAACGGAAGCAAGGAAGCTTCTCGACCCCCTCGGGATTGCTGGAGGGACCGCCCCTAAGAGTGCGAGGTCCGGCTACCCTGCTGATTGACGGTACGCTACACTCGGTCTGATGCGAATGAGAAGCCTTCTTCCCATGAGGATGTGAGGATGACGCGGTCCGGATGTGGAGTCGCCTGTCGCGGTCGCGCGTACCTCCGGACCGATCACGGAGCGCGCAAGGCTCAACAGCGATGCGCGTGAAGATCAGACAAGGGGGACGTGGGGCACGATGACCGTCATCGAAGTACTCAAAATGATTGTCGGCCTGGCCACGATCGCCACCGGCGCCCTGGCGATTGCCCGTCCGGTGTCGATCAGCCGTTTCACAGGACTGGTGGCACCGGGCCCTCGGGGGATCGGCGAGATCCGCGCATGGATGGGAGCTTTGCTTGTCGGACTGGGAGCGGCGGTTGTGATTCTGCGAGAACCTGCTGCGTATAGGACGCTGGGAATCGCCTACCTGACCGTGGCTGTAACCCGTGCGGCAACGATGGCCGCCGATCGCTCATCGTCCACATCAACGGTGATGGTGACCGCCGTCGAAGCCATCTTCGGAGTGCTGCTCGTCCTGTAGGAGTGTGCCCCGACGTTCCGTACGAACCGTAACCGGGACGGGTGTCCGCTCCCAGAGTTACCTCACTGTGCGGCCGGTTGCAGGGCAGTCATCCCGAAGCAATCAGAGACATTCCGTTGTGCGTTTTCTGCTGGGAGTTCTCGGACCCTCGTCCGACACAAGCGAGTCAGGAGACGCGTAGCCGGTTTATGATGTGTGTGGTGGCTTGCAGCAATCGCGGTGGCGAGTTCCGTCTCGCCTGCGCTTCGCGGACCGGGAATCCCCCTCTCTCGGTCCGCAGCGCTTTGAAGTCCGTTACGACGAGCTGGGCGCCTGCGGGGAACACTGATGTGAGCCCGTAGAGGTAGCTACCCACTTGCGTCGCTGATCTCTGCAGTCTCTGCACTCGTTCTTGACGGAACCGTGCGAAAGGGGCAGGTCGCAATCCCGGTCGCTCGTGTTGGGGACTCCTTTCGGAATGGTCGAGGTGGGAAGCAAATCGATGGATTGATCGTAGATTTGCTGAGACTTGACAAGAACTCCTGTTTGTGCTATGGATGGATATTGAGTGTGATGTGGGTCACATTCGACGTGCGCTCTCTGGCGGGCCGGGTGGAAGATGAGGATGGATGTCTCTGACGTCCAGCAAACGTGTCGGCGGCATCAAAGACCTCCGGCCCGCTTCCGCCGTTTTCTTGCACACAGAACCCGGAAACGTTCCTCCATGACCGCTCTCGAATCAGCAAGCGTTCGCCAGTCGATGCCCTCGCTGTTCTTCGATCGCCAGCTTGCAAGAATACACTGAGGGTAACGTTGGAGAGATCGGTCGGGCACGGATGAACGGACCGAAAGATGGGAGGTGGATTGCGATGACGGTTTGGGACCGGATCGTAGACTGGATGATCAGCTACGGTGGACAGATTGCCGGAGCTCTAGCGATTCTGGCGAT
>CAZKPU010000074.1:0-12026 GCA_964554715.1 uncultured Thermotogae bacterium | reverse complement strand
CGCCGGACCTCGCGTTGTCATCCTCGCCTTCCGGCGATCGCACACCCGGCTCATCGAGACGTGGGAACCGGCCTTACAGGCGCTCGAGGCCCGCTGCCGGGAGCTGTCCGTGTGGGAGGTTCCCGCACTCTCGCGCCTCTATCTGCCGGCGCGCTCGTTCATCGATGGCGGAATGAGAATGGGCATCATGGACAAGGATGCTCGACTGCACACCTTGACGGCGTACACGAACCTGACCGCCCTGGCTCGCGAACTGGAGCTGCCGTCGCTGGACACCATCTATCTGCTGTTGGTGAGTCCCGACGGAACCATCCTCTGGCGGGGCGAAGGGAGCGCCGACGAGGGTCAGACGAACGCTCTCCGCGAAGCCCTCGAAACGATGGCCTTCGGAGGCTGACTCTGCGGCGCTTGCGTCGACGTGAGCGATGGCAGAGCCCGGAACCGAGAACACGGGCAGGCCGTTTCTCAGGCGTCCTACGCGTTCTCGTCCGTCAGATGCTGCAGCAACTCCCTGGCGCGTGTTGCGTGCTTGGCAGGGACGTGAAGCTCCACGAACTGCAGAGGGGCGTTGTAAGCGCTAAGAATCAGCGTTTCCTCACCGACGGCGAACCACGGGATCGCTTCCGATTCCAGGATGGACTTCGCCACGGCGAGAACGCCTTGGTCGGCGGTGACCAGAACGGTCTCACGTCCCGGCGGGTTTTTTCGATTCATATCGTCTCCGTTCAGCGGTCCGATTTCCTCATCTCTTATATCGTAGGAGCTGCGGGGTTGTCGGGCAACCTGCCCAAGGCAGTACAGCTCCTGTGTTCGATCGCGCGATTTCAACGACACCTCGAACGTCCGAAATCGTCACCCGTAGAGACGTATCAGCCTTGACTCGCGGAAGCTCTTGACATCGGCTGTCTTTTCCCATACGGTGGGAGCATGATCGCCGAACGGAGTCGCAGCGTGCAGAATATGAATATGACGCCCGCCGCGACCGGCTTCGGTACGACGACGATGATGGCCGTCTAGCTCCGAAGGACCGGGGGCTGCGCGGCGAGACGAACTGCAGGGAATCCCTGCGGTTCTTTTTTTGTTGGGTCGGCATGCGTTGACAGGAAGGGAGATCGATACCGATGACGAATCAGGGTCAGGCTGCGAGGTTGGACATTGTGGTGGCGGGTGTGGGTGGAGTGGGGCGTGCGGTGATGACGCAACTCACGACCGCTGCGTCAACGATGCAAGGCCGGTGCGGCACCGGGATGCGGATCATCGGAATGGCGGATCGCTCGGCGTTGCTGCTGGACCCTGACGGCCTGCCTGAGATCCGAATCGGTGAGGCGCTCGACGTCAAGGAGTGCGGTGAGTCGCTTGCGTCTCTGTCACCTTCTGCGGGTAGATTGGACCTCGACGCGGTCCGGCGACTGGCACAACCGGGTGTGGCTTTTGTAGATACGACGGCAGATCCCGACACCGGTGCGTTGTGGCGAGTCGCTCTGGATGCCGGCGCGTCGGTGGTGCTTGCCAACAAGCTGCCGCTGTGCCGACCTTGGGCCGAGTCGGGCAGGTTCTTCGGTCATCCACGGCTTCGTTACGAAGCGACGGTTGGCGCGGGGCTTCCGGTGATCTCCACACTACGGCGGTTGCTCGATTCGGGCGACCGCATCATACGCATCGAAGCATCGCTGAGCGGGACGCTTGCATACTTGATGGATCGGATCTCCGGCGGCGTTCCTCTGTCGACCGCCGTCGTCGAAGCGATCGAAGCAGGGTACGCGGAGCCGGATCCCCGCGAGGATCTACGCGGTGCCGATGTGGCTCGCAAGGCGCTCATCCTCGCGCGAACACTGGGCTGGGAGGCGGAGCCCGAGGAAGCTGCGCCGGAGGCCCTGTACCCCTCACAACTGGATCACTCCGACCTGCCATCGTTCCTGCGGGAACTGGCCGGTCTCGATCCGACGTTTGCCGCGCGTGTGGAGTCGGAAGCGGCACAGGGCAATGTCTTGCGATACGTCGCATCGATCGCCCCGACAACGAACTCCATTCGGATTGCGCTTCAGGCGTATGGGCGGTCCAAGCCGTTTGCTGTGTCGGCCGGAACCGAGAACCGGATCGAGTTTCACACGGAGCAATATGGCGACGGAACACTGTCGGTGTGTGGCCCCGGAGCCGGTCCGCAGGTCACGGCGATGGGGGTCATCTCCGATCTTCTCGATCTTGCCCCTGTAGGACGAGACGAGGTGCGATCGTGGGCGGACTGATTCGTGTGATGAAGTTCGGTGGCACGTCTGTTGGGACAGCGGACGCGCTTGCCCGCGTGGCTCGGATTCTTTGCCGGTACACCGGAAACGGAGATCGAGCGATCGCCGTTGTTTCCGCGATGAACGGTGTGACAAACGCGCTCCTTGAAGGAATCACGGCAGCGGCGGAGGGAGATGAGGCTGTCTATCACTCCGTTGTCGAGCGGACGCAGGATCGCTATAACGCCATGCTGCGACTGCTGATCACCGATGAAGACGAGCGCTACAGGCTTCGTCTTGCAGCGGCACACATCCTTGCCGACTACAGCGCCGTCTGTGAGAGCGTCCGCGTGCTAAGAGAAGCGACTCCCAAGGCACAAGACCGCGCGCTTTCGTGTGGCGAGCCGCTGGTCGTGTCGCTTCTCGCTGCGATGCTGCGGCAGCAACGCCGAGACGCACGTGCGATCGAAGCGACCGACATCGTCGTAACCGATGCGGTTTTCCAACACGCGGTTCCGGATATCGATGCCACGGCGCTGCGTGCGAGGCAATCGCTGCTTCCGTTTCTCACGGAGCGGCCGGCGACGATTCCGGTGATCGCCGGGTTCATCGGGGCCAATGCGCGTGGCGAAACCACCACGCTTGGGCGCGGTGGGAGCGACTTCTCCGCGGCGATCCTCGGTAACGCCTTGGGTGCCGACGAGGTGTGGATCTGGACCGATGTCGACGGTGTGATGACTGCCGATCCTCGCTTTGTCCCCGATGCGAGGATCGTGCGAGATCTCTCGTACGGCGAGGTCGCGGAACTTGCCTACTTCGGCGCCAAGGTGCTTCATCCGAGAACGATCCGCCCGCTTGTCGACAAACAGATCCCTTTGTGGATCAAGAACACATTCCGTCCGGAAGAGGCTGGGACGTGCATCCGCGGAGAGCACCCTTCGATCGAAACCGCCGGAACCGTGAAGGCCGTCACCCATGTTGCCGGGTTGTCGATGATCAAGCTCGAAGGACGGGGAATGCTCGGAGTTCCAGGGGTGGCTGCGCGAACGTTCGAGGCGGTCGCACGCTGCGATGCAAACGTGTTGATGATCTCTCAGGCCTCCTCCGAACAGTCGATCTGCTTCGTGGTTCCTTCGGAGGATGCGGACTGTGCGGTTCGTGAAGTCTGTCAAGAGTTCGAGCGTGAGCTGGATCGTAGGGATATCGATGCCGTCACGCGGATGGACGACGTAGACATCGTGACCGCTCTTGCTGTGGGGATCGATGGTGCGATGGGGATTGCCGGATGCGTGTTCTCGGCGCTTGCCCGCTGCCGGATCAATGTCCTGGCGATTGCGCAGGGTTCGTCGAAGCACAGCATTTCGATCGTGGTTGCGTCGAAGGATTCAAAGGCGGCTGTGCTTGCCGTTCACGAGGAGGTGAATCGCCGATGACCCGTTTGGCGACCAGCAAGCAAGAACCGGAGCGGAAGGCCGGCAAGATCAGGATTCCCGTTGCCGTTCTCGGCGCCACCGGTGCTGTCGGACAGCGGTTCGTGCAGCTTCTTGAGGATCATCCGTGGTTTCATGTGGCGGCGGTGGCCGCGTCCGAGCGAAGCGAGGGCAAGCGCTATGCCGAAGCCTGTACCTGGAGGCTGCCGGGGGAGATCCCGGAGGACACGCAAGACTTGATCGTTCGTCCGCTCGATCCTTCTCGTCTGGGACGAGAGGAGATTCGCTTGGCGTTCTCGGCGCTGCCGGCCGAGATCGCGCGGAGTGTCGAACCGGAATTCGTTCGTGCCGGGTTCGCCGTGTCCTCCAACGCATCGGCGTTTCGCTACGAGCCGGACGTCCCGGTGATCTTGCCCGATGTGAATCCCGATCATCTGGCGTTGATCCCTGGGCAGCGGCAGCAGAGGGGATGGCGCGGAGCGCTGATCACCAACCCCAACTGCACGACGAGCGGGATCGCTGTCATCTTGAAGCCGTTGCAGGAAGCGTTCGGACTCCGGCGCGTCGTGGTTTCGACCCTTCAGGCCGTGTCCGGCGCCGGCTATCCGGGGATCCCGTCGCTGGACATTCTCGGAAACGTGGTTCCGTACATCCCCGGGGAAGAGGAGAAGATCGAGAAGGAGGCGGCGCTGCTCTTGGGAACGGTGGATAACCATCGTCAGATGCCCGCAGGATTCACCGTCGCAGCACACGCCAACCGGGTTCCGGTGATCGACGGCCATACGATCTGCATGTCGATCGAATTCGAGAGCGACTCCGTGGTACCGGAAGACGTCGGCGAAGCGCTGGCCTTGTTCCGTGGCAGCGGTGTTGTCGACGAGCTGCCGAGTGCGCCGCGTCCGGCGATCCGCGTCTTGCCTGGGGTGGATCGTCCGCAGCCGAGGCTGGACTGTCTGGCCCAAGGAGGGATGCAGGTTTCTGTGGGCCGGGTTCGATGGTGTCCGGTTCTGGATGTTCGGCTGGTTGCCGTTGTCCACAACACCGTTCGGGGGGCTGCCGGCGGATCGATCCTCAACGCCGAGCTTCTTGCCCACGAGGGGTGGTTGGGATGAGAGTCCTTGGACACGCCTCGATCTCCGACCTGCTCGGAGGGTTCATCGCCTACCGCAGCTTATGCCCCATGGATGCCCGGTTGCGCGGGATTCCGGCCGCGCAACCGGGTTGCGATCTCGATCGATCCGCAAAGGGGAGCGAATCCGCAGCGCGGGTTCCCCGGAAGGGCACGGAAGATCACGCGAGAGTTGTCGCGGCCTTCCTGCGCGAAGCGCATCGCCTTTCCCATGAGGATCCCCGTATGTCACCGTCGCGGTTGCTGTACGTGGGCGATTCCGCGGGCAGTGACGCATCCTCGTTTGCCGGCTTGTGTCGCGTCACCGGTTGGGCGGGACGGGCGCTGATCGTCGCCGAGACCACGCAGACCGCAAGGGTGCGAAGCGAGCGAGTCGGCCGGAACGTCGTGTTGTTCGCCAACCGCTGGGAGACGCTGGGCGGATTCGCCGAGCAGGCGTTTGCCGACGGCTACGGCGCCGATGAGCGAACGGTGATCGTTGTGGATGTCGACAAGACCCTGATCGGAGCGCGGGGTAGAAACAGCGCTCCGCTCGACTGTGCTCGTCTTGAAGCGGTGTTGCACGTCGCTCGGCAGGCGACCGGCGGAACGATCGATGAGCGCCTGCTGGGGTCGAACCTGCAAGATCTCAATCGGCCTTCCTGGCACCCGTTGACGGCGGATAACCAAGACGTTGTTGCCTACCTTGCGCTCATGACGGCCACAGGAGGGATCGGAATCGGCGAACTCCGCGGTACGGAGCGGACGTTCGCTTCGGTTCTGGCGGAGATCGACCAACGGAAACATCGGCTGATGCCGGGCATCCGGCGGATCCACGATTCGGTCGCCGAACAAGTCGAGCTTGGTCGTTCCACGCCGTTCGTTGCGTTTCGGGAGTCCGAGTACTGGGCGACACGCGAACGGATGATCTGTAACGGCGAACCAGGATCGGCGGAGGTGCGTCTGGACAGGAGGATCGTCATGACCGGTGAGGTGTGGCAAGCAGTGCGTACGTGGCAGCAACACGGCTGCACCGTATTCGGCTTGTCGGACAAACCTGATGAAGCATGCTTCCCCGCTCGTGGCTCGGTGAATGAAGCGGCGCTACCGCTGCATCGGATCCGGATGCCGATCATCGGAGGGGGGGAGTGATGGACCGAGTGCAACCGTTCTCGAGCTGGCTTGCCTGTATCCACGGATGCGAAGGGCGTTTTTCGGTCACCGGAGCACAGTATCGTTGTCCTCAGTGTGGAGGGTTGCTCGACGTGAAGCACAGTCTCGATGCGCTGCGGGCGCGTAGCGCAGAGCAGTGGCGCGAGCTGTTCCGCGACCGCGCCGCAGAGGCATCGTGGCCGATGAGCAGCGGTGTATGGAGCAAGAAGGAATGGGTGCTTCCGGAGATCGAAACGGAGAACATCGTGTCTCTCGGAGAGGGAGATACACCTTTGGTCCCGGTGCCTCGCCTCGGCCGGAGGTTGGGGGTGGAGGATCTGTGGGTGAAGATGTGTGGCACAAGCCACTCCGGGTCGTTCAAAGATCTGGGGATGACCGTTCTTGTCTCGGCGGTCAAGCAGCGCATGGCCGAGGGGCACACCGTTCGGGCGGTGATCTGTGCCTCGAGCGGTGATACGTCGGCCGCTCTTGCTTCGTACGGTGCGGCGGCAGGGCTGCCAACGATCGTCCTTCTCCCGAAGGGGAAGATCTCGGATGCCCAGCTGGCGCAGCCGCTTGCCTGTGGCGCGATTGTGTTGGCCGTGGACACCGACTTCGATGGCTGTATGCGGATCGTTCGAGACCTTGCCGAGGATCCTTCGTTCTACCTTGCCAATTCGATGAACGCTCTCCGTTTGGAAGGGCAGAAGACCATCAGCGTGGAGATCGCACAGCAGCTCTCGTGGGCACCTCCCGACTGGGTGGTGCTTCCCTGCGGAAACCTCGGGAACGTCAGCGCAATCGCCAAGGGGTTCTCTCTGATGCGAACGCTAGGGCTGGTCGACCGCGTCCCGCGGATCGCCGCGGTTCAGGCTGAGAGCGCGAACCCGTTGTACCGCAGTTTCTTGTCGAACTTCCGGAGGCTTGAGCCGATGCAGGCGGCTGCCACGCAGGCAAGCGCGATCCGGATCGGGAATCCGGTGAGCTACGAACGAGCCGTCCGCGCATTGGTGGAGACCAACGGGGTTGTCGTTCAGGCAAGCGAACAGGAACTTGCCGACGCGTCGGCGATCGCCGACCGCGTGGGGCTGTATACCTGTCCGCACACCGGCGTTGCCCTTGCCGGGCTCGCGAAGCTGGTTGCCAAAGGAACGGTGCGCGGAAACGATCGAGTGGTCGTCATCTCAACGGCCCACGGGTTGAAGTTTACGTCATTCAAGGTCGGCGAGCCGGCCGTGGCTCATCCGTACGCGTCGACGCGCTTCGGGAATGATCCGTTGAACGTGCGAGGCGACAGCGATGTTGTCCGCCGGACGATCGGCAAGCACCTGGGGCGGAATACCCGCTTCGAGGCCGCTTCGCATCCGGAACCGAGTTTCCCTCCGAATCCGGGCGCTCCCGGAGGGAGCGCATAGGGCGATCCCTCTGGGATCGCATAGGGCGGCCTCGGAGGGGGAGCGCAGAGCCCCTCTGCAGGTGCATAGAGCGATCCTTCTGGGATCGCATAGAGCCCCTCTGCGAGGTGCATCGGGCGCCCCCTTTGGGAGCAGCCGGCTGAGAGCTGATTCGACGGACAAGAAAACGAGAACTTGTACTGGATGAACACGGAGGAACACGATGAGAATTGGAGCCGAGCAAGAACGGATCGCCGTACTTTCGATCAAAGACAGGATCGTCCAGGCTGGCGGCGCGTACCTAAGAACACAGGGGTTTACCGAGATCCTCCCGGTGCTTCTCTCACCGATCACCGATCCGCTACACCATGAGACGTACGGCGGCACCGTCGACTACTACGGGACGCCGTTTCAGTTGACAAGAAGCATGATCCTTCACAAGCAGCTTGCTTTGCGCACGCTGCCGAGGATCTTCTGCTTCTCACCTAACGTACGGATGGAGCCTGCCGAACGCGCCGTTCACGGACGATATCTTGCGGAGTTTGTCCAGCTGGATCTCGAAGTGCGGAATGCATCGCGCGATGACATCATGGCCATCGGCGAAGGCCTGCTTGTCCACGTTCTGGAGCAAGTCATCGGTCACTGCGCAGATGAACTGCGGCTTCTCGGCCGGGAAATCCGGATTCCGGAGACGCCGTTCGAGCGGATCCCATACGCGGAGGCCGAGCGCGAATTCGGGGTGCCGTTCGATGATCGCCTCTCGGCATCGCTTGCCTCTCCCGCGTGGGTCATTGATTTTCCGCGAGCCGTGCGTGAGTTCTATGACCGCGAGGATCCCAGCCGGCCGGACACTTTGCTGGACATGGATCTCGTGTACCCGGAAGGGTTTGGCGAGGCGCTCTCCGGGGGGGAGAGGGAGCATACGTTGCCGCGAATCATCCAACGTCTGCAGCAGGATGGAATCGAGATGGATCGCTTCGAGACGTACCTGGAAGAAGTCAAACGTGGAATTCCCTCATCGGCAGGCTTCGGGATCGGAATCGAGCGGCTCACGCGGTTCGTGGCAGGGCTCGATCGTGTGGAAGACGCGCGGCTCTTCGCGAAGACACCCGGGCGAACCACCGCGATCTAGCGAACACCGATCACCCAGGAAGGCGGCTGCAGGCCGCCTTCGTCCGTCGGATTGCGTGGAAGAGAAGGAGGTTGCCGAGAAGGCCCGAGTGCGTGTACGGTGGAAGGGTCGGCGACTATCCGAATGTATGCCGCACGCTCCGTGCCTCGAACGACAGCCTCGGCCGGCGAACAAGGAGGCATGGTTGCACAGAGTGGTTGAGCAGCGCGCCCTTGCTCCCGGTATTCGGGAGTATGTGATCCTGGCTCCGGATGTGGCTCGAACCGCCGCCCCCGGGCAGTTCGTCGTGATCCGTCTGCGAGAAGAGGGTGAGCGAATTCCGCTGACGATTGTCGAAACCGATCCTGTTGTGGGAACGATCGTGTTGATTGTTCAGGACGTTGGAAAAACGACTCACGAGATGGCGGGGATCGATGCCGATGGCGGAGTCTTGTCGGATGTTGCCGGTCCTCTCGGAAATCCGACCGAGATCGACCGCTTCGGGAAGGTCGTATGCGTTGGAGGAGGGCTCGGAATCGCTCCCCTGTATCCCATCGCCAAAGCGCTTGCCGCCGCTGGCAACCACACGATCGGGATCCTCGGAGCTCGCTCGCGGGAGTTCCTGTTCTATGTCGACCGCTTTCGCGACGTTCTCGATGAGACAATCCTTACGACTGACGACGGCAGTCTCGGTAGGAAGGGAACCACGAGTGATGCGTTACGCGACGTTCTCAGGTCGAACGCTCCCGTCGACCGGGTGTGGCTGATCGGCCCGCCGATCATGATGAAGGTGGGTGCTGAAACCACCCGTCCTTTCGGCGTGACGACTCTGGCGAGCTTGAATCCGCTGATGCTGGACGGAACCGGGATGTGCGGCGGCTGTCGCGTGGATGTCGGGGGGCGGATCCGTTTTGCCTGCGTCGACGGACCGGAGTTTGACGCACAGCAAGTGGATTTCGATCGCCTGATCAGTCGGCTTCGGTACTACCGCAGTGAAGAGGCGGCGTCTCTGGAGCGGTTCTGCGCGCGATCGCGGATATCGCGTGGGACAAACACACGATGATCCGTCCCAAACGAGTCCCGATGCGCGAGCAGAACCCCCGCGATCGGATCCGCAACTTCCGTGAGGTTGCCCTCGGCTATACACCCGAGGAAGCGGTTCGCGAAGCTGAGCGCTGCCTTCAGTGCCAGTTCCCGACATGCGTTGAGGGGTGTCCGGTTCATGTGGATATTCCCCGGTTCGTGGGGCAGCTTTCCAGAGGGCGGTTCGCCGACGCCATTAGCACGATCCATCAACAGAACCTTCTTCCGGCGGTTTGCGGACGGGTCTGTCCCCAGGAGTCGCAGTGCGAAGGGACCTGCGCGTTGGGAAGGAAGTTCGAGCCCGTTGCCATCGGCAAGCTCGAGAGGTTCTGCGCCGATTGGAGCGCGGATCACGAGGCCGATGAACCGCCTGTGGAACATCCATCGATGGCGCAGACGCGCGTGGCTGTTGTGGGATCGGGACCTGCGGGGCTGACCGCGGCTGCGGAACTTCGACGATTGGGCCACCGGGTGACGGTGTTCGAGCTTCTCCACGAGCCGGGAGGTGTCCTGATCTACGGCATCCCCGAGTTCCGCCTTCCCAAGGCGGTCGTTCGCCGGGAGATCGACTACTTGAAGGAGCATGGCGTGCAGTTCCGCGTCAACCAGGTGATCGGAAGAACGCGAACCCTTGAAGAGCTGCTGGGAGGCGGCTTCGACGCAGTGTTTCTGGGAACCGGGGCGGGTCTTCCCCGGTTCCTTGGGATCCCCGGAGAACAGCTGAACGGCGTTTTTTCCGCAAACGAACTGCTCACGCGGACGAATCTGATGCGTGCGTATCGGTTTCCGGACGTGGATACTCCGATCCACGTCGGGAAGTGCGTTGCGGTCATCGGCGGAGGGAATGTTGCGATGGACGCGGCCCGAACGGCTATGCGCCTTGGAGCGAAGTGTTCGTCCATCGTCTACCGTCGCAGCGTCGAGGAGATTCCGGCCAGGGCGGAGGAGGTCGAGCAGGCGCAGGAGGTAGTGGGTCGGGTTCAGCTCCTTGCGAGGCCTGTGCGGATTGTTGCCGACAAGACCGACGACCACGTCACCGGCATCGAATGCATCGAGATGAAGCTTCAGGGTATGGATTCCACCGGCCGTCGGCGTCCGCTTCCGCTCGCGGGAACGGAGTTCATCCTCCCCGCAGACACGGTCATCATCGCCACCGGCAACGGACCGCATCCGCTGATCCCGCAGACATCTTCCGACCTTGCCGTCGACCGGCGGGGGAACATCGTCGCCGATCCTGTCACGGGCGAGACCAACCTGGCACATGTGTTCGCCGGGGGGGACATCGTCACAGGAGCGGCCACGGTCATCGAAGCGATGGGCGCCGGGAAGAGAGCGGCGGTGGCGATCGATCGGCACATCTCTGCCATGAACCCGGACACCGATCCGATCCTCGCGTCAAGAGAGTGATCGTCCTTGCAATAGAAAGCGCAGTAGTGTAATCCTTTTCACATTGATTGCAGGTGGGCGGCTTTGTCCAGACACGATGCGGCGGTACGAGGCACAAGAGGGAGAGCGATGAACAGAGATCCATGCAAGATCCTCGTTCTGTTGATCTGTGCGATCGCGCCCATGTCGGTGATGGCCGAGGCGCCGATCCCTGTTCCGTATGGAACAGCCGTGTCGGTTGATGGAACCATGAACGCCGAGGAGTGGGCAGATGCGTGCAGCATTGAACTTCCGCGCTCTACGGAGGTGCTGCTGAAGCACGATGGCGAGTCGTTGTACGCAGGAATCCGGACGGACGAACTCGGGATGTTCGTCGGGAATCTGTGTGTCATTCGTGACTCGTTCCTCGACATCTACCATTCGTCGGCAGCTCTCGGCACGGCAACCTACCTCCGGGAACAGAGTACATCGAGCTGGATCCTGGCAAGGGAGTTCAACTGGCGTTGCCGCACGCTCGGGTTCTCTCCGTCCGCTGTGCAGGCACGCGAACGGTTCCTTGCCGATGAAGGGTGGGTGGCCAGCATCTCGTATCTCGGCAGGCTCGACGAGATGGAGTTCCGGCTCGTCACGTCCGACACCTCGCTGCTTGTGTGGCTCGTGTTGCTCCCATCGTCGGGAGCCAGTCTTCTGAGCTGGCCGGTGATGCCCGATTAGGACATCTTCCCGGGCCCGATCCCTGATGAAGCAGTAATCGGACTTGATTCTCGTTCTTGTTCCGGCTACGGAGCCCTCGACCGACATGTAGGGTTGAACCCCAAATCGTTAGGAGTCCGAGAGACGCGATGCGCTATGGGTGCCGATTGCCGTCGGCCAGTTCCAGCAGAGCGCCGGAAGCGTGAGGCTCCCGGCGCTCATTTCGGATCCATGGTTCTCAAAGAACCCATCAAGCAGCATGGGGCGCGCGAACGCCTTCTACTGGCTGCTTGCGTACAGAATGTACTCCCAGACGGTCCCGTCGCTGTAGTGCGTTACGCGAACGTAGTACGTGCCCGGCATCAGGTATCGGGCGATACGGCTTCCGAGGTCGGCTCCATCGTCGTCATCCGACTCGATGAGATTTCCCCACTGATCGAGCAG
>CAZKPU010000073.1:6138-12066 GCA_964554715.1 uncultured Thermotogae bacterium | reverse complement strand
ATAGGGGAGCGGCTTCTTGCCGTTCCCTTTTTCTTTCCCGTCATCGAGGCGAAGAGCTCGCTCCACTTGGTTCTTCCCCTCCCATCGCCGCCCGGGCGAAGAACGACGCTCCTCCACGACTGTCCGGAGGAACTCGCTCCGCTTCGCTGATCCATCAACGCCTGCCACTGGAGTAACTCTACGTTCGCTGATCCATCAACGCTTGCTACCGGATTAGCTCAGGTGAGGCAGCGTCTGGGTCACATCCGAAAGGTCGCAGGTTCGAGCCCTGCTTCGCCCTTGAGATTGGGGAGCGGCTTCTTGCCGTTCCCTTCTTCTTTGCTGTCAGCGGGGCGAAGAGCTCGCTTCACTTGGTTCTTCCCCTCCCATCGCCGCCCCAGGCGAAGAACAGTGCTCCTACGCAGGTTCGTCAGCGTTCGCCAACTCTTGCGTGGAAAGCTCGACGCCGGGCCGGAGCTCCTTTTCATACGCGTGGGACAGTTCGCTGATATGCATCCCGGCGCTCTCGTACAACCGCGTCGCTCCCGTGAGGCTTGCCGCATCGACGTGCAGCGCGACCTTGCTCAATCCGCGGTTCCGGCAAGCGTCAAATGCATGAAGGAGCAAGGCTTTCGCGATACCTTTGCGGCGCCATGATCTGCGAACACCGAGCGTTTCGATGTAGCCGGTCGTCTCGTCGGTTCCGTCCTTTGCCCGTACGTTACAGATTCCGACGATTTCGCTTCCCTCGCGGGCAAGGAACCGGAGCGTCGGATCGAAATCGGGATCGTTTTCCGCCCGATACCGCATCCGCTCCAACGCCTCATCTTCCGGCCCCTCGACATGCCCCCAATGATCTCGGAACGCGTCACGGCCGGCGCGGAGAGCCGGAAGCAAATCCTGCGGCAACTGCATGGTCGAGACGAAGACTCCGTCCGGCCACACAATCTCATCCGATGATCCGGCGTCATCGAGTTCGATCAGCATCCGCCAGAAGTGCCGCACCTGCTGGTATCCGTTTTCCTCAAGCAGGCGGATGGCGGCCTTCTCGTCTTCGTCCACCGTCTGAGCCAAGCTGACACGTGCATCCGGCGGCGCCATCTTGAGGGCCTGAGCGGCGCGGTCCTCGATCCACGCGAGCAGCTTCGATCCGATCCCGATCCCCTGATGGGGAATAGCGACCGGAGCGAGCCCGTTCACATGGACATGAGGTGCCACGTGAAAGGCAGCGGCAAACGCGGCGAATCCGCCGTTGGGTGCGATGACCAAACGTGTATCCTGCCTGCAATCAATCTCCGGCATCTGCATCTGCTGCCGCAGTGCTTCAGCGGAAACCACTGCGCGACCGGTGATTGCCTCCAGATAGCCGTTGATCAACTCTGCAATCCTGCCGGCATCGTCTAGCGTCGCCGGCCGCGTCGAGTACCCTGTGGGAAAACCGTTCATGAACAACCTCCAGTTCTTGCTCCGTCCGAGTCCGAGCCTGGGCCCTGGGCCCTAGGCGGATCGAATCCGACTGAGGTGGGCTTTGTCAGACTGTTCTCGCAGCCCCGCCGCTCTTCCGTGAGTCCCGCAAAACCCATCGCAGGTTCACCCGCGGCAAATGAGATCGGACCGCGTCGGACCGGTCGCTGTCGGCACCTTGGCCTGAAGCTCTCCATGCCACAGCCGCTGCATCTCCTCACAGTTTTCGAGCAGCTCGTCCAGCGTCCCGATCGCCTCGATCCGACCGTCCGACAGCACGATGATCCGATCCGCCTGCCGAAGCGCGGGGCGTCGATGCGACACCACGAGGCAGGTTTGATCCTCCCCGGCGAACACCCTTTCCCAAAGCACCCGCTCCGTCTCCACATCCAGCGCGCTCGAGAGGTCGTCAAACACAAGCAGGTCGGGCTCTCGAACGAACATGCGTGCTGCCGCCGTTCGCTGTCTCTGGCCTCCGGAGAGCTTGACACCTTTGGCTCCAAGGCGTGTCTCCAGCCCCTCCGGGAGCTGCTCGATATCCTGATCGAGAACAGCCTTGCGGATGGCGCGATCAAGGTTTCCATCACGCTCATCGACACCCATCAGGATGTTGTCACGCAGCGATTCACTGAACAGGTACGGAACCTGCGATGTGTAGGCACATCGAGGCGGCACAAAGAAGCTTGCCGGGTCCGTGATTCGTTCATCATTCCAAAACACGTCTCCCGAACACGGAAGCAATCCGAGTAGGGCTCGCAGCAGTGTCGTCTTCCCCGAGCCGATCCGTCCGGTGATCACGACGAACTCGCCATGCTCCATGCGGAAGGAAATATCCCTCAGAGCAAAGCGGCCTTGACCCTCGCCGTGGGAATCGGAACCCAGCGAGCATGAGATCTTCCGTACATCAAGGGTTCGCAACTGCTGCCGGTTCGGCGAGTTGGAGGACATCGGGGCGATCCTGCCGGTCGCACTCAAGGAGGGTGACGCCGTCCGGTCAGCTCGTCGATCGAAGAACCGGGGCTGCGCCGTGAACGAAAGGGGACTATGATGAGCAAGCAAGTCCCCCTCCAGGCCCGAGAGCAGTGCATCCATCCGGTCGATCGACACGCCTGTTTGCTTGAACTGGATCATGAAGTCCCCGGTGACCGCCACAAACTCGCTCAACACACCGACGTACGTCACGAACAGCGCAAAGTCGCCGACGCTGAAGTCGCCCGACCGCAAACTCCCGGCGGCCACTAGAAGAATCAGCCCGGTGCACAACGTTGCAGCGTTCCAGAAGAACGAGTCGAACGACTGCGTCAGAAGCCGATCGCGAACGGTGGCGTGCAGCCTTTCACGGTTCAACGACTCGATGTGATCGACCATATGATCTTCGGCACTGGCAAGCTGCACGGTCTGGACCCCTTCCATCGCCTCGCCGATTGCCCCCGTCACCCGCTCCGTGGCGCGCCGGCTTGCTTCGCGAAACCGCCGGATATGCTTCCCCACGGCCCGCGCCGCCACGATGACAACCAGCAACGGCAGCACGGTCAGCAGAGTGATCTTCGAGTCAATGCGGAGCATGATGATGAGCGCGACCACCGCATAGGCAAGGAACGCCGTCTGATCGACCATCCAGCTCAGAAGGTTCTCAACCACATGGACATCATCACGGAAGGTGCTGAGCGCCTCTCCCGTGGCACCGGGAAGCGCTTCGGCCCCCGGCTTCTTGAGGATCCCGGACAGCAAGTTGTTTCGCAGCAATGCACTCATCGTGAACCGATGCCGGATATCGAACCATGCTCCTGTGGCGATCGATGCGATTCTGACCATTCCAAGCGCAACGACGAACGCGATCACGGTCCACACCGAGATCCCTGCAGGCATCTCGGCGCCGGCAATCACGTCGAAGAATAGCTTCGCCACATAGCCGATCCCCAGCTCCAGCAGCAGAATGGCGATCCAAGCTGTGATGTCGGCCAAGTACAGCCCCGGACGATAGCGGATCAATCGAGCAACGACTCGCAGCGTTCTCATGCCATCACCTCCTGCAAGCCCGTTCTCTTCAGGTGGGCAAGGTGAGAACTCGAATCCCGTTCCAGCAAGCGTCGCTCTCCGTACTCCAGAACCTCTCCGCCTTCAAGGATCAGGATGTCGTCCGCACGTTCGATCGTGGTCAATCGATGAGCAATGACAATGCCCGTACGCCCCTCCGGCAATCGGTCTACGGCTCGCTCGAGCAATCCCTCGGTGATCGGGTCCAACCTGGAGGATGCCTCGTCCAAGATGACAACACCCGGATCGGCAAGAAACGCCCGAGCCAGTGCGATCAGCTGCGCTTGTCCGGCGGAGAGCCCCTCTCCGCCGGGCCCCAGCTCGGTGTCCAATCCGTCGGGAAGAGCGTTCGCCCAATCCTCCAGATCCAGGTGTCTCAGGGCATCAAGGACCTGCCGGTCGTCGATGCCGGGATCGAACAGGCGAACATTGTCCCGCACACTGGCGCGGAACAGCTGAACCTCCTGAGGAACAAGCCTCACTCGGTGACGCAGTTCTGCAAGTCGCACCTGGTCAATCGGTGTGCCGCCCAGCCTGATCGCTCCTGCGCCGATGTCGTACAGCCGGACAAGCAACCGGGCGAACGTGCTCTTGCCGCTCCCTGTGCGACCCAGCAGACCGAGCGTCCGTCCCTCGTCCACGCGGATTGAAACATGCCTTAGGGCATGCGTCGGGCGATGCTCAGCCCCGTTCTCCTTGGCGATTCCCATCGCTTCATCGTCAGTTCGGGAACCCTCCCCATTGCCATCGTACGAGAACGACACCCGGTCGAACTCCAGCGCAAGGGCTCCGGATGGAAGCTGTTCCTGACCCCGATCGCAAATGACGGGCTGGGTGTCCAGGAGTTCGCGGATCCGCCTCATCCCCGCCTCGGCGCGCTGCAGATCGGTGATCTGGTTTCGGATCTCGTTGATCGGCGAGAACAACTGCTGCGTGTAGTAGAACACCAGGTACGCCGTACCGATCGAGATCTCTCCTCGCTGCCACAGCAGGAAGATCACCAGAAACGCAACGGCCGTTCCCAGAGCGAACGCTGCAACATTCGCCATCCACATCCCGTACCCACGCATCCCGGCCTGAACACGAACCGGGAACAGCTTCGCCAGCAGCGCGTTGAACCGCCCCATCACGAACGGCTCGGCGCCGTTCGCCCGGATGTCTTCCGTGCCGGTGATCTGCTCTCCGATGAAGCCGAAGAACTTCGCCGTGAGCCGGCGGTACTTCGTCCAGTAGGGGATTGCCAACCTACGAACAGCCACCAGCACGACGATCGTCAGCACGGTGAACAGCCCCATCGGCAATCCGATCCGCCAATCCTCACGAAACAGCATCGAAACGATGCCGAGAATCAGCAAGACGTTGCCGACAACGCTGATCAGAAACTTGGAGAAGAAGTTCGACAGCGTCTCCACATCTCCGTCGATCCGCTCGATGAGCCGTCCGGCTGAGTGATTCTTGTGGAACGTTGCGTCAAGCCTGAGGCAGTGCCGCAAGAGGTCAAGCCGCAGTGCGTTGGTCGCCGTCCAGGCGACCGTTTCCCCGACATACGTCGACGCAACGACGAGCCCCTGCGTGGCAACAGCGAATCCGAAGAAGATGACGGCAAGCCCCGCAAGCGGCACACGGCTATCCGCGACGCCGGTCGCGGCATCGATGAACGTTCGCAGGATCTGAGGATTGATCAAGCGAAGCCCGATCGCCGCCAGAATCAGCACGCCGAGAAGCACGGCCCACTTTCGTTGTGGACGCAAATACCTCGACAGAAGTTGCAGGTATTCCCGAACCGGAACCCTCATGATACGGATCTTCCTCCCAGCCCATCGCATCTTCGCCGTCGGCACCTTCACCGGCGCCGCCTACGCTCCCCACGATCAGAAAGGCTTCCTTCTCGATGAAAACTCGCTCAATCCGTTTCCAGCTCGCGTCGCGATAGATCCTTTCCCGGCCGAAGCTCCTTCTCGTAGTTGAACCTTCTACGCAGCGCCTTCATCCCCGCACGCTCGTACAGATGCGTTGCTCCCGTGAGGCTGGCCGCATCCACGCCAAGCCCAACCTTGCGGTAACTTCGCTGGTGGAATTCGCCAAACGCGTGTTGTAGCAATGCCAGCGCAAGCCCTTGTCTGCGCCACTCCCGGAGCACTCCGACGATTTCGATCCATCCCATCTCGGGATCCTCCGGTGTCGTCGGCCATCCCAGCACGACACCGACGATCTCATCAGTCGATCCGTCAACAGCCAGGAACCACAAGCTCGGATCGAAGTCTTTGTATGCGGTGGTCCAGTGCTGCCATTGCTTCAGTTCCTCTTCGAACGGGACATCCACGTGTCCCCAATGATCCCGAAACGCCGCTTGCACCATCCGTACGGTCGGCGCCAGATCCTCCGGGGCATATCGACGAACACGGATCTCGTTCGGCCAACTCGGAACGGCCGGAGCCTCATCCATGT
>CAZKPU010000073.1:0-6128 GCA_964554715.1 uncultured Thermotogae bacterium | reverse complement strand
CCATCCGCGAGAATACACGGCTGAACGAGAACCCTGCGTTCTTCAGTAGGGTTTGGGCCTGTAGCTCCTGCTCGAAGACCGATTGCGACACGGTGACCCGTGCGCCCGCCGGAGCCAGCCGGATCGACTCGGAAGCACGGCGATGGATCCACTGCAACAGCGACCCTCCGATCCCTCGCTCCCGGTAGTCGGGATGGACACGCCCCAGCGAGTGGATCCGAACGTGCGGCTCATCCAAATCCCACACATCGGCAAAGCCGACAATCCTCCCCTCGGGGCAGAGAACGACCCGCGCATCCCGGGACGGATCGAACCCCGGCGATTGCCAATCAGCCAGTTGGTCTTCGACCGTCCGCGCGCGGATACCAACGATTTCTAAGGAGCAAGCGTTGATCACGTCGACGATCTGCTCGACATCGCCAAGCTCAGCTTGGCGCATCGTGTATGATTCCGGAACGTTCCAAACCATCCCTGTCCTCCTAACAAACTCCAGCCTGTCGTATTTCGTTGCTTTGGGACCACGCACGATCGGCTCCGCATGGCTCGGGTTACTCGCTTGCAGCAAGCTGGAATCGCGATGCGCCGGCAAGCAGCGACCTCCCGAACCCAAATGGGGCTTGGCGTCGTGGTCTTGCTTCCGTGTGTTGGGGGGAGCGGGCGCTCCGCAAGGCGAGGCTCTGCGGGCGCAGAGGCCGCGAATCAGTTCGCAGCCATGGGGTGAGTCAGAGCGCCTGCTGGAGGCGGACGCTTCTGTCTACTGAGTGTCCCCCAGATCGGGAGGGGCCACAACACAGTCTCGTAGGTTGATCCGGGTCATTGTCATGCCTCCTTCTCGATTTGCCTCTGGGGGTCTCACACGACCAGCGGAGACATTGAGTCGTCCGTGTTCGTGCGGTTGGTTCGTTCCAGTATACGGACCGCCGGCGTTGCGTCAAGCCTGCTTGCCGGAAACAAGCGGACCGTTGATACTCGCGGCATGATGACGTCACCTCTGAGGATCTCGACCGCTCTGATTGTTGGCCATGCCGACAACCCAGATCCCGGTCTGGGCACAACCATCACCGTTTGCCCGCTCCGCGTCCCGACACGTGTCCGCCCCGAAGATGCAGAGAGCACGACCTTGCCGGCGTTTCTCCTTTCCGTGATGGCAGACAACCACGTTTCCCTGGAAGATGACGATGTGCTTGTTGTCACGTCGAAGCTGGCGTCGCTGTTCGAGGGACGCACGGTGCCGCTGTCCGAGATCCGCGCCGGGCGCAAGGCCCGCTGGCTGGGACGCATCTTTGGCAAGGATCCGCGCAAACTGCAGCTTCTCATGGAAGAAGGACGTGTGCTGCTCGTTGTCCCGATGAAGCGGATTACAAGGATCCCATCCGTTTGGAGGCAACTTCTCGACCTGTCTCCCAACCCTGCTGCGATGCGCACCGGATTCGATTCGACCAACGCGTTCACGTTCATCACGCGGAAGCACGCCGCCTACATGGACGAGGCAGGAATCGATCACGCCAATGCACCTCAAGGATGCGTCAGCTTGCTGCCCGCCGACCCTTGCCGGACAGCGGACCATCTTCGAGCGGATCTGGCCCGGATGACCGGACGATCGGTTGCCGTGGTCGTGACCGATACGACAACGACCATCGGCCGGCTGGGTTGCCGCGACATCGCCGTGGGCTATGCGGGCATCGAGCCGGTCAGAGCCGGGATGTTCCGGGATGATCTCCTTGGGGTCCCCCGTTCCGGCGGCACAGAGATCGTCATCGACTCGATCACCGCGATCGCCGGACTGGCGATGGGGGAATCAGACAACCTCTGCCCGCTAGCGGTTGTTCGAGGAGTTGCTTATCCGATCCCTTCGACGCAACAACGTCCCACGATGGAAGCTCTTGCGTGGCCGGCTGACGCGAACGTGCGGATGGCGGCATGGAGCCTTCTAGCGACAGTGTGGTTCCGCATCGTCAACGCATTCACCTTCTCCCGGTGGCCGAAGCCCACCGGCAGGACATTCGATTCGCATCGACGCAACGACGATGATTCGACACGGAGCGCCAACGCGGATGGATCGGACGGGGACGTTTCCTAAGTCGGCTGCGGCAAGACGAACACATCCTCGTACGCTCCCGGGCGTCGCCACACCTCGATCGAGCCGTCTCGTGTGACGGCCAGCTTGGCGGGAAGAGGGAACCCGCAACTGTGCGAGGCGAAGTGATCGGCGCCGTATGCGCCGGTCAGGAAGAGGATCACGGGCTCGCCTCTCTTCGGAACCCTGTTTAAGGGGACCTTCACTTTGCTGATCATGTCGCCGCTGAAGCAAAGCCGTCCGGCCAGGAACGCCTCCACCGGCTGATCATCGTCCGAAGCCGGCCAGATGGAAACAGGGAAGATGTCCGGAGTAATCAGGTTGGTTCCGTGGTTGTTGACTCCCATATCAAGAGACACGACAAGCTGCCCGGCTACGCGCTTCACGGTCATCGCACGAGCGATCGTGATTCCGGCCGGTCCCATCAGCGAACGTCCCGGTTCTACGATCAACGCCGGCGCTCCGAGCGCCCTGAGAACATCGTTCCACGGCCGGCCGGTCTCCGAATCCACCCGCTGGAGAGCCGATCGGAGCATCTCCGCGCCGGGAGTTGCCGACCAGTAGCGTTTGCCGGTCCACGGGCGTGCATCGGAGGGCTCCTTCCGAAGCTCTTCGGAGCTGAGATTCGCGTACCCCATCGGCATGTGATCCCAGGTCACGGGATCGGCACCGCCCCTGGCACCAAGTTGTCGCGCCAGCCGCTCCTGGAATGCTTCCCACCAGCCTTGGGATACGAACGAGACGGGAAAACCGCCTCCCATATCGAGAATCCGGGTTTCGAGATCCTTGCCGCGAGCTTCCAGAATCAGCTGCCGGTAGCGTCGAAGCAGCAGTTCATACGGGTCGACCACCCCAAGCTGTGTCCCGATGTGCGCCGAGAACCCTTCGAACATCAGGTGCTTCGCAGTGCGGACCCTGTCGAGCACCGCCGAGATGTCGTGCGGCGACAGGCCGAACTTGGTCCACACCGAAGCCGTCGTCTGGTCGGCCGCTGTGTATCCGGCGACCGGCAAACCGCTTACGCGCAAGAGGATTCGCGCCTTCATCCCCGCGCTCTCGGCCGCCGTCTCGACAACATCAAGTTCGTCGATGCCGTCAGTCGCGATCAGAAGACCCTTTTCCACAGCCGTCCGCACGTACAGATCGGACTTGGCGTTGCCGTTGCAGACGATTCGCGTCGGGTCGACCCCTGCATCCAGCGCCGCACGCAGTTCGTACTCGGACACCGCATCCACGCCCAATCCGAGCGCGGCAGCGGTACGGATCGCTCCCAGACAGGGATTCGACTTGGCAGCAAATGCAACCCAGCCGTGCCCGTATTCCGATCGAAGGACGCTCTCGTACATCGACGCGCTCCGTGCGACTTCCTCCGCAAACAAGACGTGGACCGGCGAACCCCATTCCCCCAGGAGGTTCTCCACGGGCGGCAGCTGCTTCCGGATCGCTTGAACAAGGCGCTCTTCGGGGCGAGACGCCTCCTGTCGGATGCTCGGTGTGTTTCCATCCCTGTTCATGTTGGGTCGAATCGTACAGAATCCTTCCCGGGAACGCACCGTTTTCGTCCCACCCGCACGCCGCCGCATCTCTGCGTTCGCAGGTTGCGGAAACCGCCCATCCCTCTTATCCTTTCGCCACATCGGGACGATGTCGAAGCTAGGGCGAAAAACCAACTCTGCAAGGTGGGTTCATAATACTCATGATGAGCCATGACAATCGCAGCAATCGTCGCTCGGTCACGCGCAAGGCCGTCGGTTACGTCCAACGAAGCGAGGCCACCAGCCAAACCTACGAAGCTCTAGGCTTCCGGTGTGGTCTCGAAACACATCAGCAGTTGAAGACCGACAAGAAGCTCTTCTGCAGGTGCCCCACCGGGCGATATCAATCCGGCGACAGCTATGACGCACAACTGGTGCGCCATATGCGTCCCACGCTCTCCGAACTCGGCGAGTACGACGGTACCGCACTGATGGAGTTCAAGACCCGCAAGAACATCCTCTACCGCATCAAGGGTGAAACAGCGTGTACGTACGATATCGATGACACGCCGCCGTTCCCGATCAACCGGAACGCGCTGACCATCGCCATGGAAATGGCGCTTCTGTTGGGGACAAACCTTGTCGGCGAGCTTCACATCACCCGCAAGCAGTACCTGGACGGAAGCATTCCGACAGGATTCCAGCGGACGGCAATCGTTGGGATCGAGGGCAAGATCCCGCTTGCAGGAAAGCAAGTCGGCATCATCCAGCTTTCGATCGAAGAGGACTCGTGCCGTGAAATCTCCGACATTGGGCACGAACGCGTGTATTCCACCGACCGGCTCGGAACTCCTCTCATCGAAACCGTAACCTACCCCGACCTTCTCACACCGGATGAAGCCCGCGAAGCCGCCGATGTCATCCGATTCATCGCACGGAGTACCGGCAAGGTCAACACGGGAATCGGCGCCGCCCGTCAGGACGTCAACGTCAGCGTCGCCGGCGGTACGCGGATCGAGATCAAGGGCGTACAGCACATCCGCTGGATCCCGGAGCTTGTTCACAATGAGGCGTTTCGGCAGAAGGCTCTTCTGTGCATCCGGGAGGATCTCCGCCAACGGATCGGCGACCCGGACGGTTGGACCCCGGACTGGGCGGAACTCGAGCCGGATACGATTCGCGTAGGGATTCCGATGGACGAAGATCCGTCGAGCACTGAAACCGCTCCGGCGTCCGCACAACGCATGCTCGCCGTGAACCTCCCCGGATTCTCGGGGGTTCTCGAACACTTCACGCAACCGGGCCACAATTTCGCCAGCGAGATCTCCGATCGGCTGAAGGTCATCGCATGCCTGGAGAGGCCGAACATGACCCACTCCGAATCCCCGCTTGGGTGGGTCGGTGACGGAGAGTGGGCAAAGCTGGCCGGCCTTCTCAACGCCGGGGAAGACGATGCACAGATCCTTCTCTGGGGTCCGGCGGAGGATCTGCCGACGGCCTTGGAAACCATCGAAGAACGGTGTCGGCTGGCGTTCTCGGGAGTCCCGAATGAGACGCGAAAGGCTCTTCCCGATGGGACGACCGTATTCGAGCGCGTCTTGCCCGGTCCCGATCGCATGTATCCGGACACCGATTCGGCACCGATTCCGATTCCCGAGCAGATGATCGAAGAGGTTCGTTCCGATCTGCCGGCTCCGCTTTCGGAGCAGATCGCGCAGATGGAAGCGTGGGGAATCCCCCCTGATGCCTGCCGCTACGTCCTTCGGCGGGGTTTGTACGCAACGCTCGTCCGGATCGTCGAGGATATCGGCGTTTCCCCGATGCTTGCCGGAACGCTTCTCGGTCGCGATGTACGACACATCTGCGGAGCGCGAAGCGTCAACGGAGACATGCTCTTCGACCACCTTCGGGAAGCAGCGTCACGCGGAGTGACTCCGGACCTCTTCCCCCGGATCGCGCAGGCAGTCCTCGTCGATGGGACCTGCCCGCAGACGCCCGAGGATCTGTTCGCCGAACTCCGGATCGGTTCGGCGTCGATGCCGGAACTGATCGCGACGGTCCCCGGAATCGAATCCCGCTTCGTCCCCACCCGTCGCCTGCAGCGACGCGGACGATCGATCGCCGATGCCAAACACCACTGGCTGATGGGGCAGCTCCGCCCCGAAGCCCTTGGCAGCGTGCCGCTCGCCGAGCTGGCGCAGGCTGTACAGGAGGCCGTCCGATGACCAGCACCAGCAACCGTCACAGCAGCGACGCACACAAGGGGTATCGCGGTGAAGCGCTCGAGATTCTGGAACGCTACGGCGTCCAAGTGTGGAGCGATGCGGTCGTTTCCTCAACGCGTGGAGAGTTCCGCGGAATCGTTCTCCCTCGCTCCGAATTCGATGACTCTCTTCATCTGGTTCTGAAGATCCCCAGCGGCTACAACGTCGGCATCGACGTCCGCACCATTACGGGAATCACGGTGCTCGGCATCATCACCGGATTGCATCCCGCGCTCATGCTCGCTGGCGCTGCGGGCGGCTGGTGGGCGATGAGCTACCAGCAACAGATGACGGTGCTTGGCCGCCTCAACC
>CAZKPU010000072.1:0-12473 GCA_964554715.1 uncultured Thermotogae bacterium | reverse complement strand
ACTCCATGGTCAAGGACACGCGGCGCACCGCAGATGGACACGCGGCTCCGGCGATGTCGTTGGCTGAGGTCTGTTGCGATGGGCTACGATATCATGGACCACGATGAACACCACCAACCGATCGGGGACGCCGCACAACGGTGATCTCCCGGACGAACCGAACCGGCCGGAGCTCGAGGAGTTGGAGGCCTCCGGCGACCTGCTGGCGAAGCTGGCGTCGTTGCCGAAGACCCCCGGCGTGTACCTGATGAAGGACGCGTCGGGGCGTGTGATCTACGTCGGCAAGGCGTCGGTGTTGCGCAGCCGCGTTCGCTCGTACTTTCAGGTCTCGGCCTCGAAGGAGGCGAGGGTCGCGCGGTTCATCGGCGAGATCGCAGATTTGGAGGTCATCCGTACCAAGACGGAGGCCGAGGCGTTCATCCTGGAAGACACGTTGATCAAGCGGCACCAGCCGCGGTTCAACGTCCGCTTGCGCGACGATAAGCGTTATCCGTATCTGAAGGTGACGAACGAGCCGTTTCCGCGTGTGTTGATCGCAAGGCGTCGCCGCAACGACAACGCCCGCTACTTCGGTCCGTACACCAACGTCAAGGCGATGCGCTCCACGCTGAAGCTGGCTCAGAAGCTGTTCCCGATCCGCACCTGCAATCTGGCGCTGCCGCTCGCGTCGCCGCGTCGCCCGTGCCTCAACTACCACATCGGCCGCTGTCTCGCCCCGTGCGCCGGCCTCGTCTCGTCGGAGGAGTACGCAAAGATCGTCGACGGCGCCGCACTGTTGTTCGAGGGACGAGTGACCGGATTGATCAAGCGGCTCAAGGCGCAGATGGACGAAGCGGCCTCCAGCGAGAACTACGAGAAGGCGGCACGGCACCGGGATCAGATCAGCGCGCTTCGCAACACGCTCGAACGCCAGTCGGTGGCTCTCCCCGACCTTAAGGACCGGGACGCCATCGGGTTGTACGTCAACGGCGAAGCCGCCTGCGCCAACGTGTTTCTGCTGCGCGATGGACGGCTGAGCGGGAGGATCGCGTTCCACCTGCGCGTTCCGGAAGGAACCTCGACCCCCGACGTGCTGCAGGAGTTCCTTCCCCAGTTCTACTCGGCGGCGCACGCCGTCCCTCCCGAGATCCTCCTGCCCGCTCACCTCGACGAGCAAACCACGTCCGAGCTTTCGGCGTGGCTTTCCTCGAAACGCGGCAAGAAGGTCCGGCTTCACACCCCACAACGCGGCGAGAAGCGGGCGATCATCAAGCTCGCCGACGAGAACGCGAAGTTCGCCTTCAAAGCCGAACGGGCGGCGGTCACGCTTCAGTCCAAGGCGAACACCGCGTTGAGCGAGCTAGCGGAGATCCTGTCACTGACCTCGTTCCCGCAGAGGATCGAAGCGTACGACATCTCCAACATCCAGGGCACCGAAGCAACCGGTTCGATGGTCGTCTTCGTCAACGGCCGATCCCGTAGGGACGCATACCGCCGGTTCAAGATCCAGATCGGCGGCCGTCCCGACGACTATGCGATGATGGCCGAAGTGCTTCGCCGCCGGTTTCGGAGGGGGCTGAAGGAGCTTGCCGACCCCACCGTATCGCGCGGCAAGTTCTCGGAGCTGCCCGACTTGGTCATCGTCGATGGCGGCAAGGGGCAGTTGAACGTCGCTCGATCGGTCTGCGCGGAACTCGATCTGGAAGGGATCGAGCTGCTCGGCCTCGCCAAGCGCCACGAGGAGGTGTTCCGTCCAGGCAAACCGCTCCCGGTGTTGCTTCCCAAGGAGGGCGACGCCCTGTTGCTGCTGCGGCAGATCCGCGACGAGGCGCACCGGTTCGCCATCACCTACCACCGCAACCTCCGCCGCAAGCGCACCCTCTCGTCCGCGTTGGACTCAATCGGCGGGATCGGCCCCAAGCGCCGTTCGGCGTTGCTTCGGCGGTTCGGTTCGTTGAAGGGGCTTTCCACCGCTTCGGTAGAGGAGATCGCTCTTGTCCCAGGCATCTCGCGGCAGCTCGCGGAGAGGATCCACGCGGCGGTGAAGGAGTAGCTTTGTGGGGATTTCCGGCGACTGCTCTATAATCGCCCCGCTGAAAGGGGGAAGGACATGGATGCAGTGCGATTGATCGCCAGCCTCTCCGACGCGTTCGGAGTCGCCGGCTTCGAGGACGAGGTTCGCGAGGTCATTCAGGAAACCATCTCGCCGTTCGTCGATGAGGTTCGCACCGATGTGTTGGGAAACCTGATCGCCGTCCGAAACGGCAAGTCGAAGCGAACCCTCATGCTCGACGCGCACATGGATGAGGTCGGGTTCATCGTCAAGTGGATCGACGGAAACGGATATCTGCGGTTCTCGCCGCTCGGGGGATGGGATCCGCGGATTCTCCCCACCCATCGCGTCACGGTTCAGACACGCGACGGGGCCAAGCGCCTCGGGGTGATCGGAGCGGCTCCTCCGCACATTCTGTCGGCCGAAGCCCGCGAACGGCCGATCCCGATCGATGATCTATTCATCGACATCGGCGCTTCCTCGGGACACGAAGCCACCGACATGGGGATCCGCATCGGCGATCCGTTGACCATCCACTATCCGTTCACCGAACTGCATGACGGATACGTCACCGGAAAGGCGTTCGACGATCGCGTCGGATGCGCCGTGTTGATCCAAACGGCGGAACGGCTTGCCAAGAAAGACCTTGACTGGACCATCGCCTACTCGTTCGCCATCGGTGAAGAGGTCGGGCTTCGTGGCGCGAAGACTGCAGCCTATGGGATCCAGCCGGATCTTGCGTTGGCGATCGAAGGAACGATCGGCGCCGACATGCCGGGGGTTCGCGAGGATCAGCAGCCGGTGCGCCTGGGTCAAGGCCCGGCGATCACCGTTGCCGATCGATCGATCATCGTGTCCCGCCGCATTATCGAGGTGCTCGAACGGATCGCCGACGAATCCGCCATCCCCTTCCAGTACAAGCTTCCGACCTACGGCGGAACGGATGCCGGCGCGATTCACCTGACCCGAGGCGGTGTGCTTTCGGGGGTGCTGTCGGTTCCATGCCGGTTCATCCACTCCCCGGCGTCGACGATGCGGATGAACGACTTCGAGAACACCGTGAGGATGGTCTCGAGGTTCGTGGAGATCGCACCGGAGAAGCTGTTCGGCTCCTAGAGCAAGGAAGAGCCCCGCCTGCAATCCGAAAAAAGAACGATCCGCACACAGCCCCAGCAGAGACTGCGTGCGGATCTTCTGTTTCAGAGTCTTCGCGCGTCTGGATAACGCTTTCTTCCTACGCGGCCCGACTCGGCTTGCTGATCGCCGTCAATTCCTCCCGGACAAGCTCGCTCAGCCGGCGGATCCCTTCGTCGATGTCTTCGGTCGAAACCAGGGAATACGAGAGCCTCATCGCGTTCTGTCCGCCTCCGTCCACATAGAACGCCGACCCAACCACGTAGGCGACTTTGTGCTCAATCGCCTGCGGGAACATCGCTTCGGTGTCCAGGCCCTCAGGGAGCCGCACCCACAGGAACAACCCGCCATCGGGGTGGGTCCAGCTGATCCCCTCGTTCTTGGGCATGTGCCGCTCGAGCGCTTCCACCATTGCATCCCGCTTCACGCGGTAGATCTTGCGGATCTCGGCGAGATGATCATCCAAGCCGTACTGCTGGATGTAGCGGGCCGCCATGTGCTGCGTCAGCTTGGACGTGCACAGATCGCTCGGCTGCTTGACACGAACCAGGGCGTCCATCATCTCTCCGTGGGCGACAAGCAGAGCAAGCCGCAACCCCGCACACAGCACCTTGGAGAAGGTGAACAGCATCATCACGCGTCCGGCGCCCTCATCATCGAGGCTGAGAATCGACGGGATCGGCTCGCCGGCAAAGCGGAGCTGCCCGTACGGGTTGTCTTCGAAGATCAGAAGATCCTCGCGCCGCGCGATCTCCAGCAAGCGCTTCCTTTTTTCGAGGCTCATGCTGATCCCCGAGGGGTTCTGGAAATCGGGGATCACATACACCGCCTTCAACCGGTGACCGGCGGTCCGCTCTTCCCGGATCCGTTGCTCGAGGATGTCGAGGTTCATCCCGTCGTCTTCCAAGTCGATTCCGACCGTCCGGCTCTCGAACAGCCGGAACGACTGAATCGCACCAAGGTAGCTCGGCAATCCGCAGAAGATGACGTCGCCGGGATCGATGAACGCCTTGCAGAGGAGATCCAAGCCCTGCTGAGAGGCCGTTGTCACCAACAGTTGATCGATGCCGACGTCGATTCCTTGCGGACGCAGCCAGTCGGACATCAATTTGCGAAGCGTGCGGCTTCCTTCGGTCGATCCGTACTGCAACACGTTCTCTGGGTTCTCCCGGATCACGTCGGCCGCAATGGCCGCCATCTCTTCGTGGGGGAACGTTTCCGGAGCCGGCAGCCCGCCGCCGAACGAGATGATCTCAGGGCGTTCCGTCAGTTTCAGAAGCTCACGGATTGCGGACCTCTTGGATCCCGATGCCCGTTTCGACAAGTGATGGATCATGCACAGCCTCCCGTTATCACCGATTTTCGCCTTCGGGAGCCGGATTCTAATTGGCCCCTCACGAGCTTGTCAAAGGACAAACTGAAGAACAATGGGTAGAAGATGAGAACTGATCGTCGTTCCGAGGATTGCTCCACCGATGACATCCAGCGGGTAGTGTTCCTTGACGTACACACGGGAGAGACCAATCAGCGTCGCTCCGCTGTAGGTCGCCATTCCGATGGCCAAGTGGGGGTACACGGCGGAAATGACCCACGCCACTCCGTAGGCGATCGTGGTATGTCCCGAAGGAAACGAATACGCGTCGATCTTGCGCAGCCGTTCGTCCGGCGAAAGGATCTGCGGTCGCGGGCGGGTGAACGCCATCTTGAAGACACGGAAGATCGTGATGTTGATCACGGTGATCGACAGCGCCACCAAGACGTAGTCGCGATCGACCGGAGACCCGAGCAGGATCAACCCCAACCCCAACGCCGCCCATAGGTATCCGTCACCGAGGTAGGTGGCGGCGCGAAACAGCCAATCCATCTGTTTCAGACGCGGACTCTCACTGATCGCGCACAGCGTTCGTTCGTCCCAGGCTGTGATCGCATCCATCCACCGATCCATGCGCTTGGCGAAGGCCACAACAGCTCCTTATCGCGTTTGTAGCAAATCTTGATACTCGGAACACGCCACAAGAAGGCGTTCCGGGATCGGCGGATCCTCTCCGTCTACTGGATGGCGATCACGCGAAAGTGCGCCGTACCACGGGGAAGATCGACGACCACTTCGTCGCCCTCCTTCTTCCCGACCAACGCGGCTCCGACCGGAGATTCGATGGAGATCTTCCCTTTTTCCAGATCCACTTCCGCCGAACTGACAAGACTGAACGACCCGCTCTCCATGAACTCGAAGTCCTGCAGAATGAAGCTGGATCCGATCCCGATGACGTCGGAAGAGATCTCTTCGTCGGGGATGATCTCGGAAGCTTCGAGCACCGATGTCAACCGTCTCACTTCGCGCTCGTAGTACTGCTGCTCGCTCTGAAGATACATGTACTCTTTGTTCTCGCGGAGATCGCCGCCGTTGATCTTCGATGCCTTCAGCTTCTCGGGGATCTCTTCGTAGAGGATCTTCTTCGTGTGTTCGAGCTCCTGCTGCATGAGCTCATAGCCGCCCTTGGTCAGACGGATCGTTTCCTTGTTCATCGCATCCCTCCATCGCAATCACTGCACGCGCTTGACTGAGCAAGATCCGGGCCACGGTTTGCTGGTCTTGTTCACGACACGGCGGTCTGGGACGGACCACGATGTCGACCCCCGAGAACAGATCTCCGTTCTTGCGGTAGGTTTCCCGAATCAACCGTTTGATACGGTTCCGCTCCACCGCCGATCCGTACCGGCGCCCCAGCGAGATCCCTAATCGCCCGGCGGACGTCGTTGTAGAGACGTACAACGTGAACCATTCACTACGACGGACGCGCCCTTCTCGCATCACCGGGTCAAACGCTCGATACCCCTTGATGCGACGGTTGGCCGGAAACCGCTCCGAACCCTTGACCCGCATGGCAAAATGATACGCTACAAACGCCCTACTTCTCAAACATCCGGCCGCTTGTTCCCGTTTCCGGAGGCTCCCGGGTACACTGTGCGGCGGAATGCTGAACGAACCCGTCTATACCGTGTCCGAGATCAACCGAAGAGCCAAGGAAGCGCTTGAGCAACAGTTTGGCTCGTTCTGGATCGAAGGCGAGATCTCCAATCTGAAGATCGCCCCTTCCGGACATGCGTATTTCACGCTGAAGGATGAGCAGGCCGAGATCTCCGCGGTCCGGTTCCGCCCGCGAACACGGGGGTTTGGCGCCACGAACGCTCTCGCCGACGGCGATCAGGTTCTTGCTTTCGGACGGCTGTCGATCTACGAGCCACGCGGCCGGTATCAGTTCATCGCATCGATGATCCAACCGGCAGGCCAGGGGCTACTTCAGCTTGCGTTCGAGAAACTGAAGGCCAAGCTGGACTCCGAAGGGTTGTTCGACCCCGAACACAAGCAACCGCTGCCGTCCGTGCCCCGTCGTGTCGCCTTGATTACATCGGCGACCGGGGCCGCCATCCGAGACATCGTATCGGTCGTCGAGCGGCGGTTCCCGTTGATCGAACTTCTGCTCTTCCCAAGCTCGGTTCAAGGAGAGGCGGCGGCTCAAGAACTGATCGACGCCTTGCACCGGGCGGTCCGCTACCACGCCGAGATCGATCCGCTGGATGCGCTGATCATCGGTCGAGGCGGTGGATCCGCCGAAGACCTTGCGGTGTTCAACAGCGAGGCGCTGGCTCGCGCGCTGCATGCGTGTCCTGTCCCCGTGATCTCCGCGGTCGGGCACGAGGTCGATTTCACGATCAGCGATTTCGTCGCCGACGTCCGCGCACCGACACCCTCCGCCGCCGCCGAGCTGATCGCTCCGGATCAAGCGGAGTTGTCGGCGTGGATCCTGCAGTGTTCCCGCCGCATCGGTCGCGCAGCGACCGCGGCGTTTCGTAGTCGATGGCAAAGCCTAGGTCACGCGGTCCGTCCGTCCGTGCTGCGCTTGCCCGGAGATCGTGTGCAGCTTCTCGCGCAGAAGCTTGACTTGACGACCGCCTCGCTCACGCACCGGACCGGCGCCGCTTTCCATCTTCGATTACGCCGTCTGGAGCGGTCGTCGGAGATTGTCCGCCTCTCGGACCCGTCATTGCCGTTGCGCCGCGGGTATAGCATGACCTATATCGAGGGGGAAGCGACACCGTTGACGGACGTGTCACGGGTTCCGCTCGAGGCACGGATTCGAACCGTGCTGTCCGCCGGCGAGATCCTGTCGACCGTCGAGGAGGTGACGAAACCTGTCGGACCTAACCATGGATCAAGCGTTGAAGAGGCTTGAGGAGATCGCGTCCAAGCTGGAGGCGGCCGACCTGCCTTTGGAGGAAACCCTGGCGTTGTTCGAGGAAGGTGTCGAGCTGGCGTCGGCCGTCAAGACTCAGCTCGAAGAGGCAAAGACCCGAATCAAGACGGTTGTTGAGAACGCTTCCGGGCTGCTCTCGCTGGAGGATTTCGATCTGTCGTGAGCCTATACTTTCCCTTGTCATGAGCACACGAAACACGGATGTCGCCATCATCGGCGCGGGCCCTGCCGGGCTCACGGCAGCGATCTACACCCGCCGAGCCTTGCTGTCGACGGTGATCTTCGAGAAGCGCACGCCGGGAGGACAACTCAAAGAAACCGAATGCATCGAGAATTACCCGGGGATCGATGAGAAGACCACCGCACCGGGGTTGATGGATCAGATGCATCGGCAGGCGGAGCGGTTGGGAACGAAGATCCTGCTCGAGGAAGTAAAGGGGATCACCGTCGAGGTCCCTCAGGCTCCCGCACATTCACCACAGCGGGCACCGATCCGTTTGACGACTCCGGAGGGGGAATGCGTCGCGCGTACGGTGATTATCGCTTCGGGATCAAGGCCGAGGCCTCTTTCCGCACAAGGCGCCGAGCGGTTCAAGGGAAGAGGCGTCTCGTACTGTGCAACGTGTGACGGCTTCTTCTTCCGCGGCAAGCGCGTGCTTGTCGTCGGTGCGGGGGACTCCGCGTTGACGGAGGCGCTGTACCTGACACGGTTCGCGGACTGGGTCGGGATCGTAATCCGGCATGCCAAAGAGGATCCGAAGGCGTTCCGCGCCAGCCGGATCCTTCAGGATCGGGCACGGGCCCATCCTGCGATCCACTTCTTGTGGAATCGAACGATCGAAGAGATCCGCGGAGACTCGTTCGTCTCCGAAGTCACGTTGCAGAACCTAGCCACCGGGAGCCAAGAACCGTGTCCGATCGACGGCGTGTTCGTCAGCATCGGCCATACACCGGAGACAGAGTTCCTGAAAGGGTTCGTCGATCTCGATCACCACGGATATGTGCTAACGGATTCGATGCTTCGCACGCATATCCCGGGTGTGTTCGCCGCCGGCGATGTCCGCGCATTCACCAGCCGCTATGCGCAGGCCGTGATCGCCGCAGGGGATGGCGCTATCGCCGCCATCGAAGCCGAACGCTACCTTTCCGATCACACCTCTCTCTAAAACCGAACCATTCTTGACACAACGCCGTCCAATTCGCAAGGTAGCAAAGTGAGTGGCAAGGCAGGAGGATCGCCCATCGACGATGTATGCCGGTCGATGCGGCAAGACAAGAGGGTCTGCACACCCAAGTGGACGCCTGATCATGGGGTGGGATAAGTATGGAGGAGACCGATGCCGACGTATCCAACGCTGAATGAGTTGTTCGAAACGTCCGTCAAGCGTTTCGCGGACAATGTGGCGCTACGGATGCTGATCCCGACGGAGCGAAAGAAGGGACGTGGGGTTCAGCTTGTTCTCAATGAGATCACCTACAGCCGTCTGGGCGAAACCGTGGGGCGGTTGGCGGCAGCCCTTCAGGACCTCGGCGTTCAAAAGGGCGATCGCGTTGCTCTCGTCTCCAAACCCCGTGCCGCCTATGCCATGGCCCTTTTCGCCGTTCTTCGTTGCGGCGCCGCGGTACTGCCGCTGGACCCCGATCTGCAGCGCGGAGAGTTGAAACGCATCCTTGAGGAAGCCGGCGTGAGCGCGGCGATCTTCTCGGGAAGCAAGACGGAAGATCTGGCCGCCATCCGCAGCGAATCGCTTCCCAATATGTCTTTGGTGTGCATGGATCGCACATCCATCGAGGGGATCGAGTTCATGGACGCCGTCGTTCTCGGTCATCGCCCTGTCGCTTCGATTCCCGTGACCGAGAACGATCTGGCGATCCTCATGTACACGTCAGGGACAACCGGAAACGCGAAGGGAGCGATGCTGACCCACAAGAACATCGCCTCCAACGCCCTGACAGCCATCAAAGTGGTCGAGCTATCCGAGCGGGACAACTTCCTGACAATCGTCCCTTGGTATCACATCTACGGACTGACAATCACGCTCATGTGCCCGGTCGCTGTCGGTGCAACCACAACCTACACCCCGGTCGACCGCAACCTGATGCAGGTTATGCACCGGGCGCGCCCCACACTCATCCTCGGAGTGCCCAAGCTGTACAACGTCCTCTACGAGCGCGTTCAGGCAGGCATCCAGAAGAGCGCTCTCAAGCGCGCCATCGCGAAGGCGTCGCCCACGTTGATGGGGAAGCTTGTTGTGCGGAAATTGTTCGGCAAGCAGTTCCGTTTCTTCACCTCCGGAGGCGCGCCGTTGAACCCGGACGCCGCCGCGGGATTCCGACGGATGGGAATCGGAATCCTTGAAGGATATGGGCTGACGGAGACAGCGCCGCTACTGACCGCTTCGGACCTGTTTGCAGCAGAACCGGGGATGGCGGCGATCCAGGATATAGAACTCAAGATCCTCGATCCCGGGGAAGACGGCGTGGGAGAAGTGCTCGCCCGCGGACCGAACATCATGGCCGGCTACTACAAGAACCCCGAAGCGACCGCGGAGGTCATCGATGATGAGCTGTGGTTCCACACCGGAGATCTAGGGCTGATCAGAGACGGGAACCTCGTGCTCTCCGGCCGGGCGAAGAATGTGATCGTTCTCGAAACGGGGAAGAACGTCTATCCCGAGGAACTCGAGTGGGAGTTCAACGGCATCCCCGCGATCGAAGAGATCATGGTCTACGAGGATGAACGGCAGGGCATCCCCGTTGTATCGGCGCTTGTCTACCCGAGTGACTCGGCGCTCAAGGAGCTGGGGATCACCAACAAAGACGATGCGCTCGATCACATCTGGGAGGAGATCAAGAAGGCCAACGAGAACCTGGCGATGTTCAAGCGGATCCGCTACAAGGAGTGCATCCGGCTCGTCGATGAACCGTTCGAGAAGAGCGTGAAGCTGGACATCAAGCGGCACAAAGTGAAGGTCGCGACGCAGGAGGAGGCCAAGCCCGAGGATGCGGATCCATCCGAGGCTTCCTAGCCGGGCCGGATCCGGAATCCGCGGATGCCGTGCGGTGTTTCCCATCGGTGCTGCACGGCATCCACCCGAGCTCCGGGTGGACCGATCCGCAGCCACCGGAGGAGTTTTCTCGCCGCTTCCGGCGAGCCTTCGCCCCACACCTCGACCCGCCCGTCGGAGAGGTTCCTCACCCAGCCGGAAACGCCGAGTTCGGTGGCGGTTCGCTGGGTGCTCGCGCGGTAGAACACCCCCTGCACGCGTCCCTCGACCCATGCGTGAACGGCCGTGGATTCGGAATCGCCCACCGTTGTGTCGCCCCGGCGGGGCATGGCCTCATCGCTGTTCGCTGGGTTCATCTGCCGCATCCCCCGTCGATGGCCGGTCGGGAGGAGTCGCACCCTTGGGCCTACGGGCCGTGCGTTTCGCCGCCCGGATCTCCGCCAACCGCGCCGCGAGCATCCTTTCGGCGCCCACGTCCTTTGGACGGAAGTAGCGGCGGTTCGCGAGCCTCTCGGGCAGACACTCCATGTCCGCCACTCCGCCCGGCAGATCATGGGCGTACTGATACCCGTTTCCGTACCCAAGCCCCTTCATCATCTTCGTCGGTGCGTTGCGAAGATGCAGGGGAACCGGATCGTTGACCGCTTCGAGAACATCGCGGCGCACCTGTGTCAGACCGACGCACAACGCGTTGCTCTTGGGGGCAAGCGCAAGATAGACCGCTGCTTGGGCGAGCGCGACGTCACATTCGGGCAGGCCGACAACGTCAACGGCCTGCCGTGCGGAGAGAGCGATCCCCAACGCCTGCGGATCGGCCAACCCGATGTCCTCGGAGGCGATCCGGATCAGCCGCCGGGCAAGAAAGCGCGGATCTTCACCCGATTCGATCATCCGCACCAGCCAGTACAACGCGGCGTCGGCATCGGAGTTGCGGATCGACTTGTGCAACGCCGAGATCAGGTTGTAGTGCTCTTCTCCGGCACGGTCGTACGACAGGCGCTTCCGTTGCACGGCCTTCTCGACCACGCCGACATCGATCAGCGAGCCGACGACCACTGACGCCGCCAGCTCCAGGGTGGTCAGAGCCCGTCTCGCATCGCCGTCGGAAAGCGCAACCAGCGCATCCTCGGCCTCGGTCGTGACCGAGAATGTTCCGTTCAATCCTCGTTCAGAGGCGAGCGCGTTTCGGATCGCATCCCGCACCTCGGAATCGGACAGCGGAGCGAAGCAGAACATCTGGCATCGGGAAAGGAGGGCCGAGGTCAACACGAACGACGGATTCTCGGTGGTGGCCCCGACGAAGATGACGCTTCCCTCTTCCAGGTAGGTGAGAAGAACATCCTGTTGTGAACGCGAGAACCGATGGATCTCATCGAGGAACAGCAGGTCGCGGTGCCCTCCGGCGGCAAACCGGGATCGGGATTTCTCGAGCGCAGCTCGCACATCCTTTACGCCGGACAACGCCGCCGACAGATGCACGAAGTCCGCGCCCGATCGCTGAGCAAGGATCCTTCCCACGGTCGTCTTCCCCGTCCCCGGAGGCCCCCAGAACAGGAAGGCTCGATAGCGTCCGCGTTCGATCAGCGTGCGAAGCGGCGCTCCATCGGACAACAGCTCGCGTTGTCCGATGACATCCTCCAACGCTGTCGGTCTCATCCGCTCGGCAAGCGGCAGATCCGGCGACGCGTCAACCCCGGGGTCGCATTCCTCATGGAACAGCTTCATACATCCATCCTAGCCCAACGATCGTTCGACAGCCACCGGTTGACAGATCGCGGAGAGAACGGCAGCATATCGAAGCGATGGACAAAGCGACCATACGACGTTGGGTCTTCGATATCCTGCGGGATGAACCGCAGACCCACGTTCATGCCATCGAAGCCCGCATCCGTCAGAAGACCGACGCCTACGGAAAGTCGGATGCCCTGTTGCTCCAGGAAGTGGTTTGGGAGCTTCTCGTTCGCGGGGTTCTCGCCCCGGGCAAGAACTCCCTGAACCTGCAGCTTCCGTTTGTCCATCTCACGGATTTCGGCGCGACGTGTC
>CAZKPU010000071.1:2772-12853 GCA_964554715.1 uncultured Thermotogae bacterium | reverse complement strand
CGTTGATGGAGTTGATGATGGGCACCCCCGGGTAGGTCATAAGGGCCTTCTCGAGACCCGATCCAGGCCTGGATTGGATCCCTGGGTATGCATCGGAGAAGAGATCTGACACTTGACGCAGAGCCTCCTCTTCTGCTAGAAGCTGCATAATGAATCGAAATCAAGTTGTTCTCTGTAAGACAAGGAGGTGTGAATTGAGACACCGGGAACCGCAGTGCGTACAACCAGTGATTCATCGAAGCAGCCACAAGACGCAGTTGGGAGCGCATGCTCCCCGCGTCGCAAGCCACTTCGCCCTGAAGGGATTCGCTCTCACCTTGATAGCGTGTCTACTGGGATTGGCTTCAACGTGGGGAGTGGGCGCCACGAATGCCGAGCTAGTTGAGGTGTCATCAACCAAACCCAAGTTGGCGAGGGAGTGCGCGGATTCGTCGCACATCAGAGTTCTCCCTGGCGGCACCCTCCTGGTGGGGCCACAAGACACCGTCACTCTCCATGGAACGCTAGAGGTGCTTAACGGCGGAACCGTGAACGTGCAGCATTCAGGATCTCTTGTGCTCAGAGGTGACCTGATCGCTGGCCGGTATAGGATCTTCGCCCTCCACGGAGGCCGAGTCCTACGGGACAGGGAAGGCGTGATCACCGAGGCCTTCCCCGAGTGGTGGGGTGCTCAACCCGCTTCCACTGGGACAAGCGCGATGACGAGCAGCGACTGCACGACCGCCATCCAAGCCGCCATCGATTTCGTCGGCATACACCCCGACACAAATCACAGGTGCACACAGGTGCCAACCACGGTGAGTTTCGGAAGAGGATGGTACAGGTGCGAGGGATTCCTGAATGTGGTCGGTGACGTCACACTCCAAGGTGCCGGAGACACGTCGACGATCCTTCTCCATGATCCGCAGTTCGACGAGTACCGACCGGATGCACCTCACCGGGCGTTTATTACCGTTGAACCCTTGCGGATCAATGATAATGATCTTCATGTCTCTGACTCCTACTCGGCGGAATTCCACGATTTGAAGATAGTCGGGGACTACGGTCCCCCGCCTGGGAACGGAGACATAGATCCGCCTACGAGCGTGGTGGGGATCCATCTGAGCAACTCAAGCGGCCACGTGCTTGAGAATATCGACATAGTCGGCTTCAGAGATGCGGCCCTTCGAGTCAGCTATGGCGCAGTCAACTCCTTCAGGAATCTTGCGTGTGACTCGTCGGGAGCTGGCGTGCTCATTGAGGGCAAGAGCTGGGACCTGACCAACTGGGCATACTGGCTGCCCGCTAGCACGCAGTCGAGCTTGCCGACCCAGTCGCTGGTCAACTTCGATTCCGTGGTCGCCAACAAGCGAGATGAGACAGGGTCTGAGCTCATCCACTACGTTGGGGTCACAGGCAAAGGCGAGGTAACCCACCTGGTGGTTGTCCCTCAGGATCACGCTTGGCTTTCCCGGGCAGTTTCGTGTGGCCAGGCGACATGCGATGCCGACCACGTGGTCGAGGACTACGCAGGCGAGCCGAACCCACCACCTGGGGAGAGCTCGGGGTGCAGCGGAGACAGCGGCGCAACACCTTGGCTCCAACCGGTGGCCAGTGGTCTGCCCTCGCTTGATGGTTGCCTGCAAGGCGGCGAGAATGTGGTCGATGTCAGATGCACGTCCCTAGGGCAGTTCGAGGCGTTCGACTGCTTCTGCATGACCGATGCGGGCAGGATCCTGTACGCGAAGTACGGTCGGAGTGGCGCAGAAGAATCGGGAGGCCAGGTTTGGAACGAATTCCTCACCGGGCCGGGTATTCACGCTTCCAGCGATCTGGGCCTTGGTGTTTCTTCTCTCTCCGCTGCCTATGTCGATTTCGGGAGTGATGCTTTCGCCCCGGTCCAATGGGATCGAGGAACACAACACGTTGTGGCGTTCAGTCAAGGGTTTACGGGATCGAGTTTGGTGTATAAGTATGAGATTCTTCACGGGTATCGCCCCGGTTGGGGCGTGGCCGAAGGCGGAGGTCCGTATAGGTGGTATGAGACTTCGAGTTCGTTTCCTCAGGACGCTCCTGCACCGCATTTTGGACTGCCGGGGCCTTCCATTGCCACCGCATTGCTGTGCATTGATCCAGACGAGCCGCAGAACCCGCAGAAATGGAGCGAGACCGTCTTCCTCTGCTATCGCACGGTCGAAAGCGAGCTGGCAATTCTGAGAGGCCAGTCGGCTGTGATCGGGAACCCCTTCGTCTTTGTTGAGGAGTCCGTTGACCAGAGCGGAATGGCAATCTCGAACGCACCGCAGTGTGTAGCCCCCCAGAACGGGCGGTTCGACGTGCTCGTCGTCGATTCGGCCGGCGACGTTCAACACAGGACGTGGACTGTGCAGGGTGGCTGGACAGACGGCTGGCTCAATGTGACCGAGCACATCACCGCAAGCGAGATCCAGCCCGGCACGTGGGAGGAAGCTACCCAAGACGAAATCCTCGCTACTCGACCTGGCCCGACACAGGCCATGACGGTGACCTCATCTGGGCCGAACTGTCTGGACCTCTTCGTGCTAGACCAAGACGGCAAAATGTACCGCCGGAGGTATGATCACCACTGGTACGACTGGGAGGAGTTCCGCGGAGTCCTTTCCCAGAGCGCGATAGGTACTGCCCGGATTGACAGTGTAGCGTGTCACTCCGGCGAGGTGCTTTGGGTTCGGACATCTGAGAACGACCAACTGGCCCTGAAAGCAGCTCACTGGATCAACAGCGTGACGACAACTCAGCTGTTCTCGGATTCCCGATTCGCGCAGAACCTTACAGGAGCCAGGATAGAGGACGGATCTGGAATCTCGTTTGCCGGATTGGTCTTCGAGGGCAACGACAATGGCGTTACCGTCGATTACACCTCGTTGCTTTCGTTTTCTGCATGTTACTGGGAGAGAAACCGCAGACACTGTATTGCCGCAGGCGAGGATGGACTCGTCCGAGGCCTCTCGGTAGACCCCCCCGTCATCGTCGGAGGTACTACATACGAAGAGGCGAGGTCGGTCTTCTGGCTCGACAAACTGATCTCAGCGGACCTCAGCCTCGTGAACGTAGTGAACCCGTTTGCTTGCTATCTCTCTACCACACCCAACAGCTACGGGATCCTCTACCGCGACATTGGCGGCGGACTGCCGGTTGATCTCGAGCCCGGCTACTGGTGCTACGGCTGTTCGTACGGCTGGCAGCTCCCTGGAACACCGCCGCAGCCAGACACGTGTCAAACCTACTCATCATCTCTCTCCTTGTGTTCGCGCTACCGCTACTGTGACCCGAGTCCCTGCATTTGCGGAGTCGACCTTGTAGCGATGCCTTTCGAGGTAGTCAAGGATGACAATCTTCCCCCGAATTTGCGGAACGTGATTGTGCGAGTGAGGAATGACGGTTGCTATGACTCGCCAAGCTTCACCGTCTGCGTGAGCGGGCCGTTGGGCACGGCAGAGGCGCGCGTGCCGTTCCTTCCTCCAGGGGAGGTGAAGGAGGTGTCGCTCGTGCAGACGCCCTCGCTTGTGTTTCCGCAGTCCGAGTTCGTTCTTGACGTTGATGCCTTTGATGAAGTCGTCGAGTGCAACAAGAGCAACAACCGTGCAGAACTCACGGTGCCAAACGTACTCCCACCTCGCCCTGGGGCCTTCTCTGACGACTTCGAGAGCGGAGGCGCGGCTGTATGGTCGTACGACCTCATCACGGTCGACAGCAGCTGGTCTATTCGCGACGTAGAGGACGGCCATGCGCTGTGTGGAGAAGGACACTCAATTGCTATCTTCGACGAAGGTAACGATTGGATGGACTACACGCTGCGGTTCCGGATGCAGCTCGAGGAAGGGCGGGCACACCTGTGCTTCCGGCTGACGCCCAGCGGCCCACGGTACTTACTTAGCTGTGGAGAGGACGAGCTTCACTTCATCAAGGCACCGAACTACGGCGACTTCTGCGTTCTTGCGAGAAGCAGCGGCGTCCACGAGCTCGGAGTTTGGCACGAATTCGAGATCCGCGTGGGGGAATCAGTGGAAGGATCTCGGATCCAGCTGTATGTCAACGGGGAGTTGGAGTTCAGCTACGACGACCCGGATCCAATCCCACGAGGTACGATCGCGTTCGAACCGCTAGAGAACTCGGTCCTATACATTGATGACATCGAGGTCGAGCTTGCTGGGCCCTGACGGCTGAAGTCGGAGGTGTGAGACCTGGCCCAACAGGACGCGCCCGGGCGGTCAAAACTTCGCGGCGGCCGGACGCGCTGGGGGCATCCTGCGAGTAATCCGCCTGCCTCGCGGAACAAGACGTGGCCCTCTTCCTCGGGACGAGTCCAGAGCTAGGACTCGGGATGCCGGGGTGAAGGTCAGCTGGCCGCCGCCGGAAAACAGGTTCCTCCTGCAAAGCGGGCAAGGACGTATTCAGAGACATGCAAAAACGCCCTACATGAGGGCGTTTTTGCTTCTGGTTGGGAGAGGAGGATTCGAACAGGGGGAAAATGTGTCATTTCCGGTAGATTGTCTGCTTGCAGGCCGGTCACCTCAGTACAATCCCCACAGCCCAGCATTCGGAGGATGATCATGCTCCCTCAGCACTCCCGTAACTTGGCTCTGGAACTGGTCCGCGTCACCGAGGCAGCCGCTCTGGCGGCCGCCCGATTGATGGGACGAGGAGACAGCAACGCGATCGATCAGGCTGCCGTGGATGCCATGCGCACCGCCTTGCGCGAAGTGGACATGGATGGACGCGTCATCATCGGAGAAGGCGAAAAGGACAACGCGCCGATGCTCTACTGCGGGGAGAACGTAGGAACCGGCGAGCCTCCGAAGCTTGATGTGGCTGTCGATCCGATTGACGGAACGAGGTCACTCGCCGCGGGTCGCTTGAACTCCATCTCTGCGATCGCCGCCGCTCCTCGCGGCACGATGCTCGATCCCGGCCGGTCGATGTACATGAACAAGCTTGCCGTGGGCCCCAAGGCAAAAGGGCTGGTCGATATCACACGGCCGGTGGCCGAGAACCTGAAGGCTCTTGCCGATGCCGAAGCCTGCGAGGTTGACGACCTCACCATCGTCATCATGGACCGACCGCGCAACCAGCCTCTTGTCGACGATGTTCGTGCCTGCGGTGCGCGCATTCGCTTGATCCGAGAGTGCGACGTGGCCGCGGCGTTGATGACTTGCTGGGATCACACCGGCATCGATCTTCTCTTGGGCATCGGAGGCAGCCCCGAAGGGATCCTCGCTGCGTGTGCCGTCCGCGCCTTGGGAGGGGATTTTCAGGGACAGCTGGTCAGCTTCCCCGGAGGGGAGACCGATTGGGACGACTACCAACTCGGGATACCGCTCTATGTGAATGATCTTGTCGCATCCGAGCATGTGCTGTTTGCCGCCACGGGAGTCACGGATGGCGAGCTTACCAAGGGGATCGAGTATTTCGGCGGCGGCGCCATCTCGGAGAGCATCGTCATCCGAGGGGCAAGCGGTACCGTCCGGCGCATCCACACCACCCACAGGCTGGACAAGCTGGAGCAGATCCTCAACGGGGGATAGCCGCTTGCTGTGGGTTACCGTTCGAGGTTGGGGCATCCACGCCCCATGACGCCGCTGTGAGGCCCATCGCGCGCGGATGCGCAACGCCATCAGCGTATCTAACGAGACGAGGTCAGTCCTCCCAGAAGTAGAAGTCGGCGCCAGCCGATTCGAACTCGATCCAACGCTGGCCGGAGCTGCCGAATTCGACACAGAGCGAAATGCAGATCCCCCTGTGAACCTCGGGACAGCCGGGGATGACGAATTCCAGCATCTCCTGCTCTCCGTGGAGATTGAGATCGTTGAAGGTTGCGAGCCGTGACTTCCCGTCGTGGATGTGGACCGATGTTACGCGGACATCGGCAGAGGCGGTCCGGAAGCAAAGGAACACCTTGTTCAGACGGTACCGCCGGAAATAGAGGTTCCAGCTCACCGAATCCGGAATGGCCAGGCCTGCCTCAGGAACGAAGATCTCTTGGAGGTTTTCCAGGAACCCTTCGTCTTCGCCAAAGATGGCGAACGTTCCGACAACGGGCGTTGCCACCGGAAAATGAAACCAGTTGCTTGTGCCGGCATTCCCCACGACGTGCGTGTGAAACGCCATACGCTGCACGCGGCTGAGCCTGTCGGGATATTCGATCTGCACGCCGGTTCCGTGGATCCACATCGCCAACATCCCACTGAGATTCACATCGCTCGGAAGCCCCCACGAGGCGAGAGAGGGGATGATGAGAAGACCCGCGCACACAATCCCAAAACCCAGCGATCGTAGAATCGTCTTCATGGAACCACCTCCGGATGGAAGCTACAGAAAACCTACATAGATGAGCAACAGCAACCGCGTGCTCTCGAACAGACATGGCAACAGCACTCCCCCCGGCAAGGAATCCTTGGCATCGCAGTGTCTTCCCCAACGGGCGTTACCGACAGCGAGCTTGCTCAGGGATCGGGCTGTTTGGTGGCGCCATGCGGGCCATTCTCACCGCGTGGCAGCAGGTCAGACTGGAGAGGTGATTGAATGCAGGGTTTGTGATGTGAAATGTGGCAGAGGAAGAACCAAGACCGGACGAGCCATCCGTACGAGCCATCCGTTGCTTTTGCAATGACAAGATGATGTAATGTATTTGTACCGACTGAGCGGACATGCCCCCTCGTCTAGGTCGAGCATCAGCCCCGGACGCTTGGGCAAGACTGAACCGCAATGGATTTGACCACCAAGAAGAGAGAACGTGGGACAGGAGTCATCGTTCCCGTGGTGGCACTGAAGATCGTCGCAGGAGAACTGGCATGCTGAGTTCTGCGGAGTGTTCGCTGGTTAACCTTCGCCTCTCTGGCTGCTGCACAAAGGAAGAGGCCCGAACCCTTCAGGGTTCGGGCCGGCTACGCGATGTCGCCTGCTCTAGCGGACGTGCGTTGCTTATGACATCGAATGGATCTAGGGAACGCCGAGAGCGACTGTTTCGGTCTCGATGAGAATGGGTTCGAATACGCCACTGTCCCTGACGATCTTCACAATCCCGTGTCCAGCTTTGTACCACTCAACGCTGATTCCGTCCCCATCGGCACGCTCGATCCTCCAGCATTGCTGGAAGATTCCAAGCATCGAGGTGGCAACGGTTTCCTGCAACAGGGCGCGCGAAGTAATCGTTTCATCGGCTATCGTGTAGGTCCACTGTTCACCTGCGCTTACGAATGTTGGGATCTTGAGGAGTGGCTCTGTATAGATCACGGTCAATCCTTCAGTCTCCACTCCGTATTCGTAGATCCCCTCCTCGCTTCGATGCCAGAAGTGTCTTGCCGGCACGGCCTCGCCTTCCTCGATCACAACGACGAAGCACTCAATCTTGCCTTGTTGCGTATCGAGGATGTGGGTCTTCTCCTCGATCGAGATGGAGATTTCGCGAATTGGCTGCCGCGTCGGAAGGCGATCCGCCGTGGCATTCCGGTAGTACCATCTGTTTCCAGGGGCAAGAGGCATCAGCTCTAGATCGGCATCTTCAACCGGGAAGTTCCGTACGTAGTCGACTACGTCTGTGTTGCCAGTCCCTCCTTCTGATGGGACACCTTCTTCTGTCATGAACGGCACGTGTGTCATGCTAGGGTCAATCATGTGCTGGCAACCGAAGAGCAGCGCCGCAAGCAGTAGAAGAAGTGCTATACCAGCGGGTTTACGAATCCTCTTCATGGTGGGGCCCCCCCTAAGGCACATCGATGACGTGTGTTGTATCTCCAACCAGGCAATAGAGCGCAACGGAGACGAGTCCGTAGCTGATCAGATCGTATCCTTCACGATAGGCGAAGATCCCCGCAGCACCAGTAAGAAGACCGATTGCAGCACGGTTGACCAACTCGATCTCTTGCGCTCGCTCAGTTCGAGGATCCAGAACGGTCCCTGACTCGATCTCTCGGATGGTGACGTTGTCGAATCTTGCGTCTGTACCTGCTGTCTGACCAGTACCCGCCAGAAGAGCGATATCGCCTTCTCCGTAGGCAAGGGTCTCGATTTGTGCGAATCTCTGATCATTGACATAGACCACGAATTCATTGAGCGGACAGATGACACGAATGTGATTCACGTCACCCTCGCGGTACCCCGCGATCTGTCGCCAATCCTTATGAACAATCCGTTCACCAGCGGTGACTTCTACAAACCTTCCTGCGCCATCAGCACGAAGCTCGAACGCGAAGAAGTTGTCATCATCCTCATAGCGGAGCACTACGCCGAGGAAGTGGGATGTTCTAATCGGTGTATCCAGTATGGCATCAACATCCACGACACATCGATCCACACTGCATTCAAGCCGCTGGATAAGGCGTTGATTCGGCTCAGTCACAAACAGCCGTAGCGCTTCGTCAAAGAAGGATATCTCTCCACTTTGCCCTGTCCACTCCCATGGCTCACAGCTCAAGTCGAAGGTCTCAAGCCGTTCAATCGGCAGACTCTCTACGCTTTGGGGAGCATGTCGGTTAGTAGCTCCACCTAGAGGCCAGTCGACTCCGGCAGAGAACTGATACGTGAAACTGTATGGTGGTGTATCGGGGACCGCTGCTACATTGCCCCACTCCCAAAGCCGGAGACCACCTTCTAGTCCGGCCCAGATACCACCACTTGTCAACCCGCCGCCGAAACCGAGCAAGTGGCAAGTCCATTCACCACTCTTGTACGGCGAGACGTCGCATTCAGCGGCTTCCGTGAGGCAATGCAATCGGTCGTAGGAGAAGCTTAGGAAGACGGGCTCGCCGTAGAAGAGCCTGAACCCTAGCTCCTGCAATGTGACATCGACAAGCCCTGACTCGATTGGGGACGGGGGCGTACCCCACAGGTCCTTCTGAACGGGATCTAGCCCGTACTGGAAAGAAACGGAGAAACGTCCTTCGGAGAACCGAATCGAAGGGCCAAGGGTGTAGCTGAACTGCTCAAGAACGCCTAGACCTGGCGTGGGATCCCGCCCCCAAACGTGGACAAAGCTACCTACATCGGTGGTAGCAGCCATTGCCGTTGCAGTAAGCGCAACTGTGAGAAAAAGCAACATCATCATCCTTCTAGGCAGTTTCATGGTAGCTACACCTCCACTCCTTCCCAAGCCTGATGCAGTATGTGGTTCTCCGAAGCACATCATTCACCTCCGGATGCGAAGCCTCTCACGTGAACAGAGGCTTCGTCCGAGGCCGATCTGCCGCATGAATCAGATACCGTTAGCGTGACCGTTATCAGACGATCTTCGGAGATGTCCGGTGAGACCACGAGAATGGGGCTCTGAAGGCTCGGATCCTCGAAGAAGCTGCCCCCTGCATGGTGCACTGTCCAGCGACATGAAACGGCCTCGCCGTCAAGTGAGTATCCCATCCCGCAGAGCTGGATCCTTTGACCGGGGCACGCTGACACATCAGGGCCCGCATCAGCACTCGGCACTGAATCGATGTCACGAATGTGAATTGAGACAGTGTCGGTTGCTGTGGCTCCACACACATCAACTGCACGGAGTCGCAAGACAACATTGCCTCCCGAGCACGAAGAGACTGCTGGAGCAAGGTAGACCGAATCAAGCTGATCAGGGAAATCGATGTGTCCTCCACCACACACGATCTCCCATTGCACGGATTTGATATCCCCGTCTGGGTCGAACGCGGTCCCCGATAGGAGGATTGGCAAACACTCAGACATCGCAAAATCGTCCCCCGCATTCACGAGCGGCGCGCGATTCTCGTTTGTCACGGTAACCAGCATGTCGTCGCTCGTGCTTGCGCCACAGCTGTCGGTCACCGTCAGCGTCAACCGCACACATGCAGGTGCTCCACAGTCAACGGACGGCGCGGTGTACATAGGGTGTAGCACGGTCGGGTCGGTGAAGGTTCCTGCTTCAGCGTCCCACCAGTAGGTCACCGGATCACCGTCTGGGTCGCTTCCCGTACAGGTGAGCCGTGTTGTCTCGCCTTCACGAAGCGTGATGTCGCCTCCTGCATCGGCGTACGGAGCGTGGTTCTGGTTGGCAACAGTGACCATCATGTCGTCGCTCGTGCTTGCGCCACAGCTGTCGGTCACCGTCAGCGTCAACCGC
>CAZKPU010000071.1:0-2672 GCA_964554715.1 uncultured Thermotogae bacterium | reverse complement strand
TCTCGCCTTCACGAAGCGTGATGTCGCCTCCTGCATCGGCGTACGGAGCGTGGTTTATGGGGACACAGGTCTGTTGGCACGATTCCCTGGTCTGCGGAACCACAGTGATGCCTCGTTGCGACGGGATCTCAGACGTTCTTCGTTCTTCAGGAAGGCCGAGCGATGTCTCACAGATATGCAGCAACACACTGTCTGAAGCAGAAGCGCCGTACTCGTTTGTTGCAGTGAGTGTGAACTCAATCGTCGAGTCGCCGCAGATCTGTGGTACATGGAATACCGGGCGGAGCAAGTCCTGAGAGTTGAGCAAATCCTCGTACCCGCCATCTGAAGTCCACATAACACTGAATTCAGCTCCAGAACTGTCATATGCAGTTCCCATGAGTCGTACATCGCTGCCCACAAGAGCTCGGGTGTCGTCGCCAGCATCTACCACAGGCGGGACGACTCCGTCCGGAGGTCTTGGACCCGAGTACGATAGGGCCCCAACCACGGCCCCTAAAAGCACGATCCCTACCAACCACCAATAGCTCGACTGCGAGCCCACGTCGATCCTCCTTCCCCGTGCACACTTCCCGAGAGTCTCGCCCTTGGCGAGCGTTCTCCACCTATAGCCGACGCGTACATACCTCTTTCGCTCTTTCGTGACAAAACAGGAGCACTGAACATCAGCTCAAAAGATCACGAACCTTCATACGAACCGAATACGACACGCAGCGTTCCCGCTTGCAGCCACAGGAGGTCGCCGACTCCGTCTTGGTTCACATCACCGACACGAACACTCTCTGGTCGCGATGGGCAGTCCACGGATGCAAGACGGACGGCTTCGCCTTGCTCAAAGCCGTACGCTGTAATCCTTCCATCGCGGTAAAGCAACATCTCCAGTTCCGAAGAACCTTCTAGGTCAGCCAGTGCTGTAATCCTCTCAAGATCGGGTGACAGAACGGGCAAAGGTGAGCTGCTATCGCTATCCCAACTCGAGAAGTCCCTGTACCACTCAAAAGGATCTTGGATCTCGCGGTAGCTTGTCCGGCCGATTTCCAGAACACCCGCTGCACTGATTGCGCCGACTTGGTAGAGAATGGCCTCATTCGCATTGGCGTCGACGACAGCGACAGTGGCGATCCCGTTTTCTGTTCTGAGGAGACGAACGCTACGGATGAGCGACGGGGTCCCACTGTTCTCTTGGCTTTGTATCGGTACGAACAGTGAGACGAGCCCTGTCCCGCTGACCAGGAATACCGTACCCGGAAGGCCGACTTGCTCCGGCAGATTGAGTGAACAGGCAGGCCGGAATGGAAGGTCCAGCGACCCACTCTCGGTGAAGATTCCCGTTGACGCGCCCTCGTAGACAAAGGCCGTGCTTAGCTGACTTGAGAGAGCTAAGACATCGAGGACACCGTCTTCGTTGAAGTCACACAGGGCGAAGTCAGTGAAGCGCACAAAGCCTGCCAGAGGTGTCGAAGCAACTGTGTCAATCGAGCCGCATGTCCACGCCTGAGGTTTCACTTCTGACAAAGAGGTCTGTGATGTCGTACATGCGTTGGCAGTATCTGTATCGAGATCAGACATGCCCTGTAGCTCGTTCTCGGATTGCTGATCCTCTATCGGAGGATCAGCTGTCGGTAGCTGAATCGACGCTGACTCTTGAATACAGCTATCAGTTGATTGACTGGCTGTGGATCCGGAAGATGGCAACCGAGTGTCAGAGTCATCCTTTTCGGAAGATTTCGCTTCGGAATCGACACGATCTGACGGTGTCTGTTGAGCGCCTGCATCAGTAGAGATATCACCTTCAACTGGGTATGAATCGACTGGTTTGTCTCCCTCATCAACGTCAGCAGAGGGGATGCTCGGCTGAGCATCCCCATTCGCTTCGCTTGTGTTCGCAGTTGCTGGCGTCGTCTGCTCAGGCTCGCTGTCTCCCCCCGATGCAAGGGGGGCTACGGATTTCCCGAATCAACTCCATTTTGCTCGTCACACTCGGTGTAGTTCGGGCACTCTGTAGATTCAGTTGGGAGTCGCTCAAGGTAGTTAAGCCACTCAGCCACGATCTCGTTGTGGGGCCTTTGCGGGAAGTTGTCGATCCCCTGGAATCCGCAAGCGATATCGAAGATTACCTCAATGCACGACGCAAGCTCAGGATCAATCATCGAAGACGCGGCCTCAAATGCAATCGCCAGATCGACTTTGCCGTTCTGGTCGTAGTCCCCAGCTGTCAGCGCTACAGGGAAGAATCCGCAGTCAAGTGTGTACTTGAATACGGCTGTGTAGATAGTCTGGTTCACGTCGTGCTGATCGAGACAGAGTCCCTGACGCACCTTGATGTTGGCCGCAGTCATCCCCGTCGCCTTCGTCAAGAAGATCGTAACAGTCTGGCTTCCGTAGTTTGTCACAGCAAAATCCGGCAGTCCGAATCCGTCGAGGTTTGCCGCAACGACGTCACTAGCTTGGAGTCCCCAAGTCTTCTTTGCAGGCATGGGTGCAAATCCCACGGGATTCACGGTGTTCAAGAACACCTGAGCCCACCCTTCGTTCATTGCATCGTTCCCTACGACAACAAGATCGTTGAATCCATCTCCGTTGAAGTCAGCAATGTCGATCGCTTCTGGGCCAAAGGCTGTCAGGTTGATAGGAAGTGGTGCAGAGAAGCCAACTGCTGGATAGCCAATCAC
>CAZKPU010000070.1:0-12854 GCA_964554715.1 uncultured Thermotogae bacterium | reverse complement strand
CATCGATGCCGGCGGTCGATTGGCGATCCCGGGGTTCGTTGATCCTCATACACACGCCGTGTTTGCCGGACACCGCGAGCATGAGTTCATTGCTCGCGCAAACGGCACTCCGTATACCGGAGGCGGCATCCTTACGACAGCAGAGGCCGTTGCCGCCTGTTCTCTGGACGCGTTGATCGAGGGCGGCCGCAGATTCGTCCGCCGCATGATCCAACGCGGATCGACCACCATCGAAATCAAGAGCGGCTACGGCCTCTCCGTGGAAGCTGAACTCAAGCAGCTCTACGCAATCCGTGCGCTCGCTCGTTCGGAGGCCGCGAGGATTGTCCCTACATTCCTCGGCGCCCATGCGTTTCCGCCCGGCCGATCGCGCTCTTCGTACATCCAATCGATCCTTACCGAGATGCTTCCCGTTGTTTCAGCCGAGCACCTCGCCGAGTACTGCGACGTGTTCTGCGATCAGGGCTTCTACACCATCGAGGAGACGCGGGCGATCCTTGGAGCGGCAGTCCAAGCCGGACTGCGGCCCAAGATGCATGCCGACGAACTCGCGGACACGGGTGCCGCAGCACTCGCCGCCGAAGTCGGCGCCGTCTCCGCCGACCATCTGATTCGAGCCAATGACGACGGGCTTGTCCGGATGCGCGAAGCAGGGGTGATCCCCATCCTCCTTCCCGGGACATCCTTCACGCTTGAAGCCGACTACGCTCCGGCGAAGCACATGATCGCTCTGGATCTGCCGGTCGCCCTCGCCACCGACTTCAACCCCGGAACCAGCCTAATCTATGCCATGCCGACGGTGATCAGCCTTGCCGTCATGAGACTCGGACTCTCCGCGGCTCAAGCGCTGACTGCAGCCACCCTCAACGCCGCTGCAGCACTCGATCTGGCCGATCGTGTCGGAACGATCGAGCCGGGCAAAGCCGGCGACGTCCTCCTGCTCAACATCGATTCCATTGATCAGCTCGCCTATTTCTTCGACCACGACCCCGTGGACACGGTGGTCATCGGCGGACGTGTCGTTTACGATCGATAGGACATGGACGTTCTCGCATACGCAAAACTCAACCTCTCACTTCTCGTCGGAGCCGTGCAGAGGGATGGCTATCATCCCGTTGACAGCCTGATTCAGACGATCGATCTCGCCGACCGAATCACGGTTGAACGCCTTTCGAACAGAGAGGTGGTTACCAGCAATTCCTTGGGCATCCCCGCGAGCGAAGACCTGGGCGCTGCAGCGGCTCGCGCCGTCCTTTCCGAAGCGGGATCTTCGATCGGTGTGCGGATTCACATTCACAAGGCAATCCCCGTCGGGGCCGGTCTTGGCGGAGGATCATCGGACGCGGCCGCTGTGCTTGTCGCGACCAATTCGTTGCTTGATGCGCCGCTACCGCCTCGAGATCTCCACAAGCTTGGAGCCTCGCTCGGAGCGGACGTCCCGCTCTTTCTGACCGGCGGGCTGCTACGAGCCACAGGAAGGGGGGAGACGATCCATCCGTCCCCTTCCGTCCGCAGCGAGACGTTCGTCGTCATCGTTCCGCCTGTTCACTGCAACACGGCTCTCGTCTACCGCCGGTTCGACGAAATCCCTTCGCTCCGGAGTGACGTTCCTTCGTCAAGCGGCGTGCTGGAACTCGCCCACAACGACCTCGAACCCGCAGCGCTCGACCTGTATCCAAGTCTGGGCACGGTTGCAGCAGTCACACGATCGATGGTCTCCGAAGCAGGCGCCTTGTTTGCCGGAATGAGCGGAAGCGGATCTTCGTACTACGCTGCGTTCCGTTCGTCGGAAGAAGCTCAACGGGCGCGGAGTTCGCTTGCCGTTCTTCTGCCCGACACCCGGATCTTCGTGACACGTTCGACATCGGTGGGACACGAGATCGAAGGGAGACGATCATGAAGATCGCCATCGACGGGCCGGCTGCATCCGGAAAGACCTCCCTGGGACGATCGTTGGCGGCCCACTTCGGCTACACGTTCATCGAGACCGGCAAGATGTACCGCGCCGTCGCCTATGGGCTGCAAGCGGGGCTTCAGCTTCATCAGATGTCGCTTAGCTTCGATCTCGAAGGTCGTCTGCTGCTGAACGGCACCGACATCACCGACAAACTGCACACGCCCGCGATCGACGAGGCCTCATCGCAAGTCGCGACAAGAGCCGATGTCCGCCGGATGCTTGTCGCTCTCCAGCGTAGACTGGCAGAGGAGAACGATGTCGTGATGGAGGGCCGCGACATCGGTACCGTTGTTCTCCCGGACGCCGATGTCAAGATCTTTCTTGCCGCTTCCCCCGAAGAACGGGCTCGGCGACGCACGCGCGAGCGCGGATCGGCGGCCTACGAAAAGACGCTGCACGAAATCGAATCCCGCGACCGTCGCGATACCACGCGCAAGCTTTCCCCCTTGAATGCCGCAGAGGACGCCGTTACAATCGAAAGTAGCAACAAAAGCCTCGTCGAGGTCATCTCCGAAGCGATAGCTTTGGTCAAGGAGCGATTGGGAAACGTTGACAGGCCAGCACAGATCCCTGGCAAATAGAGCCGTTTACTGGTTGATCGTCTTTCTGCTGGTCATACCTACGCGGCTGTTCTTCCGCCTGAAAGTCCAAGGAAGGAAGACGCTTGCCGCAGGAGGCGAGTACATCGTTGTGGCGCGGCATCGGAGCTATTGGGACGTTGCAGTTCTTGCCGTTGCACTCGGATGGCCGAACCGTGTTCACTACATCGCACGGAAAGGTCTTCTGCCGCTCTTGCCGTTCCTGCAACCGGTGATTCGCGCATGCGCTACGATCATCGACCGCGACAACTTTTCTCGCCGCGACTTTCGCCGCATGCTAGAGGCGATTCGTAGCGAGAGACTCGTCGGACTGTTTCCCGAAGGGACAACGCGAATGAAGGTCGACGCAAAAGAAGGTGCGATCCGGTTCGCCAAATTGACAGGCAAGGCTCTTCTGCCGGTCAACATCGCTGCAGATGGGCCGTATCCGCCTCGTTACCCGTTTCGCTTCCCCAAGCTAACCGTTTCGATCGGTGAGCCGCTGACGGTTGATGAATTGGCACAAAGCGTGGTAGCATCAGAAGGGCGTACCGAGCTCGACCGACGGTTGAGCGTTGCACTCATGGAGTACATCGATGCTGCATAGCCGTTTGTCGCTGACAAGGAGAGTTCACAACCCAGTGTTAACCCAGGTATCCTCGGACAGGGCCCGTAAATCCTCACTGCGGGGCAGTGGAACGGTAGGTGGTCGGTAGGATGGACAAAATGTTGAAGATGGAAGACGCCTTCTCCGAACGTGACGTCAAGACGTACAGTCGTGGCGATACGATTACAGGAACAGTCGTCCAGGTAAACGAGAACGAAGTCCTCGTCGATATCGGTTACAAGTCGGAAGGGATTCTCCCCGTCGGGGAGTTATCTCCGTTCCGCGAGGGCCACAAGATCGATGAAGGCGAAGAGATCGAAGTCCTCGTAACCTATATCGACGAAGAAAAAGGCACGGTCTACGCATCCGAGAAGCAAGCCGAATACGAAAAGCGTATCGACACGCTTGAGGTCGCACATTCGGAAGGCGAAGTCATCGAAGGAGAGATCTCCGGCGAAGTCAAGGGAGCCGGATATCACGTAAACCTCGACGGCATTCGCGCATTCCTTCCCGGCTCTCACTTGGGAAGCGATCTGCCGAGCAGTATCTCGGACCTCAAGGGGAAGCGGATCAAACTCAAGATCCTCGAGCTTTCACGTCGCGACAAGAACCTTGTGGTGTCCCACAAGGCCTAGCTCAAATTCGAAGAGCAGCGCCGTCGCAAGCAGTTGTTCGAGTCTCTCGAGAAGGACCAGATCCTCGACGGAAAGATCCGCAGCGTCGTAGACTTTGGGCTGTTCGTCGATATCGGCGGCTTCGAAGGGCTTGTCCATCGCTCGGAAATCGCGTGGAAAGACCTTCCGGCCCCCCCCAACGAATACAAAGTCGGAGACGAGATCCAAGTCAAGGTCATCGACTTCGACAAGACCAAGGGCAAAGTTTCCCTGTCCATCAAACGACTCCGTCAGAACCCTTGGGAAGGAATCGGCGAGCGGTACACCCCCGGAACGCGTGTCACCGGAACCGTCGTCAGCGTCACCGACTTCGGTGCATTCGTCGAGATGGAGAAGGATATCGAGGGGCTCGTCCACGTCTCGGAGCTCTCGTGGGGCTACCCCGAGAACCCCAAGGATGTTGTTTCCGTCGGCGACAGTGTCGATGTTGTGGTCCTCAGCTGCGACGAATCCGCTCATCGAATCAGCCTCTCCTTGCGTCGAACGCAGGATGATCCTTGGATGGCCGTGGCAGAGAAATACCCTCGGGGAACCGAGGTTCACGGAGCCGTCACGAAGCTCACGGATTTCGGTGCGTTCGTGAAGCTGGAAGACGGCGTCGAAGGGCTTGTCCATGTCTCCGAGATCGATTGGGGGCACGTGGCCCATCCTCGTGATGCGCTCACCGAAGGCGATGAAGTCGACGTCAAGGTTCTAAGCGTTGAATCGGCCGAGCGGCGCATCAGCCTCAGCATACGTGAGCTCAAACCCAATCCTTGGCGCCAATTCGTCGAGGAGTACGCACTCGATCAAGTCATCGATGGTGAGATCACCGAACTGAAAGACTTCGGCGCGTTCATGAAGATCACCAAAGACGTCGATGGTCTGATCCACGTTTCGGAGATCAGCGATCAGCGTATTGCCACCCCGGGCGATGTATTGTCCGTGGGCGACAAGGTTCAAGCTCGCATCATCGGAATCAACGAAGAGAAGCGCCAAGTCCGACTCAGCATGCGCAGCCTTCTTCCGCCGCCGGATGTACCACCGGCACGGGAGCACAGTGCACCGCCGCGTCGCCGCGGTGGAAAGAAACAGCGCCGTGATCCGTACTTCGATCGATCGTTACTCGACGAAGGCGGTCATGAATCCCTGAGCATGCGGGATCTCCTCGGAGATGCCGGACTCGACGACGAAGAATAATGCATCACGAAACCGTTCAAGGAGGCTTGGATGAATAAGGGCGAGTTTATTGATCGACTGGCGACTCGGGCGAACCTCACGAAGAAGGAAGCCCGCGGCATGGTGGATTCGATGCTTGGGTTGATCGAAGAGACTCTGCTGGAAGGCGACGAGCTCAAGCTTGTCGGCTTCGGCAAGTTCGCCGTTCGTGCCCGAAAGGCCAGCAGTCGGATCAATCCCCAGACCAAGAAGCCCATCCAGGTCAGCGCAAAGGTCGTCCCGCTGTTCAAGCCGGGCAAGGAACTAAAGCGCAAGGTGGAGAAAACGCTGAAAGTCAGCAAAGATGGAGGCGTTTCGAGGAAGTAATCTGCACGCTCGGCGGCGAACGACGATCGATCTCGGTCTTCATCGCCGCCGAGTGTTTCGCTGATGGGTTGCGGCCAGCCGGCTAAGCCGGCTGGCCGCACGTCTTGCTCGTAGCGCTACGCTTTGCGCTTTACCTTTGCAGCCGGATGCGTACCCGCTCCGCCGTCACGATCGCCGCAAGTTCCTTCACCGCTTGATCCAGCTCGTCGTTGACAACAAGGTAGTCGAACTCGGCGAGGCTCTTCATCTCTTCCTCGGCGGTCGCAAGCCGCTTTTCGATCACGTCTTGGGATTCCGTTCCTCGCGCTTCCAGTCTCTCGCGCAGTCGTTCTCGATCTGGGGTTGTCAGAAAGATGTACACCGCCGTTGCATCAGGCACGGCATCCTTCCCCTGCAGCAGGCGCGCGCCCTGAACATCAATGTTCAACACCAGGTCCTTCCCGGCGTCAAAGACTCTCGTAATCTCCCCTCGTGACGTACCGTACTGATCCCCCTGGTACATGACGTGCTCGACCAGTTCGCCGCTCTCGACCAGCGTTTCGAACTCCGTCTCGCCGACGTAGTAGTAATCCACGCCGTCGGTCTCTCCCTCACGCTGACGGCGTGTCGTGTGCGACACGGAAAACGACAACCTGCCGACACACTCCATCACCCGGTTGATCACCGACGTCTTCCCCGCCCCCGACGGTCCGCACACGACGAACATCAGCCCTCTCCCCGCATCGCTCGCCGCCTTCAATTGCTCACTACTCCACATTCTGCACTTGCTCCCGCATCCGCTCGATCGCCACTTTCATCTCCACAACATGCTCGTGAATCGCCAGGTCCCGCGACTTCGCTCCCAGGGTGTTGACTTCGCGCAGGATCTCTTGCGAAAGAAAGTCCAGCTCCTTGCCGATCGGTCCTTCCGATGTCAACAGCACACCCCCGCGCTGAATGTGTGCCGCAAGTCTTGTGATCTCTTCCTCCACGTCGAATCTCTCCGCCAGCAACACAATCTCCGTATCGATCCGCTGCTGATCCACCTCCACCCCGAGCGCAGCAACCCGCTCGGTCAGTCGCTGACGGAGCTGGATCATCACCTCGGGGATCCGTTCGCGGATCTCGGCGAGCGCTGCCGAAAGCGTTCCCAGGAGCTGTCTGATGTTGTCGGCGAGCGCTGCACCCTCGACCTCGCGGGCCTGTTCGGTTCGAGCCATCGCGTCCTCGAGCGTCGCCTGAACCAACGCCCACGGCAGTTCGCGGTTCTCCACCGGATTCAGCGCCCCCGACTCCACAAGGTCCCGGATCGACGGCTGCAAAGGAAGGCTTAGTGCGGAAGCCGCCTGTCGGAGACCCTCCAGATACTGGGTCGCACGCTCAAGGTCGAACGCCAATCCCGATTCTCCCGCATCCCGCTCCACCTTGACCCACACCGAAATATCGCCGCGCGCGAATCTCGACTTCACCGCCTCTTCCAGCTGCACCTGAACCGCCGGCCACTCATTCAGCCCTCGTGTCCGAACCGTGAGGAACCGATGGTTCACCGACCGAAGCGTCACCTCGCACGACCATCCCTCGCCTTCACCGTTTGCCGACCCGAATCCGGTCATACTACGAGCCATGTTTCTCCTTGCTCCATCCCCATCCAACAGCCGCGTAGCCCACCACGGCGCTACGATCTCCGGTCACATCCGCCGATGTCGCATACTCCAGCACATCCCCACCTGTGATCCCCACGGCGGCCGCCCAATGCAGCGCCACCATGATCGACGGAATCCCGCACACGGAAGGACGCTTCCTTGCCACAAGATCGCTCAATCCCTTCAGATCCAACGCACAGATCCGATCCAGCACCGCGCGATCCGCACGGCGTGCAGCAACCTCCGGCTCGTAGTGCGTGAAGTCACTACTGACCACCACCGCACCGTGTTCCCCCACGACATCGGCCAACGCTTCTCCCACCTGCGCGTACGTGCTTGCCGGTGCCGCTCCCACCCGGATCGGCACAAACGGCACCGCTTCCGCGTACGCCGCCTGCAAGAAGGGAAGCACGACCTCGATCGAGTGCTCACGGGCAAACGCCGCTCCATCAGGTACGATCCCCACTTCGGCAAGTCGTTCACATGCATCACGATCGAGCGGTGCATCACCGAGCGGCGTGTGCCAAGCCAGATGCTCGTCGGTGCACACGGCCGCTCCGACTCCGGTGTGGTCCGCGCCGAGGATGACAATCCGCTCAGGCCGTCCTTGCTCGGCCAGCCATCCGATCCCTCGGGCCGCAACTCTCCCCGAGTAGACGTAGCCCGCATGCGGGACGATCACTCCATACGGCCTTTGGAGCGTTCTCCTCGCCTCGTCGCCCGCGGCGGGCACATGTGCTCCCAGCCCCCACTCAAGGAGCTGCTCCCGGAGACTCCGCGCATCCCCCGGGTAGAACATGCCGGCAACAAGAGGAGTTCGAACGCCTGATCCCATGTGCTCATTCTAGCGGTTCCCAGGGATCGCTCGCAACGGGGGCGGATACTCCGTTCTCATCAGAAGTGCTTCGCTTCAACGTGCGTCTTCGTTATGATAGGATGTTGGCGTCTTCTAAGGGATTGACGCACGCTTCGTTCTCGGCTCCGGCACCCCTTCCACGGCGACAACCCCCTGACCCACTACGCCGCTTCTCTTGAAGATTCGCTTTCAGAGTCGCCCGAGGCGACGGGAGACCGGTGTCGCAATCGGCCCCTTCTCCGGAGCCGCTGCCACTCCGAACACGGAAGACCTGGCACTCAGCTTCCTTAGGGAAGGAAGTGATGAACAAGCCGATGCTCCGCAATCCCGACACGGGATTTGGGAACGCAAGAAGGGAGGAGCCATGCAAAGAGCATCTGTAGGTATCTTGTTCTGTTTCGTCTCGACACTTTTTGCCGTCCACGTTTTCGGAAGTCCTCTCCTCAATCTGGCAACCGATCGTGCCTGGACCGCGGCCCACCGCGGCGGAAACCTGCAAGCGGTCGTGCAGTGGAACCCGTCTCTCGAGTCTCAGTATCCGGGCATGCAAGCATCGCTTCACCGTGCTGACATCCTGCTGGCTTCATCCGGCCCCGGGTTGGTCCTGATGTGGCAATCCGAAGACATCTCACTCTCGAGACCTCGTCAGGAAGGGATCGCTTCTTGGCACTACCGATACGCAGCTGAACAGAACCTCTCCGATACCGTCGTTTCCTTTCAGGCTGTCCCGGACTCAAACATCACGACGATAGGATTCGCCCTCATCGACTCAAGCGGAAAGATCAAGAGCTGGACATGGACCGTAGGACTCGCCGGACTCCCACCCCGCGTGCAACAGAGATTCGTCGTGATTCCCACGTCTGGCGGCCCGGTGCTCCCAGCCGCTACCACACTCCACGAGACCGTAGGCTTCGATCCCGCAAGCGTTGTTGCCCTTGCCTTTAGCCAACGGGCTGGGCTCTTGTCCTCTTCTGCAACCGCTTCTCCGGTCACCGTCGCCCCTACCGACATAACTGCGGCCGTCACCCCATCTGGGTTTCCCGCAGACGCACAAAGAAGCTGCATGTGGAAGACCCTTCAAGTGCAATGGGCATACGCGACGACGGATGCACTGACGTCAACCCGTCAGGCCGGTCTCTCCTTCTCCGTGGCAACCGGCGGTCCTTCCGGCTTCGCCGGCGCCGGCATTCTGACCATCGATCCGCTCACGGTTCCCTTCTCTCCCAGCAGTCTGGGGCTGGGAGGCGGAGACGACATCGATGCGCTCTCCTACGGCGTGGATAGGATCAGGGATCTCATCATCGCCAACCGCCCCGTCGATTTCCGCTTCTCGGTCGATGACCGCTCCATCGGAGAGCGGTCCCCGGAGAGCGAAGTCTACCGCCAAGGAGCCGCTCGCGGCCACGAAGCACACGGCGACGAGTTCCGTGTGCTTCCTCCTGTTCCGCCCGGCGGGACGAACGAGCTTGTGCTGGATGAAACGTTCCACATCGGACTTCGTGTCTGTGATGACATCGATGCACTCACAGCGCAAGATCCTTCGTTCATCGACCAAGATGGAAACGGAATTCCCGATCTCCCTGTGTACTTCTCCTTGGCCATCGATTCACCGTGGCTCAGGAGTTCGTTCCCTCACCCAGGAGGGCCGGCAACCATCTTTGCATCCCGTCAAGGGTACCCTCCCACCGTGTATGCCACCGCTGCCGACCTCGGGCTTCAGGAGGGCGACAACCTCAATGCCATGTGTCTTGATGAGGACGGGGATGGGATCTGGGAACCCGACTACGATCTCCTCGTCTTCTCACTCGACCGTGGTTCACGCACGCTGCAGCTGAACAGCTGGACCGCCGCAGATCTCCTTGTGGTCGGTGGAGGGCTCCGCAGTGTCATGAAGTATGCCGGTTGCAGCGCCCTCGGGCTCGCATTTGAGGACAACTTGAATGCATTGAAGGCACAGCCGTAGACGTTGGGGATACCCAGAATGCAAGAGCGGTTCCGCTGAATGCGGAACCGCTCTCATCCATCGTGTGGAGGCGAGCGGATTCGAACCGCCAGCCTCTGCGTTGCGAACGCAGCGCTCTCCCGATTAGAGCTACGCCCCCTAAATCACTAGCGGCGCAGGGACTCGAACCCCGAACCTTTCGGATATGAGCCGAACGCTCTAACCGGTTGAGCTACGCCGCCCTTCCTGGTTGCGGGGGCCGGATTCGAACCGGCAACCTCCGGGTTATGAGCCCGACGAGCTTCCGAATTGCTCCACCCCGCGATCTCTTCTGCCGGGAGCGGGACTCGAACCCGCACGAGGAAATCCCCAAAGGATTTTAAGTCCTTTGCGTCTACCAATTCCGCCATCCCGGCGTTGCCACCGTTCTGGGACTCCCGACGCGTTTCTGAGCGGGAAACGGGATTTGAACCCGCGACCCCTGCCTTGGCAAGGCAGTGCTCTACCGCTGAGCTATTCCCGCACAACGAGCTGCAGTATACCAAAGTGCCAGTCCCTATTCAACTGTGGCACGGCGACTGCACCGCTTTGCGAAGGGCGGGACTCGAACCCGCACGCCCGTAGGCACTAGCTCCTAAGGCTAGCGCGTCTGCCAATTCCGCCACCCTCGCGTTCTCTCTCACCCGGTCGAACGGGCTTCTGTATGATGAGGGTACTGAACCAAGGCCGGGTGAACAAGCGGAGTGCGAGCCAGCCGCACACCCGGTCGATCACCCGGCCCCTGGACCCGAAACCCGAGCAAGCCCTTCGCAAGCTTCATGAAACGAAGCCGCCTTCACCCTAACGGTGCTTTCCTCCCTATGCCTCTTACGGGCAGCTCGGACTCGGGCAACAACAGAACGGCCACCAATAGCAGCAGCTCTCCGGCTCGGGATAGACCCATTCAATCCCTAGAGAGTAGCAACTTCCGTAGACCGTCGGTGTGACACAACAGGTGTCACACAGGAAGCACCAGTTCATCGTCCAGCAGCAAGGATCGACAATCCGCAACCTCTGCGAAACCGTTCCCGCCGACGTCTCCACATACAGCGCGTAGTAGCCCGACGCGGCCATCGCGCCGTTGCCAAGCCCCTGATCCCACGTACCCTGCCAAGAACTGATGTGAACGGGAGCATCGTGAACAACGTTGAATACGATCCCCTGTCCGCCGCATGACTCGATCCGCCATCCGTAGACGAAGACATCCTCCATCTCACAGCTACACGGCGAGCAACCACCGCAGCAACCCCACCAGCCCCAGGAGTTCTGTTCGATGCGGAACCGGATTGTCTCGCCCACATCGAAGCTTTCCGTTGTCCAAGACGCGGCCGCAACGGACAGGCTCCCGCCGACAACGGCCACGAACAGCAATACACTCACCCATACCCATCCTCGCTTCACAGCCGCTCACCTCCGTTAGCCAATATACACCTCGACCCGGCCAAGGTTTCGTGATGCGCATTACATCCCGCAACGGCGCTAGATCTCGACACTTTGCCCGCGTTTCGCAATCTCGATTCGACACGACGCTCCCCGGCTCTCTTCGATCCTCCCTTTGAGCACCGTCATCGCCTCCGGTTCTCCGTGCACCAACATCACTGGCGACGCCGGTTTGGTGTCGATCCAGTCCACCAGTTCGCGCTGGTCGGCGTGCGCCGAGAATCCGTTCACCGTGAAGACCTGCGCCTCAACTTGCACGGGATCCCCGAAAATGCGAACCGACGACGCTCCTTCCACCAGTCGGCGACCCAACGTCCCTCTCGCCTGGAAACCCAAGAAGAACACACCGGAGTCCTTGCGCCACAGGTTGTGGCGAAGATGGTGGATGATGCGTCCCCCGCTGCACATCCCGCTGCCGGCAACGATGATATTCCCGCCGGGGGACGCGTTGATCCGCTTGGATTCCTCCGTTGATCGCGTGAACTGAAGCACGGGAAACCGGAACGGATTCGGGCGCTTCCCGAACAGCTCCCGGCCTTCTTGATCGAACAGCGACCGGTGCCGCTCGAACACCCTTGTCACCGCGATCGCCAGCGGGCTGTCGAGATAGATCTGCGTCCGCAGCGGAAGCTCATCCGCTTGCCACATCTTGAACAGCTCGTACAAAACCTCCTGCGTCCGCTCCAACGCGAACGACGGGATCAACAGGTTCCCGCCCGCTCCGATGACTTCCGCCACTGCCTGCTGCAGCTGGGACACCGACTCATCAAGCGAACGATGATTGCGATCGCCGTAGGTCGACTCCAGTACGATCAGGTCGGGGCTCAGATCTTCGGGGATCGGATGCGGGTCCCGCACGATCGGCCGATCGGAACTCCCGAGATCGCCGGAGAACACCACGACCTGCTTCCCGTCCGACACTTCCACCGTGGCCGAACCGAGGATGTGGCCGGCATCCCGCAGCACGATCTGCATACCGGCGCCAACGAGGATCGTCTCTCCGTACTCGACACGCTTCCACGGACAGCGGAACACATCCAGCACATCCGCCTCATCGTACAGCGCCGGCTCCGCCTGCTCACCGCGCCGCTTCGCCCGCTTCGCGTGGTAGGCAGCGTCTTCCACCTGGATCCGCGCCGAATCCATCAAGATCAGTTGAGCGATCTCGGCCGTGGCTTCCGTCGCAATGATCGTTCCGCGGAACCCCTGCTTCACCAGCAGCGGAAGCCGTCCAACGTGGTCGAGATGCCCGTGGGTCAGAACAACGGCATCCACCGAACCCGCGTCGAACGGAAACGGCTGTCGGTTCAGATCACCGGCGTCAGTCTCTCCCTGGAACAGCCCGCAATCCACCACAACCCGTCCCGTATCTCCCTCCAGCAAGTGGCACGATCCGGTGACCGTCTCCGCCGCTCCGTATGCCGTAAACCTCACGTCTGCCTCCCTTTCCATGGCATCGCTTCGCACCGCAACGCCGCACCTGCCCACTCATGCGATTGGTTTGACACGCCATCGGTTTGCCTGCAGGCACGATGCACGGTACCATCATTCATGTCAATCTCGGGACGTGGCGCAGCCTGGTAGCGTGCTTGCATGGGGCGCAAGAGGTCCCCGG
>CAZKPU010000069.1:0-13374 GCA_964554715.1 uncultured Thermotogae bacterium | reverse complement strand
GAACCTGTCGTCCTACCTTTAGACGATCTCCCAATGGCAACGGGGATGGTAAACGGCGATCGGCCGGGAGTCAAGACCCAGCCCCATGAAACGTCGGTCAAGGGATGACTGCGGTCGGGTTGAAGGTGGATCGAATCGTTGCTTGGGCGCTACCAGCGTAGATCGATGCCGACGGCCCAGTCGGACAGTCCGGCGTCGCGCAGGGTGACGGTGGTCTTGAACGTCAGCGTCGGCAGCACGTCGACCTCGGCGCGGAATTCGGTCTTGACCCAGTCGAACAGCGCCGTCGTGTCGTCGAAGAAGGTCAGCATCAGGAACCGCAGTTGGTTGCCGTACGCCGATCCTTGCGCGACCCACAGCTCGATCACTTCCCAGTAGTTGGGCAGTTCCTCGCCGGCGCTGCCGCACATGCCGACGTAACCCGCTTCGGAGACCCACACACTGTTCATCATGTCGACTCCGGGGCGCTCGTACAGACTGTAGGTGACGTCGTCGAAGAGCGACAGAGAGCGGAACCCGAACGTCTCGCACTGGAAGAACAGATCCATTCCGTAGATGTTGAGGCCGGTAATCGCCGTACCTCCGGGCAGGGTCAGTAGCTCGCTCAGGACATGAGCGCCGCACAGCGCGGTTCCCAGGCCGAGGCTCGGAGCGAACGAGATCGACTTCGAGTCGACTGTGTAGATGAAGTCGAGGTCGAGCATGAACGGTACGGGCGCGATCGGATGAATATCGAGGGCGAACACCTGCTGCTCGAAGCCGGCAAGCGAGATCGTCGTTCGTGATTCGAAATCGACGCACCCCCAGAGTTCGGCCTCGATGATGAATTCCTGTTCGGTGAAGGTGAAGCAATCGGTCTGTGTCGGCCGCAGCGGATAGAACCGCTCCAGCGGTGACGGAGCGATGATGTCTCCGGGCTGGCAGTCCACGCTGACGGTGTCGGACACGAATAGAATGCCGTCGTCTCCCGCGCCGAAATGGGTGAGACTGCGGATGGTCACCGGAGGGAACCGCGACCCGATCTCGAAGATGGCGCCGCGCTGAACATCCCCGGAATACTGGGACGCGATGAACGCGCCCGAGAACCGTGCATAGAGCGGATCGAGTTCGATCATCACGCTGCCGTCGGCGTAGCAGAACGTCCATGGGTCTGCCCAGAAAAGCAGGTTGGACTCGGCGCTGAACGATGGGACCCCCACCGCTGCGCGGAAGCTCTGCCAGACCCAGCCGTCAACCTTGAAGTCCGACCGGGATGTGACGGAAGCGACGCCGACATCGAGCGTCACGTCGAGGCGGTTGGAGAACGCCGTGAACGGCGCGGTCTGCTCGGGGGCAATAGTGAGGTCGGCGCTCCACAAACCGGAGAGCGGGCCCGCCGCCGATGCCGCCAATGAGATGCTTGTTATCACTCCGACCAAGATCGTCGTCAGTCGCAGACGTGTCACAGACTTCTCCCTCCGCAGTCCTGCTCGGTCCGTATTCCGCCCCGTAGGAAACCCTGGCGGAATGTCACAGCAAGACCGTACCTTCCAGCTTCAGGTGCCACGACGCGGATCGACCTGCATCAAGAGGAAATCGGTCACCTGCAAACTCATCAAGAGTCCCCCTTCGGTTTGACAGCATTCCGCGCTGGAGCCGGTTGGCAACGGCCGCTGCCGGGAGTAGACTTTGAATACCATGCGACGTTTCGTGATTCTTGGACATAAGGCGCCGGTCTCACCGGCGTTCACGCTTGACGATCTGCCGGGCAGCGCCGGCAGGCTGGACGTGCTTTGTCGCGCGATCGGGGCCTCCTTCTTCTTGTCGCACGACCTGCGCCGAGATGTAGAGGTGACGCTTCTGATGCAGGATCAGGTTGAGATCCGCATCGTCGGGGAGCGGGTGAAGCGTCTGAATCCGGACGAGCGATCGACAGCGGCACTGGTTCGCAAAGCGCTCGCCCGGTTGGAAGAAGTCACGGATGACGACTCGGATGCGGTCCAGAGCACGCCGGGGATCTTCGTGCGTCGCAGCCGCCTGAGCGATGTCCTCGACCGCATCTATCAGACGGGATCGCACCCGGTCCTTCTTCACGAGCACGGGGATCCGATCGAGTCGATGGAGTTTCCCGAGGACACGACCTTCATCCTTTCCGATCATCAGGAGTTCAGCGAAGACGACTACCAACAGCTCGACCATCTCGACCGGGTGTCCTTGGGACGAAGGCCGCTGCACACCAGCCAGTGCATCACGATCACCCACTATCTCTTGGATCGCAGGACGAGCGAAACCAGCGCGGAGCTGGTGCTCTGCCACCGCGTTTGGGGAGATCCGAAAGCACAGCTCGTGAAGAACCTTCTCGATGACTTCGGCATTCCGGCGACCATCACCAGCCATGCGTCGCAGAGCCACCTCCCACTCATCGTCGACGGCTTGGGTGAGATGCGGATCATGGTGTTTGATCGAGATCTTCACCGTGCCAGGGAGATCATCGCCGACTACTTCGAGGAGCCGATCGACAGCGACGATTGAGGTCTGTCGTGAACGGAGAAGACACAGAGGGCGACCGGCTTCGGGAGCGGACCGTTCTCGTATCCCGTCTGCGCCGAAGCGGCATCCAAGACGAGCGGGTTCTCGAAGCGATGCTACGGATTCCGCGTGAGCGGTTCGTTCCGGACAACGCTGTATCTCACGCCTACGTCGATGCTCCACTTCCGATCGGAAACGGACAGACGATCTCTCAACCGCGCATCGTGGCTCAGATGACCGAAGCGCTGGATCTCAAGGGCACGGAAACCGTGCTGGAGATCGGGACCGGATCGGGCTATCAAACGGCCATCCTCGCCGAGCTGTGCGCCAAGGTGATCTCGATCGAGCGTCTCCTGTCGTTGTCCCGTGACGCGGCCGAGCGCCTGGGTGAACTGGGCATCCGGAATGTGTTCCTTCACGTGGCGGACGGAACGTTGGGGTGGGCCGCCGATGCCCCGTACGACGCGATGATCGCCACCGGCAGCCTGCCCGAGGTCCCCGAGCTTCTCCTTTCACAGCTTGCCCGCGATGGCGGAACGTTCATCGGTCCGGTGGGAAGCCGGGGATTCCAACATCTTGTCATCGTGAGGCGATGTGGGGTGTGGTACACTCGGCGGACGCTTGGCGGATGCCGCTTCGTCCCGCTGATCGGGAAAGAGGGCTGGCCCGGCGGACAACCGGGGAAACGTTAGGAGGATGTAGATGGCGATCGACCTTCGGAGTGATACCGTAACCCGACCGACCGACGGCATGCGCGCGGCGATGGCTGCTGCGGTGGTGGGCGACGATGTGTATGGCGAGGACCCCACCGTGCGGTTGCTGGAGGAAACGATGGCCGACACGTTGGGGTTCGAAGCCGGGTTGTTCGTGGCAAGCGGCACGATGGGGAACCTCGTGGCCGTCTTGACACACGCCGGACGCGGTGACGAAGTCATCATCGGCGACCGCTCGCACACCTTTCTCTACGAAGCGGGCGGGATCGCAGCTTTGGGCGGAGTCCATCCGAGCACCGTCCCGAACCACGACGATGGGACGCTTGCCCTTGATGACATCCGTGATTCGATCCGCCCCGACGACATCCACTTCCCCCGTTCGCGGGCGCTGTGCCTGGAGAATAGTCATAACCGTTGTGGTGGGACGGTCTTGGACATCGAATACACGCGCTCGGTCTGCGAACTGGCACACGAACACGGCCTGTCCGTTCACCTGGACGGCGCACGGCTGTTCAACGCCGCCGCCGCCCTCGGCGTCCCCGCATCGAGCCTGACCGGGCCCGTCGACAGTGTGATGATCTGTCTTTCCAAGGGTCTTGGCGCCCCGGTTGGGTCGGTCCTCTGCGGGACACGCCGGTTCATCGAAAGCGCGCTTCGAATCCGCAAGATGGTCGGTGGCGGGATGCGGCAAGTCGGCATCCTCGCAGCAGCGGGGATGTATGCCCTGACCCATCACGTAGAGCGTCTTGCCGACGATCATCGACGAGCGATCCGGCTTGCGGAGGGGATCGCCGCGATCCCCGGGCTCCGCCCTCTCGGCTCCGGCCCGAACGGAATGCCCGAGACCAACCTCGTCTATTTCGAGATTGCCATGGACTCCGTCCACGAAGGCGGCGTATCAACCGCCTCTGAGCTGTCCGATCGGCTGCGGACCCTTGGAATCCTCGCCAACCCTCTGGGATCGAACGATCGGCAAATGCGCATGGTTACGCACCTTGATGTCGGTGATTCGGACATCGACACCGCATTGGCCGCCCTGCGGTCCGCCATGAGTCGGACATAGGTCCGCGATCCTCCTGAACCAGTTCGTCCGTCCGATGGAATCATGCACTATCGGTCTGTGATCGATCGGGCGTAGGCTAGCCTCACCGGGTGGCAAGGGCGTCAGCGAGACGTCCTTCCCCACTCCCTGGATGTTCCTAGGAGGGGAGACATGAAGGGGCTAGCTGCAGTTTGCTTACTACTACTTCTCGCCTGGCCTGCGGCCGCGGGATCTCTGGAGTTCGCCGTCGAAGGCGGGCCCACGGCTGTCGCGTTGGTCGAGCTCAATGCAGACGTTGACCGTGTCAACGCGGTCATCCGCCATGTCAATGAGACGCTTGCCCTTCTTCCGAACGTAGAGGGACAGGTTCCCGAGATCGAACGACTTGGTGGAGGGATCTGTCTCGAAGCGGCGGAGCGCTACCGTCCCAATGAGTGGTTGGGGATCGGTGGGAAGCTCTCGTATGCGAGAACGGCCAAAGAGATGAGCGGTCAGTACGTATCCACGGATACCTCCGAGATCTCGTCGGTGGAAATGGCGCTGGATCTCGTTGCGGTGGGCGCGCTTCTCGACATGACGTTCGACTTCCTCGATGCAGGAATCCTCCTCGGAGGGGGGCTTTCGGCGGGGTACTACTTCGTCGGCTTCTCCCACACCAGTTTGTTCGAGATCCCCGAAGAGTATCCGGAGGCATTGTCCGGCCTGCCTCCGGACGCTCAAGCGCAGTACAGCGGGGGCGGGTTCGGCCTGGAAGCGTCGCTCCATGTTTCGGTGCCCGTGTTTTCCGGGTTTTCGATCGAAACGGCGGTTGCGTATCGCTATGCACAGGCTTCGCTGGCCGACGGATCCGGCCAGCGCCCCGATCTCGACGGAAACGGCCCGGTGGATCGAACGGATCTCAGCGGAATGACGGTCAGAATCGGTTTCTCTCTGGAAGTCGAGATTCCGGGTTCGGATGAGAAGGAGTGATGCGATGAAACGGGCGGGAGCAGTTGTGCTGGTTGCGGTGATAGGAATGCTGGTTGTGTTGTCGGGGTGCAATCCGACAACGCAGAAGGAACCGTTGGCAATGTTCTCGGCGACGACGTCTGCTCAGCTGATCCCGTTCACCGCCAGTTTCGATGCCACCCCGTCCTACGACCCGGACGGGAACATCGCGTCGTATCTGTGGGACTTCGGCGACGGCGGCGCCGGTAGTGGACCGGTGGTCGATCACACCTACGAATCGGATGGACAGTATGTCGTCAAGTTGACGGTGATTGATTCTCAGGGGCTCAGTTCGGCGGCGACGATGGATGTCGAGGCGCTGAACCCGCCGCCTTCTGCAACCTTCACCTACTCGCCCAGGAGCGCGATGGGCGAGGAATACGTGGTCGGAGCGAGCGAGTGGATCACCTTCGATGCCTCGGGGTCGACCGATGACGGAACGGTTGAGTACTGCGACTGGAACTTCGGCGACGGATGCACGGATACGGGTTTCTCAGTCCAGCATCGCTTCTTGTGGCCGGGAACCTACAACGTGGTCCTGACCGTGACCGACGAAGACGGCGGCGCGTCGACCTTCATCCGTGCGGTGAAGATCATCGGAGGGCCTCCGTGTAACGCCGACTTGGACGGGAATTTCGACTCCGGTGGTAATTGCTCCTAGGGAGGACACATGAAACGCCGACTCGTGTTGTTGATGCTGGTGCTGGTTCCGGTCTTCCTTGCCGGCTGTGATCTGCTGCAAACGCTGGGAATCAATGAGCCGCCGGTGGCTGTGATCGACGCTTCGGTCGCGTCGGGTGCGGCTCCGCTTGCGGTCAGTTTCAGCGGGATCGATTCCCGGGATGACGGAACGATCGTCGATTACCGCTGGGACTTCGGCGATCCGCACGATCCGGGCGCGGCAAGCGGAGTGGCGGCAACCCATACCTATACGTTGCCGGGGACGTACATCGCCAAGCTGACGGTGACCGACAACAGCGGGCAGGTGACGGTCGAGAGGATTGCGGTTCTGGTGACCGAAGCGCCTCCCGTGGCGACGATCGACGTAACCAACGACACCCCTCCCGCCGGGGATGCTGTCCTGTTTGATGCGGCGGCGTCCGAGGCGCCCACAGGAAGCCTCAGCGCGTATGCGTGGGACTTCGGCGACGGAACGACGGCGACCGGCGTCAGCGCCTCTCACGTGTATACCGAGCCCGGATACTACGTGGTGACGCTGACGGTCACCGATTCCCGCGGAGCCGTGTGCACGGAACGCTGTGCCGTATTCGTTCAGGAAGGGACTCCGGACGGTTCGTGCTCCGATCCCGGTTCGAGTTGCGGCGGCGGCGGAGATCGCCCGTTGGCGGTGATCAGCGGTCTGCCTTCCTGTTCGGGGATCCTCGTGGGCCGGACGCTCGCTCTCGATGCCGGCTACTCGCGGGCCGCGGAAGGGAAGCTGATCCGCTACGAGTGGGATTTCGGCGACGGATCGACCACGGCGGGGATCGAAGTGACGCACATCTACACCAGTGCCGGCCGCTACGTGGTGACGCTGACGGTGACCGACGACAGCGGTATCAAGTCGTCGGCAACGGGGCTTGTATATGTAGGCCAGTCCTGCGGACTGTAGCGTCGGCAGCCAGCGACACGAAACCGCAGCAGCACGAGATGCATTCTGAACGCAGCGGAGCCCGAGCGGCTTCGCTGCGTCTTGCTTCCGGCGGCAACGCGCGGCGCTGAAGCGGTCCCGCAAGAAGCCGAAGCGGACCGGCTCAGAGGAGATTCTGATACGATGTCGGAGGCTGGAGCGATCGAGTCGGAAGAGAGAGGGATCGAGGGATGAGCATAGCATCGGCGGCGTTCTTGTTGTTTCTGGTCATGGATCCATTGGGAAATATCCCTCTCTTGCTGGTGCTGATGGATCGTGTCGAGCGGCGCCGGCAGGTGATCGTGCTCGTTCGTGAATCGCTTGTCGCCCTGATGGTGTTGATCGTGTTCCAGTTTGCCGGCCGTTCGATCCTCAACCTGCTGGGGGTTTCCGAGTCGGCGCTTGGCGTTGCCGGCGGGGTCGTGCTGTTCTTGATCGCCATCCGGATGATCTTCCCGCGCAAAGGGGAAGGCGCGATGTTCGGTGCAACGCCTGATGGGGAGCCGTTCGTGGTTCCGATCGCCATTCCGCTCATCGCCGGGCCGTCGGCGATGGCGACGGTGATCTTGCTTGCCTCCCAGGTCGGTCAACAGCTGCAGGTGTATGAGCTGAGCGTCGGGATTGTCGCTGCGTGGGTCGCATCGACGCTGCTGATCGTTTCCGCTCTCGGCTTACGGCGCTTCATCCGCCCGCGCGGGCTGATTGCGATCGAGCGGCTGATGGGGATGGTGCTGATGACGGTAGCGGTCCAAATGCTGCTGGATGGCATCCGCACGGCGTTTGGAGGAGTAATTCCGGGCTAGACCGATCGGCCGGAAATCCCCCTAAGGGTCGATCTTTGTGGCAAGCGTCTCCCGCTCAAGGATCGGCTTGAGGTAGGACCCCGTGTGTGAATCGCGCTGTGCTGCGATCTGCTCGGGCGTTCCCGTGGCAATGATCATCCCCCCGGCGTCGCCTCCCTCGGGGCCGAGATCGATGATCCAGTCCGCCGTTTTGATCACGTCCAGGTTGTGCTCGATGATAATCACCGTGTTTCCGGATTCGACGAGGCGGTGGAGGACGTCCAACAGCTTCTGGACATCTGCGGTGTGGAGCCCGGTGGTCGGCTCATCCAGGATATACAGGGTCTTGCCGGTGGATCTGCGCGAAAGCTCCTTGGCGAGCTTAATCCGTTGTGCTTCGCCTCCGGACAGTTCGGTGGCCGGCTGGCCGAGCTGGATGTAGGCAAGACCGACATCGTACAGCGTCTGCAGCCGCCGGCGGATCTTGGGGATGTTGGTGAAGAAGTCGAGCGCCTCGGAGACGGTCATGTTGAGCACGTCGGCGATCGAGCGGTTCTTGTACTTCACTTGCAGCGTCTCGCGGTTGTACCGCGTCCCCTTGCAGATGTCGCAGGGAACGTAGATGTCGGGGAGGAAGTGCATCTCGATCTTCTCTTGTCCCTGCCCTTGGCATGCCTCGCACCGCCCTCCCTTGACGTTGAAGCTGAACCGGCCGGCGGCGTAGCCGCGGAGCTTGGCGTCCGGTGTTCGCGCGAACAGCGAGCGGATCTCATCGAAAAGCTTGGTATACGTGGCCGGATTGGAGCGGGGCGTGCGGCCGATCGGCGATTGATCGATCTCGATGACCTTGTCGATGTGTTTGATTCCCTCGATGTCGGTGTGCTTCCCGGGACGGCTGACCACCTGATACAAACGGTGCGCCACGCCGCGGTAGAGAACGTCTTCGATCAGTGAGCTTTTCCCCGATCCGGAGACGCCGGTGACGCAGACGAAGCAACCCAGCGGGAAGGTGACGTCAACGAACTTGAGGTTGTGCTCCGCCGCGCCGAGGACCCGGAGTTGCTTGCCGTTGCCTTCACGACGCGTGTCGGGCACGGCGATGGAACGCGCTCCGGAGAGGTACTGGCCGGTCACCGAAGACGAACATGCCTCGACATCCTCGAGCGTCCCGGCGACAACCACTCGGCCTCCGTCGGCGCCGGCGCCCGGTCCGAGATCGACGATGTAGTCGCTCTCCCGCATTGTCTCGTCGTCGTGTTCGACGATGATGACGGTATTGCCGAGGTCGCGGAGCCCCTTCAACGTCGCCAGCAGCCTCCGGTTGTCGCGTTGATGGAGTCCGATCGATGGTTCGTCGAGCACGTACAGCACACCGGTCAACTGGCTTCCGATCTGCGTGGCAAGGCGGATCCGCTGGGCCTCGCCGCCGGCGAGCGTCCCCGCTTGGCGGTCCAGGGTGAGGTAGTCGAGCCCGACCGACACCATGAAGCCGAGCCGGGCACGGATCTCCTTCAGGATCTGCTCGGCGATCAAGCGCTCCCGCTCCGGCAGGTCGAAGTTCTCGAAGAACGAAAGCGCACTGCGGATGGACAGCGTCGTCACTTCGTGGATGTTCAGCCCTTCGACGGTGACGGCAAGGATCTCCGGCTTCAGACGCGCGCCGCTGCAGGTGGGGCAGGGAAGCGTCGCCACGTACTGCTCCAGGTTCTGCCGCCACTGGTCCGACGATGTGTCGCGGTACCAGCGTTCGAGAGACGGCACGATCCCGCGAAACGGGCGGTTCACCTTGCGGGTGTACCCGGATGCGGAGGTGTACTCGAACGAAAGCTCCTCCCCGTTGGTTCCATACAGGATGATGTCCCGCTTCTCCGGTGGGAGTTCGCCCAACGGCTGATCGACTCCGATCTTCAGCAGCTTCGCCAGCGCCGTCATCTGCGCCTCGAACCACTGGCCTTTCGAGTTGGCAAGAGGCAGAAGGCCGCCGTCGAGAAGCCCTCGGCGGGGATCGATGATCAGATCGGGATCGATCTCCTTGCGGTAGCCCAACCCACTGCAGTCGGGGCATGCCCCGTAGGGGTTGTTGAACGAGAACATCCGCGGCGACAGTTCCTGGAAGCTGACCCCGCAGTGGATGCAGGCGTAGTGCTCGCTGTACAGGTGTTCGTCGCCGCTGGCGAACACGACGTTGACGATTCCGCCGCCGTGCTTCAGCGCCGTTTCCACCGAATCGGCGATCCGCCCGCGTTTGCGGCGATCGACTGCGATGCGATCGACCACGATCTCGATCGTGTGCTTGTGGTTCTTGGCAAGCTCGATCTCTTCGTAGAGGGTGCGGGTGATCCCGTCGACGCGAACGAGTGTGAACCCCTCCTGTCGGATCTCCTCGACCGTCTTTCTGTACTCGCCCTTTCGTCCGCGGACGACCGGGGCAAGGATCTGCACCTTGGAGCCTTCGGGAAGGCTGTAGATGGCGTCGATGATCTGCTCGGCCGACTGCTGTGTGATCGGCCGCCCGCACTTAGGACAGTGGGGCCTGCCGATCCTCGCATACAGGAGGCGCATGTAGTCATAGATCTCGGTCACCGTTCCCACGGTCGAGCGGGGGTTGTGGCTGCGCGTCTTTTGGTCGATCGAGATGGCAGGTGACAGGCCTTCGATGAAGTCGACATCCGGCTTCTCCATCTGGCCGAGGAACTGCCGCGCGTACGCCGAGAGCGATTCCACATACCGGCGCTGTCCTTCGGCGTAGATCGTGTCGAACGCCAGCGAGCTTTTCCCCGACCCGGAGATCCCGGTGATGACCACGAGCTTGTCCCGGGGGATCATGACTTCGATGTCCTTCAGGTTGTGCTCTCGAGCGCCTTTGACATGCAGTACGTTCACGACGGTCCTTTCAGGTCGCGGATCTGATCGCGGATCGTTGCCGCGAGTTCGAACTCCAAACGGTCGGCCGCGGCCAGCATCTCCTTTTCCAGCCGGCGGATGACGGCGAGTTGGTCGTCCCGGCTCATCCGCTCGATGTCCTTCTTCTTCGGCGCCTCTTCCTTTTCGGGTCGGCGGATCGACGAAAGGATATCGGTCACTTCGCGCTTTACCGTCCGAGGCGTGATTCCATGCTTCTCGTTGTAGGCGATCTGGATCGCGCGGCGGCGGTTGGTTTCGTCGATGGCGTAACGGAGAGAATCGGTGATGACATCGGCGTACAGCAGCACCCTCCCGTGCACGTTGCGTGCGGCGCGGCCGATCGTCTGGATCAGCGCCGTGCCCGACCGGAGGAACCCCTCCTTGTCGGCATCGAGAACGGCAACCAAGGACACCTCGGGAAGATCGAGCCCCTCCCGCAACAGGTTGATGCCGACGAGGACGTCGAAGTTTCCGAGGCGCAGATCCCGCAGGATCTCCACCCGGTCAAGCGTATCGATCTCGGAGTGCAGGTAGCGGGCACGGATGCCGAGGTCGACGAGATACTCGGTCAGATCCTCCGCCATCCGCTTGGTCAGAGTGGTCACGAGGATCCGTTCGTCGCGTTCGATCACGGAACGGATCTCGCCGATGAGGTGATCGACCTGCCCGCGCACCGGGTGAACCGCCAACTCGGGATCGACAAGCCCCGTCGGGCGGATGATCTGCTCGATTACCTTCTCGGCGTGCTCCCGCTCGTACGGTCCGGGCGTCGCCGAGGTGAACACCATCTGTCCGGTGCGTTGCTCGAACTCCTCGAACGTGAGCGGGCGGTTGTCGAGCGCCGACGGGAGGCGGAAGCCGAACTCGACCAGCGTTTCCTTTCGCGATCGATCCCCGTGATACATGCCGCGGATCTGGGGGATCGTCTGATGCGATTCGTCGACGACAAGCAGGAAGTCGTTCGGGAAGTAATCGAGCAACACGGACGGAGGCTGCCCGGCGCGTCGGCCGTCCAGGTGGCGGGAGTAGTTCTCGATCCCCGAGCAGTAGCCCATCTCCTGGATCATCTCCAGATCGTAGCGGGTTCTCTGCTCCAGGCGCTGCGCCTCCAGGAGCTGCCCCCGGGAACGAAGCTGCTCTAGGCGCTCGCCGAGTTCCGTCTCGATCGTCTCCATTGCTCTCCGTGTCTGCTGTTCGGGGGTGATGAAGTGCGACGCCGGGTAGATCCGGACTTCATCCTGCTCCCGGATCGGGTGCCCGGTGATCGGATCGAGCACGGCGATCCGCTCGATATCATTGCCGAAGAACTCCACCCGCAACACGTGCTCCTCGTACACGGGGATGATCTCCAGCGTGTCGCCGCGGGCGCGGAACGTCCCCCGTTCGAAGCCGATCTCGTTGCGCTCGTACTGGAGGCCGATCAGCTGGCGCATCAGATCATCGCGGTCCTGTGGCTCGCTCTTGGAGATCACCACCGACATCTCGCTGTAGTTCTCGGGAGCCCCCAGTCCGTAGATGCACGACACCGAAGCGACGATGATCACATCGCGCCGCTCGAACAGGGCGCTGGTCGCCGCGTGCCGAAGCCGGTCGATCTCATCGTTGATTGAGGAGTCCTTTTCGATGTATGTGTCGGTCTGGGGGAGGTACGCCTCCGGCTGGTAGTAGTCGTAGTACGAGACGAAGTAGTGGACGGCGTTGTCCGGGAACAACTCACGGAACTCGTTACATAGCTGCGCGGTGAGCGTCTTGTTGTGAGCGATGACAAGTGTCGGCCGTTGCAGATGTTGAATGAGGCTGGCGATGGTGAATGTCTTCCCCGTTCCGGTTGCGCCAAGCAGCGTCTGGAAACGATGGCCGGAGCGGATGCCGTCGACCAGGGCGGCAATAGCTTCCGGTTGATCGCCTTTCGGCTCCATATGGCCGGAGATGCGGAACCCCGCTTCGCGTTCGATTCTTGGCAGACTCATCTTAGTGTAGGATGGTATCTGGTTTCGGCGAGTGTCACAACGGGGCTTCAAGACGGCCGTTCGACAGGCGGATCAAGCGGCGTGAAGCGTCAGAGGATACCCTTCGTGGCACGGGTTGTCGACACGAAAAGGGAGTGGGGGGAACGTCCTGTCGGTGTGTGCCGGATGTCCTGGTGGCGGGGATGTTGCCGGGCGAGAATCTGCGTATGGACGCCGATCTGTTTCTTGACAAGCTGTTCAAAGAAAGCGCACTGTCTGCCGTAGATTTCGCTTGTGATCTGGAGAAGGTTCTTGCCGAGCAGGTCGTCTACCTGCGCCGTGTGATCGAAGCGATGGCCGATGACGAACGCATGCAGCGAGATGCGCTCGTCAAGGAGCTACGCAGCCAGATCGCCGACCGCGACGACCAACTCAGGCATCTGCGAGAGCAGAACACCCAGCTTCGCGTCCGGCTCTCGGCGTACGAGACGCCGCTGTCGGGCCAGCTTGATTCCGCACAGATCATTTCGTAGCGTTGGATGCTATGAGCAGGATGTCCGATCGACTCACCCAATCCCGTCATGAGTTCGCTGAACTGGAGAAGAAGATCAGCGATCCGGCGGTTATTTCGAGCCCCAACTACGTGGAACTCGCGCAGCGCTACGCGCATCTCCGCGACGTGATCGAACTCGGCGGTCAGTGGGAGCAGCTACAGATCTCGATCGCCGAAGAAGAAGAACTGCTGGAGAGCGAAGAGGATCTGCGCGAGGAGCTGGAAGAGGCGCTTGCCGAGGATCGAAGCCGTCTTCAAGACCTCGGGCAGAAGCTTTCAACGCTGTTCGCTCCCCCCGATCCGGAC
>CAZKPU010000068.1:2914-13833 GCA_964554715.1 uncultured Thermotogae bacterium | reverse complement strand
GTCACCGGGAAGTGCGAACCTGAAAATCAATCCCGGGTCGGGCAGTTTGGCAGGGCACACGATCTGTGCGTCCAGATCATCGACGTACTCCATCAGCTGAACCGCAGTTTCTCCGGTGCCCGAAGCGACTACGACATAATGGAGATCACCTTCGGAGAGACGCCGAGATACGCAGCGGATCACAGCGTCCGTGTTCTCCGCACCCGGACGCTCGAACCACTCCACCCTCCGCTCAGCGTCACGTTCCGTTCTCGTCATGTCGGCTCCTCCGGACCGGCTCGACCGTCTCGGCGGCGATCCGTTGTCCCCCGTGCCACCATACGAGGTTTCGATGCCCTCGTCTAGATGATCAGCACCGATGTCTCGTCCCACCGAAGCCATCCGATGACGAAAGCGGCGACGCTCCTACGTGCGTCACCGCCTTCCTTTCTCGAGACGATCAAGTATCCCTGGTCGCGCTCCTCCAATCCGATCCGATCGACCCGCGCTCGACCCCACTTCCTGCTGCTAGATTTCCTCGATGCGGATCGAACCGTTGGTCGTCCGGATGCTTACATCAACATCCGCTGGTGCGTTCAGGGTGGCGCTCCACTCCCGCCCCTCCGTGTCTCCCACCAGCGGCAGCCGACTGGAGATCGATCCGAGGCTGGTCGTCGCCTCGATGGCGATGGACGCCTCGGCGGCAACGGCCATCGTTACGCTTCCGTTGCCTGTTCGAAGCCGGTTTCCCGTACCCATGAGAGTTCCCTCGAAGCGGACCGAGCCGTTGCTTGTCTCCGCAAGGACATGCCCCATGGTTCGGTGGATCCACACCTCGCCGTTCGATGTATCGGCTTCGATGTCCCCTTCCACCCGAGACACATCGATCCTTCCGTTGGAGGTGTCCAGGAACAGACTCCCGACAACATCATAAACATCGATCGCCCCGTTGCTCGTTTCCAGATGCGCCGTTCCGATGATCGACTCCAAGCTGATAGCGCCGTTGCTGGTGTCTGCGATCACTTGGCACGTGGATGGGACCGTAATGTCGAAACCGACTGACGCATGACGCCGCACATCATTGTCCTGAGCGTCAACATCGTAAACAACGCGGATCCGATCGCTAAGTCGCTCTACCGAATACACAATCCGATCAAGCCGGTCTTCGGCTTCTTCCTCGCTGTCTCCGACAGCTCGAAGTGTGGCCACGACCGTGATCTGAGTTGCTTCATCGTCCCCGACAACGTTGACATGCCCGTTTGTCGTCTTCACGTCGAGCAAGAGCGGCGCCACCGTGTCAACGACCGTTTCCTCTCCACGTTCCACCCGGAATGCGCTTCCGCCGTACTCGTCGCACGCCGTGACGAACATCATCATCCCAACGAGCACCGCACAGAAGATGAAGCCAACGTGTCTCATGCGTCTTCTCCTCATCATCCCTCCCCTAGGTCCGTCCACGCCTACAGACTCCCTCCCGTGATTTGCCATGCAAGCACAACGCAAAACAGCGTCGCCACCGCACGCGTGGTCCAGCTTGATGTGCCTACCCACAGCCTGTACGCCCACCATCCGACAAGCGCCATCAACAGGATCCGCACGACAATCAGAAAGACCTGCGTCATGCCTCCACCTCCTGCCAGATCCGCCCGGCAACGATCAGGACCACCGCCGAAACGGCAAGCATCACCCACAACGGCTCTTGCGGCAATGCAAACACTCCCTGGAACCCTTCGAGTTCCGCTTCCCATGCCGCCGTATCGATCGCCGTCCTCAGCCCTTCGAACAACCTCCAGCTCGGAAGCCGGTACGAGATTCTCCAAATCCCTTCTGCGATCCAGCTCACAAGGAACGGCGTTGCCAGAATCATCACCGTCCCAGGCACCCAGCCCGACCCCGAGATCCGGTATGAGCTGACAAACACCATCAACAGCAACGTCCACGCCAGCGTCGGCAGGATGCCCAGCACCACGCCGTACAACGGGCAAACCAGCATCAATTGGGCGGCGCTACCTGCATCCAGCCTCAATCCCGCTTGCGCAATCGCCCACCAGGCGAGTCCGCCGATGATGATGTAGTAGACGATCGCCACAACACCGGCGAAACTGAACCGCGCCAGTGTGTGCAGATATCCACTCGGTGGTGTGAGCAGCAACACCTGATACTGCCCATGCCGCGTTTCCGATCGGATCCGTCCGATCATCAAGCACAGGACCATCGCCCCGATGCCGCACGCCACCAGCAGGATCACGGCACGAACCCCAAGCTGCTCGCCCCGATCGGCAAACGTCAACTGGTTCATCCCCCACACCCAGAACAAGAGGGATCCGATCAGCCCGACAGCCCACACCCATGATCTTCGTGCTTCCAGCCAAAGCAGGGTTCGAAACCGGGCAAGCGAACTCATGACAACACCTCCCGGAACGTATCGACGACGCTTCGCCCTTCGCTCCGCAGTTCTTCCGCTCGTTTGTCCAACGCCAGATACCCCTGCCGCAGGAGGATCACCCGCTCGAACAGCGCTTCGGCCTCTGCGACCTCGTGCGTGGAGAGAAGGATGGTTTCGTCGGTATGCCATTCCTTGACGATGGAGGTCAGAATCTTCTCCCGAGACAGCAGATCGATCCCCGCAAGCGGCTCGTCGAGCAAATACAACCGCGCATCTCTCGCCAGAGCCATCGCCAAACGCAACCTCCCCCGTTCTCCCTTGGACATCGCCTTGGTCTTGCGTTGGGGGACCTCAAGGCTCTCGAGAAGTTCCCTGAAGCGAGCTGCGTCGAAGTCGGCGTATAGGCCCGTCATGAACCGCTTCGCATCCGCGGGCGTCATCCATGTCCACAGCGCATCCGTTTCGCCTAGGTAGACAACGCGCGCGCGGTTTCGTCTTGGAGGGCCCCCGAACACGGTTGCCGTCCCCTCCGACGGAAACAGCAGACCCGCCAGAACCTTCAGCAGTGTGGACTTCCCGCTCCCGTTCAGTCCCAACACCCCGACCACCTCGCCGGCGGGGAACTGCAGCGTGACGTCGCGAAGCCCTTCGGTTCGTACGTATCTCTTGGTTACGTTAGTCAGGCTGGCCAACATCCCAAACCTCCTCCAGCACCGCAAGCGCTTCCCTCGGATCCACGCCCAAGCGCCGAACCTCTTCCGCGAATCCGCTGGCCGCGTTCCGCAGAAGTTCGCTTCGCATCTGGGCAACCGGCGCATCCGTCCGCACGAATGTTCCTCGTCCTCGCCTAGTTTCGATCACTTCCGTTCTCTCCAATTCCCCGTAGGCATGAACCACGGTGTTCGGATTCACACCCAGCATCGCAGCAAGCTCACGGGCCGATGGGAGCTTGTCGCCCTGTCTGAGGTCTCCCCTTGCGAGCATCTGCCGCACGTTGTCCCCGATCTGCACGAAGATCGGCCCGGCGTTCATGTCGAGTTCCCAGTGCTTCACCTCTGTCATGGTGCACTAGTGTACTATGCCACTCCTTCGTTGTCAAGATCCCTTTTTCCGCGACCTCTCGTCGACCCGCATCATCGTTGCACCGGGAGATTGCAGCGATCTCATCCTGCCGTCAGGACCCCGCCGTCAGAAGATCCGCCAGCTCGTCGCATCTTGCCTTCTCGGTCTTTCCGAACCGATCCGGCGTCGTGCAGTCCGGGAAGATCCAGACCCCTTGCGACGACAGCTTCAAGTACCCTTCCCAGCGTGGAAACGTCAGCTGAACTGCATCGGCGTTGCCATCGATCCCTCCCCCGCAACACACCAGCAATGCGGATCGAGCCCCTTCCACAAGGGATCGGTGCGGCGCCGCTCCGGAGTAGCCCGTCGCCAAGGCGAGACAGCGATCCATCATCGTCTTCATCGGCCCGGCAACCTCCCACATATAGAGGGGGCTCGCCAGCAGCAACGCATCCGCAGTGACCATCGCCTGGTACACCGCATACGCATCGTCCTGTTGGACACAGCCCGGGCGGTCCTCGTACTGCATGCACGCGTAGCACCCTCTGCAGCCCCGAAGTTCCATCCCATCGAGATGGACCCGTGAGACCTCGTGTCCGCCGGCCCTTGCCCGCTCCTCCACCCATCCGAGAAGCGTCGCCGTGTTCCCCTGCTTTCGCGCTCCACCAAAGATCGTCGTGAGTCTCATGACAGCTCCTCTTGCATGCCGTTCCCACACCATCGCTCCTCGCAGGGTCTGCACCTCCCCACGACACGCCTCTGTCCCGCAGCACTCTCCACATCGTGGGAGGCCGCAGCACAATGAGCAAACGACCTCTGTGTTCTGCCTCACGGCAGACCCCGGCAATCCTCACTCATGTGCCAGGGCGGAAAACGGTTGATCAGCGCTCTATTCTGAAATCAAGCCGGGCCGCATGACTGCGGTCCGGCCGCTGTGTTCGGATCATGCATCAACCCGGGAATCCCTCCAAGGCGACTTCAAAACCTACGGTGCAGGTGGAATCGTATCGCACCACATCGAACGCGCCCATACGAACCCGTTCGGGGGATCGATGAGCAGCTGGATGCTGTCGTCCTCCATCGGTGCCAGCGGGGGCAACCCCAGAGCCACGTAGTCCTTCACCGCACCGTCGACCGATCCATCATCATCGTAAAGCCAAACACCGACTGCATAGAGGGGGCGCTCACTCTCGTTGCTGAAGTGAACGGTCACCAAGACCTGACCCGACACCTGCGGATCCGTGTCCTCTCGAATGATATCCAACCATGGCTCCCCGACCGTCACCGTCACACTCTCTGAATCCGTCTGCCCGCTGGAAGACGAAGTCGCCGTGACCGTCACGGTATACACGCCCGGATCAATGAATCGGTGGAGCTGGCGCACCAGATCGTCTTCGGGTCCAACGACCGGTGATCCGTCCCCGAAATCCCAGAGGAAGTCGGTGTGCTCACTCTGCGAGCCCAACACCGGATGCCCATGGGCATCCAGAGACTCAGAGGCGTCAAACTGCACATCCAATGGAGCACGTAGATTAGGGTTATAGCCAAGCTGATACGCCACGTCCGCGATCTCCATCTGCAGGACCACCGTCGGGTTCGCCCCATCGACAGGCGGATTGAGGATCGCATCGATCCAATCCAACAGAACACATCCTGAAAGCGCAATCAGCAACCCTCCAACCAATAGGATCACCGCACCAAGCCGCATCCGCATCACTCTTCCTCCTTTTCCTACACGGAACCTAACGGACATCCGCAGGTTTCGGCAAATCATGCTCTGCAACGTCATCGCTTCTCCGCTGGAACACGCCTGTCTATACTCCAGAGGTGAGAAGGCACGCCAACGATCTCTCGGCACGACCCCTGTGAGGGCCACTAGAGGCAATAGAGGAGGTTGATATGCCGGTTCAGAAGCTGAAGGCGTTTCTCGACGAACAAGCGACCCGCTATGTGGTTATCCAACACTCTCCGGCGTACAGCGCCCAGGAAGTGGCGGCGTTTGCCCACATCCCCGGTAAGGATCTTGCCAAGACGGTGATGGTCAAGCTGGATGGCCGAATGGCGATGGCAGTCGTTCCCGCTTCTCACCGCGTAGATCTCGAGCGCTTGCGAGAGGCCGCCGGTGCATCCGAAGTCACGCTGTCGACGGAGGCGGAGTTCCGCGGTCTGTTTCCCAACTGCGATCTGGGAGCGATGCCACCGTTCGGGAACCTGTGGAACATGCCGGTCTACGTCTCGTCCGCCCTGGCCGAAGATGTGGAGATCGCGTTCAGTGCGGGAAGTCACGCGGAGGTTGTCCGCCTTGCCTACGAAGACTACGACCGGCTTGTCGAGCCCACGGTCGCATCGTTCTCGACCAAGACGCTTCCCGGACCGCCGCGTGAAAGGAGCGACATCGAGTAGCGAATGGCAGAAGGAACACAGGAAAGGCCTGATCAACTTCGTTTCTTCGACTGCAGGCAACCGCGCCATTCTTCGTGTCTCCTGGCAGCGATCGGTGTTCCAGGACGGGCAATCTCCCATCGTGTCCTGCCGGCTGCGGACCAACTACACTTCGCTCGCTAAAGGGAAGTCCGGCTCGCGAGGAAGCGGAGGCTATGATGACGATGAAGCTATTCCAGGTCGATGCGTTTACCGATCGCCCGTTTGCAGGAAACCCGGCCGCCGTGTGTCTGCTCAACGAGCAGGCCCCGGAGCGCTCGGCACAATGGATGCAACAGGTCGCGGCGGAAATGAACCTGTCGGAGACGGCGTTTGTCCTGCCCAGAGAAGAAGGTTTCTCTCTGCGCTGGTTCACCCCCAAGGCCGAAGTCGCCCTGTGCGGACACGCCACGCTCGCTACCTCTCACATCCTGTGGGAAGAAGGCATTCTGGAGCTTGAGAAGCCCGCTCTATACCAAACCCTGAGTGGGACGCTTACGGCTCGAAGACAGATGCGAGGGGGGCAGCAGCCGTGGATCGAGCTTGACTTCCCCGCCACCTTCCCCGAAGAGATCAAGCCCCCCACAGGCCTCCTGGATGCACTGGGTGTCAAAGCCGTCTATGTGGGCAAATCACGGTTCGATTACCTGGTGGCGATCGAATCGGAGGAGACCCTCCGCACCCTCAACCCAGACTTCTCTGCTCTTCTTGCTCTCGGCGTGCGAGGCGTGATAGTCACGGCGCAAGGATCGGAGCCGTTCGACTTCGTGTCCCGCTTCTTCGCCCCCGGTGTGGGGATCGACGAGGACCCGGTCACCGGATCCGCCCACTGTGCGCTGACCCCGTACTGGGCGCGTGTCCTCGCGAAGCAGACGATGAGGGCGTTCCAGGCCTCGCCGCGCAGCGGCTTGCTAGACGTGGAGATGGTGGGGGACCGGGTTCGGCTTCGAGGACAAGCCGTCACCGTGTTGCGTGGCACCCTGCTTGCCGAGGACCCGATCGAGCCGTAGCTCAGCAACGCGCCAGGCTGCAGACCAGGCGGCACCGCCATATGTCGCTTCATGGTTCTCCGCTGATTGTGTTTGCGTTACACCACAGGGATGACCGTTCTTCACTTGCGAGCACGTGATGTAGTATGCTGCTTGCCGAGGACAGACAAGGCAGATCGACGTTCACGCAACACGCCCCCTGATCCCTCATCGCGGGCGCTGCATTCATCTGCTGCCACCTCCATGCTTCGCCGCTGTTCCTCATAAGGAGGTGGTCCATCGAGTTCACCGAACACCGTCACCAAGACATGAGCGGATCTTCAAGGGAACGGAACCAAGGAGGCTGATCATGATCCGCAAGCTTTGTGGAGGACTGTTTGTGCTTCTCCTCGCCGGGATGCTCGTGCTTCCTGCGCTGGGACAGCCAACAGAGGCAGACATTCAAGCAGCGATCGATGCCGGCGTAGCATGGATGGCCGGTCAACAGGATCCCACAACCGGGGAATGGCCGATGGGGGGGGAGATCGCGCCAACCGGATTCGGTGTCCTCAAACTGCTGGATTACGCGTTCGAGCGCGACGAAGACCCGTTCGATGAGACGTACGCGTACTACACCAAGCTCATGCTGGGCTTCGAATACATCTTCAACAACGTGCAGACCGACTCGAACGGTGTGTTCTTCTCGCACTCCGGCGGGTGGCACGAGACGTACAGCACCGGGATCGTGATGATGGCGATCGCCGCCAGTCAGGATCCCGATCGTGATGTGCTGATCGGTCCTTTGGCCGGGTCAACATACCAGGAAGTCGTTCAGGGATGTGTTGACTGGCTTGCGGCGGCCCAGAACGGAGATGGCGGGTGGAAGTACGCGCCCCCAGCCACGAGTGACGACAGCGACCAGTCAAACACGGGATACGCTGTTTTGGGCCTGCGCTATGCGCAGGAATTCGGTTGCATTCTTCCTCCTTCGATCTTCATGGGTCTGGAGAACTGGGTCAGCAATATCCAGGACCAGAACGGGGGACCTGATGATGGTGGCTCTTGGTATACGCTCACTTGGTCGTGGGTCAATCTGCTGAAGACAGGAAACCTGCTGTTCGAAATGGCCTTGCTTGGTGATACAGCGGCCACACTGCGAGTCCAGGACGCCCTCGACTACATCGTACGTCACTGGGACGACGCCAACTGGGATCCCGGCTGGCAGGGGCCCGATCCGTGGAACGTCAATCCCGAGTATCAGACGATGTACTGCCTGATGAAGGGCTTCGCAGCGCTGGGGATCACGTCAATCGACGGTCGTAATTGGTACGAGGAGTTCACGGAAGCGATCGTGGATACCCAGCATCCAGACGGCTGGTGGCCTGCGGGGGCGTGGGGAGATTCCCTGCTTGCAACCCAGTGGGCACTTCTGGTCCTCGAGTACGTGGTGCCGCCATATGAGGTGCTGATCGATATCAAGCCGGGGAGCTTCCCGAACTCGATCAACCCGGATCAAAACGGCACGATCCCGGTTGCCATTCTCTCGACGCTGGACTTCGATGCAACCACCGTCGACCCCGCGAGCCTGACGTTTGGCCACGAAGGAACCGAGGAATCAATCGCCAAGCGAGGAAAGAACGAGCGCTTGCAGGTCGGCTACGAGGACGTCAACGGTGACGGTCTGCTCGACCTGGTCGCGCATTTCGTTGCCGAGCTTTGCCTCTTCGAGCACGGCGATGAAGTTGGCCACCTGAAGGGCGAAACCTACGACGGCCTCGAAATCTTCGGAAGCGACTCGGTGCGAATCGTGCCGCCGCATGGACCGGTAGCCATCGACGCTTTGCCGATGGAGATCGCCGCGGGGCTCAGTGTTTCCGTCGCTCCGAGTCCGATCCGCGATGTCCACACGGCGTACTTCGAACTCGTCGGTCCGATGGCCGTGGAGGTCGGGCAACTGCAGGTGAAGGTGTTCGATCTGTCCGGTGCTCTTGTGTGGGAGCAGGTCGCCACGGGTACCGAGATCGCGTGGCACACCGAGGATCTGCACGGACGGTTCCTTGCTAACGGTGTCTATGTCTATCAGGTGCTGGCACAGGTGGAGGGAAGCTGGATCTCTGTCGTTGTCGACAAGATCGCCATCCTCCGCTAGGAATTCGATCATCGGAGGCGGGTCTTTTCGGGATCCGCCTCCTTCTTGTAGGATAATCTACGTGGCAGGCTTATAGGAGGCTGATCATGCGGAACCAACTGATCGCGACAAAGACGGCGATCCTCATCGCCCTGGTATGTCTTGCGTTTGCATCCGTGGCTCAGGCACAGATCGAACCCGGCTGGAGTGCGGCAGCCCAGTTCCGCGACGGCATCGGCGCACGCGCGCTTGCCCTCGGCGGGGCGACGATCGCCATCGTCGAAGACGCAACCGCCGTATTCTGGAACCCGGCACAGCTATGCTCCGTTCCGTTGGAGATCGCTGCGATGTACAGCCAGCCGCTCGGTCCCAACCTCGGCTACTCGCAACAATTCGTAGGCTCCGCAGCCTCCCTCGAACCGGACCGCCTCGGCTGGGGGATCGGTTGGCTCAACGCATCCGTCGAGGACATCCCGAGCACGGAAGCCAACGGCTTCTTCGACTTCACAAGCTCGATCCTGCTTGTGGGAGTCGGTGTCGGCTCCCCGGTTCAGACCGGATCGCTCCGTCTGGGAACGACGCTCAAGCTCTACCGTGAACAGATGCTCGAAGGGCAGGCGAGCGGATTCGGCTGGGATCTGGGCGGCCGGTTCTCGACCGGGGTTTGGACGCTCGCTTTCCACAGCCGCGACATCTCCAACACGTTGATTCAGTGGAAGGGAACGGGGCAAGAACCGATCTCCGTTGTCCCGGCAACCCACCGGCTTGCGGCAGCCGCAAGCTGGCTGGACGGCGCTCTCACCGTCTCGTCCGAGGCTACGCTCACCCGAGATCAGGCTCCATCGCTCGGTGCAGGCGTGGAGATCCACGTGATTCCGAGTCTGTCGCTCCGAGCAGGTGTCCGCATTGAACCCTCCGTCGGCGGAGACACTCGCAGTGTGAGATTCTCGGGCGGGGTCGGTGTCGGCCCGATCCGCGGGGTTGTCGTTGACTACGCCTACGTCCAGCCGTTCCAGCAAGGGGTCATCGGAGTCTCCGGATCGCACATCGTCTCGGCACGGTTCACGTTCTGACTCGCGGCATGCTTTCCGCCGAGCTATTCCTGCGGCCCGTGCTGTGAACCCTGATCCCGAAGCTTCTCTTGCACGGATGCAAGGATCTCGAGTGCCTCGGCGGGATCGTGCACCGATGCTACGGCCTGCTCAAACGGGCACGGCTGCCCCGGTACGCGTCCCGCAATCTGGGTCACACGCCTGCGCGCGTAAAACCGCACGCCCTGCTCCGTAAGAAGCTCCGCTGCCGCATCCGAAAGCAGGTCGGTGGCAACAAACGACGCCTCGGCAAGGGTCAACAGCAAAGCCGAAGCCTTCCCGACCACCGTATCGGCAAACGAAGCTCCGCGCAGACGCCCCTCCGGCGCCGAAGCGAGCATCTCCAGAAGAGGGCGGATTCCCCGCTGATCGTTGCGGTATACAAGCTGACTCCCGCGCATCGCGATCAGCCGCATCCTCTCCACACGCAGCGTACAGAGAAGCCACTCTCCTCGAGTGCTCGTGTTTTCGGCGCCCACGGACTCACAGGTCGATGAGCAACCAGCGCGACCACCGGAGGCACCAACTCGGGAACTACTCATCCGACTGCACCCTCTCCGTTACCTGATCCGTTGTCGCTTCGTACATCGCAACGATTTCGCCGAAGACGACCAGGTGTTCATCGCCGGCCGGGTAGTAGCTGCTTCGCACATCGTCCGAGAGCAGATCATCCGGAAGCATCTGCGTGTACGCGAGGATCCGGCACTCGATCTGCAGCCCACACCCCTCGAGCACCGCCGGGTCGAGCAGCCCGCCCAGACCGAACAGCGTATTGGTGGCCACGCGCATGCCCATCTGCAGCCCGTCGTCCAGCTTGCCCTGCAGCAGCTGGTTGGCCGCCGACCAGGCGTCGTAGACATTGCCGAAGAAGTTGTCGACGCCGG
>CAZKPU010000068.1:1768-2904 GCA_964554715.1 uncultured Thermotogae bacterium | reverse complement strand
GCCGTCTCGATCGCACGGCCATCCACCAGATTGAGGTGCAAATCGCGAACCTTGTCTGTATCTCGACCCGACACGGAACCGCAGACCGCCAGTTCTTTCCGGAAGCTGTCGTCCCCGGGAACGCTCACAGCAAACTCGCTGGCCGCCGTAATACACCCATAGGTGTAGCGGCTCTTGCGGACAAACACCGTGCAAACCGGGCGTCCCCAAATGATCCCGATCTGCGCCCATCCGATCGTCATCGGGTTGGTTCGACCGTCGGGCGTGTTGGTGAGCAGGAACGCTCCGCCTGTCTCCAACGATCCGCGAAGAATCCGGGCGCTTCTGTCCCATTCGATGTTCGATGCGGCGTGTTGGCTCAATTCATTCCTCCGAAGATTCCGTGGCCAGGTCCCTTGCACCCGAGGTGAAGCTTCCGTTTGAGTATCGCCGCCTTGTCCCCGGAACGCAATCCGCCGGCTGTCGATCCGCCCCGTTTTCGTTCCCACGGAGCAGGCCGCTCGACAGACCGAGCCCTCTCGGTAGAATCAGACCCGATCGACCATGAACATCGCCACGTTCAATGCCGGCAGCTCCTCACTCTCCATGAAGCTGTTCGAGATCGATCCTTCTGGCCGTATCTGCGAAGTCTTGTCCGCCAAGGCGCACAGAGTCGCAGTCCATGGACTCGTGCAAGGGCATGTCAGCTACACGATGTCCGGCGGCGCGGGTCGAATCCCTGCAGCCGTTCCTTCCCATGCGGCCGCCGCCAAGATGTTGCTCGACTTGGTTCGAGATCGCGGATTCAACATCGACCGGATCGGCCATCGTTTCGTGCACGGCGGCTTCCGCTTCGACCGTTCGGTCTGGATCTCCCCGACCGTGCTCGAGCAGTTGGATGCGTGCCGTTCGCTTGCACCGATCCACAACCCGAACAGCCTTTCCGTCATTCACGTCACACAGCTCGAGATGCCGGATGTGCCCCAGTACGTCGCGTTCGACACGGCGTTTCATCGCCACCTGCCCGAGGAAGCGCGAACCTACGCACTGCCGTATCCATGGTTTCTCGATCCGACGATGCGAAAGGCCGGCTTCCACGGCCTGTCGTACCAAGACGTCACGTCAAAGATAGGATCGGCTTGACCAGATCCTCGCCG
>CAZKPU010000068.1:0-1758 GCA_964554715.1 uncultured Thermotogae bacterium | reverse complement strand
AAAGACAGCCAGATACTTCGATCTGCTGAGCGATGCCGTCTCTCTTGTCGCTTGCCACTTGGGAACCGGTGGCTCTAGCGTTGCTGCCATTCGAAACGGCCGTTCGGTTGACACATCGATGGGCGCAACACCGACAGCCGGCCTGGTGATGAGCACACGGAGCGGGGATGTAGATCCGATGATCCCGCTCCAGCTAGCAGACCGCCTGAGCGGCGGAACCGAAGAAGCGCGTCAGCTCCTGAATCGCAACAGCGGTCTTCTCGGACTCTCGGGCCTATCCAGCGACATCCGCGACCTGCTGGCCATCGCTCGCGGCACGCAGCCCGGCTCCGGCTCTTCCGATCGTTCCCGGCAACGAGCGATGCTCGCCGTTCGTGTATTCGTCCATCGGCTCACATCCGCGATCGGAGCGATGCTGGCCGTCGCCGGACCGATCGATGCGCTCGTCTTTACCGACGACATCGGCCTGCGATGTCCGGAGGTCCGGGAACAGGTCTGTGAACGACTTCAGCATCTCGGGTTCCGCCTCGATCCCGCGGCCAATCGTGCTCGGGGCGTACAAGACGTGGTCCCCCTCCACGCAAACGAGAGCGCAACCCCGATCCTTGCCGTGCGCAACGATGAGGATCGTGTCATCGCCCAGGAAGGCCTTCTCCTGACCGACGCACCGTAGCGAGGTCACCTCTGCCGGGGCAACCGGCGGGCCCGGCTCGATCGCTTCCAGCTCGCTTGCTCACAGCCTCTTGGCGGCGCTCTGTGGCGCACCTCTTGACAAGAGCGAGCGATCACTCTATCCTCCGTGCAATATTGTGCATGAATGCAAGGAGCAACATGAACCCTTTCAGGATTACCACCGTCGCCAAAGCGATCGCCCACCCTGCACGCATCCGCATTCTCGACATGCTCTCCCAGGGCGAACTCTGCGGATGTGAGTTTGCGCCGGTCCTCGACCTCGATGCATCCGTGGTCTCACGGCATCTCGCGCAGCTTTCACGGTCGGGGCTCATTGCCTCGCGCAGGGACGGTGTCCGCGTGATGTGGCACCTATCGGATCCCAGCATCCTCGAGGTTCTCCAACACCTTGAACGGCTCCCTCTCCCAGAGGATGGCTCATGAACAAGCAGCTCCGCATCTTCACCATCCTTGCCGCAACCTTCCTATTCGCCTACTTCGTTCCGTTCGGAAACCCGCGCGTTTCAACCGCAATCGGCGAGGCGTTTGCCATGCTCCAGGAGTATGCACGGGAGCATGTGTTGCTCTGTCTTGTGCCTGCGTTCTTCATCGCCGGCGCGATCGCCGTCTTCATCAAGCAAGGCAGTGTCATCAAGTATCTGGGTTCGTCAGCGCGAAAAGCGGTTGCCTATACGGTTGCCTCTGTGTCCGGCGCGGTTCTTGCCGTGTGTTCGTGTACCGTGCTTCCGCTGTTTGCCGGCATCTACAAGCGCGGCGCCGGCCTCGGTCCGGCGGTTGCGTTCTTGTATTCCGGGCCCGCGATCAACGTGTTGGCGATCATCCTCACGGCTCGAGTTCTCGGAGTGGAGTTCGGGATTGCGCGGGCGATCGGGGCGGTGTTGTTTGCGATTCTGATCGGACTTGCGATGCACTTCCTGTTCCGCCACGAGGAGCAAACACGCGAACAACAGGCTGCCGCCGTTGCGCCTCAGGAGACACCCGAAGCTCGCCCCTTGTGGAAGACCGCCGCGTTCGTCGCCGTGATGATCGGTTTCCTCGTGTTCGTCAACTGGGGAAAGCCGGGAT
>CAZKPU010000067.1:1815-14065 GCA_964554715.1 uncultured Thermotogae bacterium | reverse complement strand
ACATCCACGAACTCGTGGCTGGCAAGCTTGCCGCCCTTTTCGGGCGCACGGCGAGCCGGGACCTGTTCGACATGCACGGACTGCTGGCGGCCGGTTCGTTCGATGCCGAGCGGCTGCGCCTCGGGTTCGTCGTGTACGGCGGCATCAGCCGCCGGGATTGGCGGACAGTCTCTCTCGATGAGGTGCAGGCTGACCCGCTGGATGTGGAGCGGCGGCTCGTGCCGTTGCTGCGCGCAGGGGCTGGACCAGCGCGGGCCGATCTCGAGGCCTGGAGCGAGGCATTGGTCGCCGAGAGTCGTGAACTCCTGTCCGCGGTGCTGCCGCTGCGTCCGGAGGAGCGGGAGTTCCTCGAGAATCTGAACGATCGCGGCGAGATCGTGCCGGAGTTGCTGACCAGTGACGCGGCCATGCGGGAGCTTCTGCGTGGGCATCCGGGGTTGCTCTGGAAGGCGCTCAATGTCCGCAAGCATCACGGGCTTGACGGGGGCGGCATGGGATCGGAAAAGAGCGAATGAAAAAGGGACCGGGGGGGAGGAGCGGCGTAAGGGCCCGATAACGGCCTACCCTGTGGCGGATTAGCGAGTGTTTGGAGCATTCATTCGCTATTTAGACTCGAATTCGTGGGATCCAAGCGGGAATTGCAACTTGTTCGGCGGTTACATTTCACTCGCAAAAACTAGCGAAAAACGGTGGTTTTTGCGAGTGAAATGTAGATGCCGCTGGGTCGCCAGTCCCCATTGTATCATGGCGATACCGGGACGAATGGCCGCAGGGGCGCCGTTTGGCCCGGCGAATTCAAGTGCGGCACTTCTTGTTCACTCATGCCAATTCCAAGCTATTCCCGGCTATTCCTATGTATACCCGTTGACCCGAACAACTGACCATGATACGGTCTCCTAAACCTCGCCATTCCGTACGAACATGGGGTAACGATGGAAAACCGATGGCAGTCCGTGGACGAAATCGCTGAATATCTCGGTGTTTCCAAGGACACCATCTATTCGTGGGTGAGCGGCAAAGGCATGCCCGGCCACAAGGTCGGTCGCTTCTGGAAATTCAAACTAGACGAGGTTGACGAATGGGTCCGTGCCGGTGGCGCGGCGATAGGCTCTTCCCGTGAAGGTGGTGATCAGCGGTGACGGCGTCTGCCTCGGCTACGATTTCGGCCGTAGACCTCTTTTGTGGAGCTGGTGGCCTCACCCACGGTTTGCTTCAGGCTGGAATCGAAGTGGCCGCGGGGATCGATATCGATCCTCAAGCCGAGCACGCCTTCGTCAAGAACAACCCCGGTGCGCAGTTCCTATGCTGGGACGTAGCCCGCAAGAACTCCCCGAGCATCGCCAAGCTCTTCGGCACGGGCAAGGTGAGACTCCTCGCCGGCTGTGCCCCCTGTCAGCCTTTTTCGAGGCTTACGAACGGCAGGCGCGAGCACCAGGCGTGGGATCTGCTCGATAATTTCGGTCGCTTCGTAGTCGGCGTTCTCCCTGAACTCGTAACCATGGAGAACGTACCGGAACTGGCAGACCGCGGGGGAGAGGTCTTCGACCGGTTCGTGAAGACTCTCGAGCGCCACGGCTACTATGTCGACTGGAAGCTCGTTCGCTGCACCGAGTACGGCATTGCACAGGCCCGGCAGCGTCTCGTGCTGCTGGCGTCGCGCCTCGGGCCGATCAGCATTCCCGATGGTCGATACCGATACCCCAGCCAATGGAAGACGGTGCGGCAGACCATCGGTAAGCTTCCGCCGCTCGCGTCCGGCGAAGAGGATCCCAACGATTCACTTCACGTAGCGGTAAGGCTCTCCGAAATGAACCTCAAGAGGATTCGCGCGACTCGCCATGATGGTGGAACTCGCCGCGACTGGCCTGACGACCTGGTATTGGATTGCCACCGCAAGGAGTCGGGTAAGTCCTATGGCTCCATCTATGGCAGGATGTGGTGGGATCAGCCATCGCCCACGATGACGACACTCTGCACCGGACTCGGCAACGGACGCTTTGGCCATCCGGAGCAAGATCGCGCTATCTCGCTGAGGGAAGCTGCTCTATTTCAGAGTTTTCCGCGGAAATACGAGTTCTGGCCGCCGGGCGAGAAACTCAACCGCAAGGCCGTGGGCCGCATGATCGGAAATGCTGTGCCTCCGAAGCTCGCAAAGGCGCTTGGCGAGGCCATCCTCGAACATGTATCGCAGTACAGATAGAACAGGAGAGTAATGACCGCATTCGACAGCCGATGTTCGCAAAAGCTATCGCAGAGGGAATCCGAGTTCCGTTGTGACTCGCCGATGAAGATCCACATATGAGACCACGCAGCAAGAATCGAAAAGAGCGACAGGAGCCCGGGGCGAGCAGATCGCAACGGACTCGCGCGCCTCTCACGCGCACCGAGATCATGAAACGCGTCAAACAGAAGGACACCGGTGCGGAGGTCGCGCTCCGTTCAGCCCTGCATGTGGAGGGCCTGCGGTTTCGCCTTCACCGCCGCATCGAGGGCATCACGGTCGACATCGTGTTTCCCGGCCCGCGAGTAGCCGTTCTCGTCGACGGGTGTTTCTGGCACGGGTGTCCGACCCATGCCACATATCCGAAATCCAATACCTCCTACTGGCTCCCTAAACTCCAGGAGAACAAGGAGCGCGACCGCCGCCAGACCGCACGCCTCGAGCATGCTGGGTGGAAAGTCATCCGTGTCTGGGAGCACGACTGTCGGCCAGTCAATCGCCGAGTTGTGACCCGCATCGCCCGCGCCTGCGGGAAATCGACGCCGGGCATTGGCGAGAATGGACGGTCACGATGAATGGTAGTGCACCCGAGCCCGGACAACTGGTCGAAGTTCGTCGCCGACAGTGGATCGTCTCTGATATTGATGCTGCTGCCGTAGCCCCGGAGCTTCCGAAGCGTAGTCTCGTCAAGCTGGCATCGATTGATGAAGACGCGCTCGGCGAAGAACTCGAGGTCCTTTGGGAACTCGAGCCTGGAGCGCATGTCATCGAACGGGCCGGCCTGCCGACCATCACGGCTCTCGACGGGTCGGATGAACTTGAGGCATTCCTCGACGCTGTCCGGTGGGGCGCAGCCACTAATGCAGATCGCGGCTATCTCCAGGCTCCGTTCCGCAGCGGCATCAGTATCGAGGACTATCAGCTCGACCCGTTGGTCCGTGCCATAGACATGGCCAGGACCAATCTACTGATCGCAGACGATGTCGGCCTCGGCAAGACCATCGAAGCTGGCCTCGTCGTCCAGGAGATGCTGCTTCGCCATCGAGCCCGTACCATTCTCGTTCTCTGCCCGGCGTCGCTGCAGGAGAAGTGGCGCACAGAGATGATCGAGAAGTTCGGTCTCGACTTCAGAATCGTCGACACGGACTTCGTCAGAAGATTGCGCAGAGAGCGCGGCGTTCATGCCAATCCGTGGACTTCGTTTCCACGGCTCATCACGTCGATAGACTGGGTGAAACAAGGGGAGGGCGTCCGCCTCCTTCGAGACACGCTTCCCCCACACCCCACCTTCCCGAGGCGCTTCGACCTGCTGATCGTGGACGAGGCTCACAACGTCGCGCCGACCGTAGGCAAGTATGCCGTGGAGAGCCTCCGAACCAGGCTCGTCCGCCTTTTAGCGCCGCATTTCCAACACAAGCTGTTCCTGACCGCAACTCCGCACGACGGATACACGGAGTCTTTCACTGCGTTGTTGGAGCTGCTCGACGACCAGCGGTTCTCCCGGAATGTCCTTCCGTCCGAGGAGCAACTCGCACGGGTCATGGTCCGTCGTCTCAAGGGCGATCTGATCGACAGCGACGGGAATCGGATCTACCCCGACAGGCGGCTCGAGGCGCTGAAAATCGACTACACCGGGGACGAGCGTAACGCCCGTCGTCTTCTTGGCGAATACATCGCGAGCCGGGAAAAGCAAGACGCAGAAGAGGGTGCCGCATCGCATTTCGTTCATCAACTGCTCCGTAAACGACTGGCTTCATCGCCTGCGGCCTTCGCGTCTACGTTCGAGCGGCACATCGCTACGATCGAGGGGCAACGATCCAGTGCTCGCCGTCCATCGCGGCTCGACGACCGTATTCTCAGGAAGGCCATCGCGAAGACCGAGGAAGACTACGCCGACGACGAGATCCGCGAGGCGGCCGAGGGCGACGCCATCGAGGAAGCCAGCCGGCGATTCCGTGTCTTGTCCCCGGATGAGAAGCGGCAAGTCGAGGAGCTGCGCGAGTGGGCCCAGCGGGCTGCCCGGCAGCCGGATTCCAAAGCGCGAGCCCTGATCGCGTGGCTCGAAGGCCATATCCGCCCCGATGGCCGGTGGGCAGACAGCCGGGTCATCCTATTCACGGAGTACCGCACGACGCAGGCATGGCTCCATGAGATTCTCGCGACTCATGGTTTCGGTGGCGAACGACTCGCGTTGATCTATGGGGGAATGGACTCGAAGGATCGGGAAGCCATTAAAGCGGCGTTCCAAGCAGACCCGAAGGATTCCCCGGTCCGAATCCTCCTTGCGACCGATGCCGCTTCGGAAGGCATCGATCTTCAAAATCACTGTAATCTTATGATCCACATCGAGATACCGTACAACCCAAACGTGATGGAGCAGCGCAACGGGCGGATCGATCGCCACGGCCAGAAGCAGAATGAGGTCGTGATCTGGCACCCCGTCGATGCGAGCGGTGACCACGGGGACGACATCCTTCGCGCATTGAAGAAGCTCGACGCGATGCGGGCCGACATGGGAAGCGTGAATCCTGTGATCGCGCCGCAACTGCCCGCTCTGCTCGAGGGGCGCCGGCGACAACTGGACACCGCCCTCGCCGAAAAGCGGATGGAGCGCGCCCGGAAGTTCGTCAAGGCCGAGCGCGATCTCCGCGAGCGGATCGCGAAGCTGCACGAGCGATTGACGACGACTCGGGACGAGCAACACCTCACCCCGGATCACATCGAGCGAGCGGTACGGACGGCATTGCGTTTGACCGAGAAACCCGACCTCGTCCCAACGGAATTGGAGGGGGCTGCCGGGGCCAAGGTGTTTGAAATGCCGCCATTGGCCGGTTCATGGTCGCGCTGTCTCGATTGCCTCGAACACCCGTACACTAAGAGAGTCCGTCCGATCACATTCGATCACGAAATCGCCAAAGGTCGGGACGACGTCGTTCTCGTGCACCTCAACCACCCCCTGGTGCAGATGAGTCTGCGGCTTCTCCGGGCAGAGGTATGGGCGCGCGACGACGTGAAGAAGCTGAATCGTGCGACCGTGAGGACGTTGCCGGATGCAGTTCTAGAGGTTCCTGCAGTGGCCGTGCTTTCACGTCTCGTGATCACGGGCGGAAATCACCACCGCCTCCACGAGGAGCTAACAGAGGCCGGCGGGTATCTCCGAGACGCGAACTTCAAACGTGAGGACCGTGTGACGGCAGTTCGCGATTGGCTCGACTCGTCGCGACCAGGGGAGATCCCCGTCTCGCTCATCGACGCGCTCCGCACAAGATTCGAAAAGCACACGGATGCAGTATTGGGTGCAGTTGACGCACGATCCAGAGAGAGGCTGCGAACCCTCGGCAACACCATTGAGATTCGTAAGCAACGCGAGATCGATGACATGATGCAGCTGCTCGACGATCTCGCCGCGAACTTGAAAGCCGAGCTGGAGAAGGAGGAGCCTCTGCAGCTTTCGCTCTTCTCCGAGGACGAGAGGACCCAACTCCGGCGTGACCTGTCTGCCCTCACGGCGAGGCTCGGGCGGATTCCGGAAGAACGTGAGAACGAGCGGATAGCCATCGACAAACGTCACTCCGATCTTGTAGAGCACACGTTTCCAGTAGCTGTGGTTCTCCTTGTGCCCGAATCTCTGAGCGGGGGGGCAAGGTAATGAGCCGCAATCACGAGTGGCTGGAACTCATCGAAGTCTCAGGCCCCTTCCTGGCCCTACCAGTGCTCCGGGAGGCGTTTCCGCAGGGGCTGGAGGAACTAGATGCGATCCGCGCGAAGCGGCTTCGGTGCGCCTACGAAGAGTGGAGAGACGCTGTGGATTCGGGTGACAGCGATCTCATGCAGCTCCACGAGGCATGGATCCAAGAGGTTCTGCGGACTGCGCTCGATGCAGACAACGATCTGCTCCGTCATGGGGACAACATCCCGGTTGCTGCTCATGTGGAGTTACCAGAACACGATACGGCGATCATGCCGGATCTGGCTCTGGTGGACTCCGCTCGCTCAGATCTGCTTCTGCTGCCTGTGCATGTATTTTCACCGGATACCGATCTTGAAGCTTCGATGCAATTCGGGGGGGTGGCTTGCTCACCGGCCGATCGCATGGCCATGTATTTGCGCAAGGTGGGCTCTCCGCTTGGCCTGGTGACAGACGGCGAGCGCTGGATGGTGGTTTATGCTCCGGTTGGCCAGGTATCCACTTTCGCGAGCTGGTATGCCCGGCTTTGGGGCCAGGAGCCGGGAACATTGCGTGCGTTCGTCTCTCTCATCGGAGTGCGCCGTATTTTTGGACTTGAGGAGGATCGCCTCCCGACTCTCTTCGAAAGGTCTCTGAAGTACCAGGACGATGTCACGGATGCTCTCGGCGAACAAGTCCGACGCGCTGTCGAGGTACTCGTTCAGGCGCTCGACCGGGCCGATCAAGACCGCAATCGGGGGCTACTCCGAGCTGTGGATCCCCAGGAGCTCTACGCGGCCGGCCTGACCGTCATGATGCGCGTCGTCTTCCTCCTAGCAGCGGAAGAGCGTGGCCTTCTCCTGCTAGGCGAACCGCGGTACGACTCGTTCTACGCGGTTTCGACCCTGCGGACGCAACTAAGAGTCGAGAACGAAGAGATTCTTGAACGGCGGCGCTCAGCATGGTCGCGACTCCTGGCTGTGTTTCGTGGGGTTTTCGGGGGCATTGAACACCCCACCCTCCACCTCCCCGCGATGGGAGGTTCGCTCTTCGATCCCGATCGTTTTCCGTTTCTTGAGGGCCGGCTAAAGGGATCGAGTTGGAAAACTGATTTGGCCACCCCATTGCCCATCGACGACAGAACCGTGCTCCTTCTTCTTGATGCTATCCAGACCTTGGAGGGGCGCACTCTCTCATATCGTGCTCTTGATGTAGAACAGATTGGACATGTATACGAAGGTCTCCTCGAATGGACCGTTACCCGCGTGCAGGACGTAACCCTAGAATTGGACGGTGGGGCACAGGCGAAAGACCCCGCGGTAACTATCGGCAGGCTGGAATCGGCCCGGTTAAACGGCGAAGATGCTGTCGTAGACGTCTTCGTGGAAAAGACACAACGCTCCGAGTCTGCGATCCGGAGGGCGCTTGCTCGCGATGTCGAGGCGAGCCTGAGTGCGCGGCTCCTTACCGCGTGTCGCGGTGATGTCTTATTGCGCGATCGCCTCGCGCCCTACGTGTGGTTACTGCGCACGGATCCCTGGGGCTACCCTTTGGTTCATTCGAAGGGTGCTTTCGTCGTCGTGAGAGGAGTCGACCGGCGAGACACTGGGACGCACTATACGCCGAAGAGCCTGACCGAAAAGATCGTCCAAGAGGTGATGACACCAATAGTCTACGATGGACCATTATCGGGAGAACCAAGGGAATCCTGGACTCTGAAATCACCTGAACAACTCTTGGATCTGAAGGTTTGCGACCCTGCCATGGGCTCAGGCGCGTTCCTCGTCCAAGTGTGCCGATTCATCGGTGCTAGGTTGGTCGAAGCGTGGTGCATCGCAGAGTCCGCGGGCTATATCGTAGATATCGACGGCCGAGTCCGCGAAGCTGGTGCTGTTGTGGAACTGATCTCCAATTCCCCGCAGGCGCGTGTAGAACCAGCACGGCGCCTGGTGGTGGAGCGCTGCCTCTACGGTGTCGACCTGAATCCACTTGCCGTTGAGTTGGCGAAGCTCTCTCTATGGCTCGTCACACTTTCAAGGGGGCGACCCTTCGGCTATCTCGGACACAATCTCCGCTGCGGCGACAGTCTGCTCGGTATGAACCAGCTTGAGCAGCTCACGGAACTGTCGATTGAACCAAGTTCTCAATCACAGGGACGGCTATTCGGGAACAATGTGCGACAAGCGGTCGAGTCTGCTCTGGCGATTCGACTTCAGCTACGTGAAATTCGAATCCTTGATATTTACGATGTCGAAACAATGGCGACCCTTGACGGTGACGCAAGGAACCAATTGGAGACATGCAAACTGCTTGCGGATGCATTGTTTGGCGTAGTCTTGGCGACGGATGATTCTGGCCAGATTGAAATGCGGCTCGCTGGCCTATCTATTGAGGCAGAAAGAGTTATTCAGGGTGATCCTGCCGCCGCCAGGGCCATGTATGATAGAGCGAGACACGACCTTTCGAACTCAGATGAAGTATCCCATTGCCCGTTCCACTGGCCTTTGGAGTTCCCCGAAGTATTCAGTGGTAAGCGCCATGGTTTTGATGCCGTGGTGTCCAATCCGCCTTGGGGAGCCAATTTCTCTCACCAGTTACAGATGCATTGGAAGTCAGTCCACAATGACAAATTCGGACGACTGGTTGATTCATTCCATCTTTTCGTCCTGAGGGCAGGACAATTATTGGCAAGAAAGGGAGGTAATCGACAACCGCATGCGGGTCTTATTGTTCCCGACGTGCTTTTGTACCAGAGTTACTCCCAACGTCTTAGGGAATATCTGCTCAAGAACCATCGCATTGTAAGTGTATGCAATTTGGGCGAGGGGGTATTCTCGAAAGTCGTTCGACCTTGTTGCTATATCGTTTTCTTTTCGGCAGCTTTAGACCCTGGTTCCTATGAGCTTAATGTCGGGAAATGGACTTCTTCTGCTGGTGTCCACATGCATGCACTTTCATCGATGGCAATTGCGTCCTTCCCTGGTAGCATTATTCCGACTGTCGATGTCGACGAGTATTGCGAGGTAGCTAGGCTAATCATGTCGACTCCATGCAGGCTCTCAGATCTCGTAGATGAACTTGGGATCCAGAGAGGTGCGAGTGCCGACAACAAGGACGTGTTTGTTGTAACAGGTGAGATTGCAGCAACGGAGGGGCTTGAGACGGAATTTCTGAAATCAGTTGTTACGGGTGGCGTGCATTTGCGTCCATTCGGAGTGTCCACGGATCTTCCGTTGCTCATCTACACGGACAGAAGCACAACGGCGGATTCAATCCCTAATGTGGTGAAGTGGGTGAGCCGACACGCCAACAGGATTACGTGCAAAGAGGTTCGTGATGGGAAGCATGCGTTGTTCATGCTCCATAGAGCAAGGGATCGGCGCGTATTCGACCGGCGCCGAAAACTACTTGGCGTGATTACTGCTGATCGCCCAAAGGTAGCGGTTGATGAAGAGCAGCGCTACGCACTAGATGGCATTTATGTATTCGCGCCGCGTGATGAAATAGATCCCTACTTCCTTGCAGGAGTTCTGAATTCCGATCTCATGGCGAGGATCTATCGCGTCTTCTCTCAAGAGGAGGGGCGAGTGATGGCGCAAGTGAAGCCAACAGTATTGGCCGGATTGCCTATGGTAAGCCCTGAAAACAAATTATTGGCCGAATTGTGTTCTCGTATTGCAGGGGTTGCCAAGAAACTCCACGGCACCTTGTCGGATGAGGAGCGGGAGGCTCACACTCACGAGCTTAATGCTGCCGTTGAGTGTTTGTTTTCGAAGGGACAGTTGGTTTAGACAAGTCCGCGCACCCGGGAATAACAGATGCTTCGAGTGCGTCACTTATTGGAATGCGTGGGAAAATGGCCCTCGGCCGGAGGACGCGATGACGAAACCAGCTCCCAACGGTGCGATGCATCCGACGTTTGAGATGACAGTCGATCTTAATGTCCTTGAGCATCTGGGCATTAACCTCTACAGCAATGTTGCGGCCGTTCTCACAGAGGCAGTCGCGAACGCTTGGGACGCTGACGCGGAGTACGTCACTATCCGAGTCGACCCCAATCAGGCATGGATCGAGATTGAAGACGATGGCGTCGGAATGTCCATCGAAGATCTAAACGGGAAATACCTGCGCGTCGGCTACCGTCGGCGTGATGAGGGAGGAGAACACGGCGCGGTCACCGCGAAGAAGCGCCCTGTCATGGGGCGCAAAGGGCTCGGCAAACTATCACTATTTTCCATAGCCAATGAAATCGAAGTACAGTCTGCAAGAGATGGGATGGATGGCGCTGGCTTCACGATGCGTGTGGAGGGTATCAAGAGAGCGGTCGAGGCGAAAAAAGCCTATAACCCCGAGCCGCTGCCTTTCGAAGCCGTGACCGTGACGCGAGGAACACGCATCGTGCTCCGCGACATCAAACGACAGCGCCTCACGACTGGCGTGGATGCGCTGAGGAAGCGACTCGCTCGTCGCTTCTCGGTGATTGGCGAAGCCCACGGATTCAAGATTACGATCGATGGCCAAGCCATCAGCGCTGCCGACCGTGGCGATCTAGCGAAATCGCAGTTCCTATGGACGTTCAAAAGCGATGATCCGGACCTCGCTTCGACCACGCATGTGCTTGAGCGCGAGTCTGTCGATTCGCGATTGGAGTCATGGGATCCTAATTGGAGTGTTAGTGGCTGGCTCGGAACCGCGCGCTTCCCCAAGGACCTCGACAGCAAGGAAGCGGGAAACCTCAATGGCATAGTAGTCTTTGCGCGAGGGCGCCTCTTCCACGAGAACGTGCTTGATCGGTTGAACGACGGGCGTCTCTATACGAAGTACTTGACTGGACAAATTGAGGCCGATTTTCTCGACATCGATGATCAACCGGACATCGCTACTAGCGATCGCCAACGCGTTCAAGAAGACGACGAACGGTACGTAGCCCTTATCTCGTTCCTGCGGGAAAAGCTCAACTATATTGAGAAGCGTTGGAACGAGTGGCGACGAAAACACGAGGTGGAAAAGGCGAAGGAACAGTCCCCAGCGCTTAAGCAATGGCTCGACCAACTCGCCGAGGGCCACCGAAAAAGTGCAGAGACGCTGATCGCCAAACTGAGCGCCTTGCCAGTGGATGAGGATGATGATCGTAGACTGCTCTATCGTCACGGAATCTATGCATTCGAGCGCATGAGGCTTCGTGGATCCGAGGCCGAATTCGCAAACGCTGTGCTTGATATCGAGCAGTTGTTTCGTGTGCTAGCAGATAGAGATGCGCTTGAGGCCTCGCTGTACAGTGACATCGTGATGTCACGGCTTGATGCTATCCGTGCATTTCAGAAGATCGTCGACGCGGACGCGAAGGAAAAAGTCCTCCAGAAATACCTCTTTGACCACCTATGGCTTCTTGATCCCGCCTGGGAACGTGCGGCTGGAAGCGAAGTCATGGAGACGCGGCTTCTTGAAGAAGGTGTGATCGTTGAGGACTTGACTGAGAAGGAGAAGCTCGGTCGCGTCGACATCAAGTACCGAACGACGGCCGGGATGCACATAATCGTCGAGTTGAAGAGAGTACAGCGGAAGATGAAGCTTCTTGAGTTGCAAGAGCAGGGGCAGACCTACGTGGATAAGCTGAAAAAGATTCTTCTGGCTGCCAACGAGCCGACACCGAACATTGAGGTCGTGTTCGTGATCGGGCAACCAATCGAAGAAGAAGCAACGAATCCGGAGCGACTCAAGTCGTCGATGGCCGCCGTGTCCCCAGGAAGCCGAATCGTACACTACGACACGCTAATCAACAGTGCCCGAAAGGCGTACTCTGAGTATCTCCAGAGGAGCCAGTCTCTCGACAAGCTCGAAAAGATTATCGCAGGCCTTTGATCAAACGGGAGTCCCGATATGACCACCGCCGTTAGCCCGAACACCCAGGGATGGCTCGTTAGGGATGCGATATCGTCCGGCGCGTATACTGTTCGGCTCCGCGGGGACCACACGATTTACAGTGGACTAGCTCAAGGTCACTGGGTCGTAGTAGTTGATCCGGCGGGAGCGCCGAGTCGAGTGGGGCGTATCTTGCGGATCCACTTAAGCGTCGAGTCAACGACCCTTTACCTAGACCGCCTGCATACGGTTCGAGCAACGGCGTCGTTGGTTGAAGTCGGACTCACACTGCCCTCGGGGCCGATTGCGAGGCTGCGTCCCGAAGAGCTAGCGAATGTGCTCGCCCTCGATGGAATCTCGACAGATAGCGACGTGCCTCTCATCCAGGATGCCGTGTATGTCCGCGAACTGCTCGAGCTGGCGACAAGGGACGATCTACTCGGCCCTGCGGGCGGCCCGGAGGAGTTGGTAATCGATACGAGCGTTCGCGACCGCTACCT
>CAZKPU010000067.1:0-1805 GCA_964554715.1 uncultured Thermotogae bacterium | reverse complement strand
GGCGCCAAGACGGCCGGGAGAGGTGGACACAGAGCAAGTGGAGCCGGCTGCGGCGCCTGACGATTCGGAGTTGACACCAGACGAGGAAAATGAAGCTCCGCTCCACGAGCCCGGCGCCGAATTCAACCGGGCTAGCGGCCGAGTCGAGCCCGAGGACGACTCCTTGGACGAGATAGACACCACGAACAATCAATCGTTGGTTCCGTCAAGCATGGGCCTCACGTTCTGCGTGGGTCCTGATGTCGAGGAAATCGAAGTATCAGCCCGGTGGGGACGATACGAGCGTGTTCCGAACGATGAACACGACTACACGAAACCGCGCAGGAACCGTGAAACCGGTGAACAGGAAGAGGTGAAGGTCAGGGTCTGGCGGCGAGTGCCCTGTGGGGGGACCTCGCATCTGCCGATGGCCGATGGCCAGATTTGCCCACAAGCTCCAGATCCACAAGAGGGGGATGTACGGATACAGGGCACGGTTCGTACGAATGCGAAGGGCGAGCGCCTCGTAACCCTTTTCCTGGTGAACGGCCAACTGGAACCCGAGACGAACAAGGATACGGCCTGGCCCTTCCAGCCTGAGATAGCCGTGAGAAGTCGGAACGCAGGATCGCCACAGATATTCCGGCGCCGACCGGGGGGCGGGGTCGTGGTCGACGATGCCGAAAGGGACCACCTCGGCCTCATCTACCGCCGGCATGTCGAATTCGCCGTGGGTCACGGAGTGGCCGTCCATGCTGAGGTCTCACTGGATGATCCGACGCGGGCGGTGGAAATCAGGACTGAGGTCATCCCGCGGTCGGAGGTCCCGGTCACCGAGACCCCAGGACTCGATCCGGCAGACCGGCCGGCGATGCGCGAGATGGTCGAGCACGGCTGGCTCGACATGTCAGCGCTCGCCGAAATGGAACCCGATGAGCTTGGCCGAGTGCTCTCCACCCTGGCCGACGACTACGAGGCCTGGATAGGAGACCAGCGGGCCCGAGTTGGATCCGAGGTCGTCGGATACGACGACCCTGCAGCCGCGGCGCTCGAACGATGCGAGACGGCCTTGAAACGTCTCAGAGAAGGCATGAGCGTCCTTCTCGCGGATACGAACGCGCTCGCCGCCTTCAGGTTCGCGAACCGAGTGATGGCGTTGCAACGTGTCCATTCCATCTTCGCACTCAAAATGCGGCGCAAGGAAGAGGTGGTGATCGCTGACCTCGATATTCCCAAGAACCGCTCGTGGCGCCCATTCCAGTTGGCGTTTCTCTTGCTTTCGATACCTTCTCTGACAGATCCGCGGCACCCCGATCGAACTAGTCCGTCGGAGGCATTCGCCGATCTGCTGTGGTTCCCGACCGGCGGCGGCAAGACAGAGGCCTATCTGGGGGTCGCCGCCTTCGCGATGGGGATCCGACGGCTCCAAGGGGTCGTTGCCGATCTGGATGGAACGCGCGGGCTCGCCGTGATCATGCGCTATACGCTGCGGCTTCTCACGCTGCAGCAGTTCCAGCGGGCGGCGACGCTCCTTTGCGCCATGGAGACTATCCGCTGGGCGGACGAGGATACCTGGGGCTGCGAGCCCTTCACGTTGGGGCTCTGGGTAGGAAATAAGGTGACTCCCGGATCCGCCGAGCAGTCTCACCAGGCGATCCAGGCGATAAGGGACAAGGATCGTAACCGGTCCGGGATCGCATCGCCAGCTCAGCTCACGAGTTGCCCCTGGTGCGGTGCCGAGATCTCCCCGGGGCGCGACATCGAAGTGGACAAGACGGCCTGTAGAACGACGATCTACTGTGGCGACAAGCTGAGCCGGTGCCCGT
>CAZKPU010000066.1:0-14288 GCA_964554715.1 uncultured Thermotogae bacterium | reverse complement strand
ATGAATGATCTCAGCGATTCCCGCCTTGTCGTCGGCACCGAGGATCGTGTCTCCAGCAGATCGTATGATCCCATCCTCGATGATCGGTTCGATGCCCTTGCCCGGGCTGACGGTGTCCGCGTGAGCGGCAAGAAGGACCGGATCGGCCTGGCTGTCTTTCGCAGGAATACGGCAGATGAGATTGCCGTACGAGTCGACCTCGGATGTATGTCCCAGCTTGCGTTCTAGGATGGTCTGAAGGTGTTCGATGAATCGCGCCTCATCTCCCGACTCGCTATCTACGCGAACCATTTCGCAGAACGTCTCAATCCACATCTTGCATCCTTTCCATCTTTCTACGTGGCGTGCCAGTTCATCTTGTGATCCCGTTCCTGGGGTGTGACATACTCGGGGAAGTGCTTCTCGTAGAACGGGATTTCCAGATGGTGAACCTGGAACAGCGCGGGAATGAACATTGCATCGGTGTACTTCGGCAGCCGTCCGTAGGTGTTGAAAACGTAGTTGCAGAAGCTGCGCGTCATTTCGACGATCTCGTCATAGAACGCGGGGCGCGGAAGATCATATCCGTTTCCCCCATAGATCCCGGCATCGCCCCACTTGCGTCGGGCGATTGCGTCTACCGCTTCATCCACGGTCATATAGGGCGGGCAGTGGCCTTCAAGCAGACCGTCGATTCCGACGGGGTTCTCTGTCGCTTGAGGAAACACCTTCGAGTCAACCGGCTCGAACCTCATGTTGACGCACCGCATGACGGTCGGAAGATCGATCGTGTGCATCAAGAAAGCTCCCAGCCCCAAGGCAGTGGCGACGAGAGAGCTGTTCTGAAAAGCCATCCCCGCCTCAAGATTGCAGAGCCACGGGAGCATCTGATCGTATTGGTAGATCGTCATACGGGGGCCGTCGAGTGTGCCATCCCGGATCCACGATCCCACGCCGGCGGGACAATCACGGACCTCGTCCCACAGCTGCCACTTGAACTGTGCAAGGCCTGTCATGAGAAGGTTGATGTACTCCTGGGTCGTGTCCGAGATCGGGAAGAACAAGGTCGTCCCAGGGAGGTTCACCAAGCTCTCGAACGCTGCACCGATCGCATCACGGGGTATGTCCAGTCGGCCCTCAGACAGCTTGATGGTGTGCTGACGGAAGTCATCGAGGATCAGATGTCGATCCTTGCGGCTTTCCATGCGAACCCGCCGAGCTGGGATCACGTTTTCGAATGGAGCGCTGCGGTAGTAGTAGACGCCCGAATCATCCGTAAACAGAAGCTGAAGAGGAACCGATGCGCATGGACTTCCCACGGGTCGCCCTGTCACGGTCAGATGTCCCATGAGATGACGGATCTCTTCGATTGTGGCGCCCGTTGTCCCGGTCGCTGCGAAGCAGAGGAGTGCAGTTTCTTCCTCGCTTAGGCCATAGGGAGTCTGCTCGGAAGAAAACGCCAGACGACCACGCCTGGAGCGCAGCTCTCCTCCGGCCGGAAAACGCTTGGTGCGGCGTTGGAAGATCGTTTCCAATAATGGTGCATCGAAATCGAGATTGTGCATTCCTGAGGTACCCCTTTTCCTCGGCCACCGCTTATGGGCCACGGACTCTCCCGGAACGTCCAAGGAGCCGGACCGAAGCGCCCGGGCACGAAAGGCCCGGGCGCAATCAGTCGCTGCCGTAGACTATTTGAGGACTTCCGCGATGGGTTTGTGATCGATGTCGAAGTCGAAGTGCCGCGGGCCGAGCAGGTCGATCCCCTTCGGAGTCGTGAACACTTCGGCCGCTGCGATCCCGATCACGGCAACGTCTTGCCCTTCGGCAATGACGGTGTTGGTCAGAGGTTCTCCGGTCTCCGCTTCCACCACGATCACCAGATCGGGGCTGGTGACGTGCGGCGAACCATCCAACCAAGTGACGTGGTTTTCGTTCTTGAACCAGATCTTATAGGTGTGTCCCGCGAAATCCCCGGAACCGGCGATGGTGTGCTCTCCCCAGAGGTAGGCGTCACGGTCTTCCCACTTCTTCAACGAGACTTTCCCCTTGAAAAGAACGACACCTCCGGCCGCTTCGCATCCTGCGGCCACCGGGTCCTTCCCCTGTTCCCGGGCTTCACGGATCGCCTTGCCGATTGCATAGCTCTTGCTCAGCGTTCCCTGGACGACGGTGTCCTTCATCGCCTTGCCGTTCATGAGGAACGCGGCGTTGCCGACCAACTCGAACGAGGCAGCGCTCAGCATCTTCCCGATCCGCTCAGCCATCTCGAAGCTGCTCGCTCCGGTGATCACGGCCCGGTTCCCATAAGCGTCGACGCTTGCCATCGGCCACATCCCGCGATCAAACAGAATCGGTGTGGTTTGAGGGACTTCCGGGATCGCGCGTCCACCGGAGTAGTCCCCATCTACAACCGGTACACCGAAGATGGCTCCTGCCGCCACGGCGCTGGATGTTGCGCCGCCGCCGATCTCCAGTGGGACCAGCGCGCCGACTTCCACGCCTGCGTACTTCGCCAGCTCCTTGCCGGCTTCCGCGGGCATGTACTCAATCGTGCGGTTCGTCAGTCCGAACTTCTTCATCCCGCGCATGACCTCGTCAGACTTGGGAGCGATCGTACCCATCAGATAGCAGCAGGTTGTCCAGACGTCATCGCTGATCTCCGAGGCAGGGATGAAAGAAAGAGTCTTGCCCTTCTCAAGGAGCGAGGTGAGTCCTTCGATCCCCGGTTCCGGTGAACCGCCGCCGCCCGTTCCGAGGAACGTACAACCACGCACAAAGTCTACGATCTCTTGTTTGGTTTTCAGCGTTGTCATCGTTGCCACCTCCTGATGGCCTGTCTAGATCGAGTACTCCCGAAACCTATCCGCTCCATGCGTTCTTCTCTGCTTGAGTCGGCCTTCAACCGCCGACGACCTGCTCGATCGGCCGATACTCCATATCGAAACCGAAGTACTTCGGTGACAGAACGGCCAATCCGCGTTCCGACCTGAACAACTCGTGGGCCTTCATGCCAAGCACCACATACTCCTTGCCTTCTGCGACATCAGGGTTGATCGTCGGCTCACATGTTCCGGCGTCGACAACCGTGATGATGTCGGGGCTTGTGACGTACGGACGATCATCGAACCAGGTGACATGGTTCTCGTTCTTCAGCCAGATCTTGAAGGTGTGTCCGGCGAAGCTTCCGTTGCCCTCGAACGAGTGCGTGCCCCAGAAATAGCCTTCTCGGCTCTCCGTGTCCTTCTTGGTGCATCGTCCTTCGAATAGCTTCCAGCCGCCCGAGACGGCTAGAGCCGCTTCCACCGGGTCGCGTCCGGATTCGCGTGCTTCACGGATCGCCTTGCCGATGTCGTAGGATCGAGTCAACGTCCCAGGAACGATCAGCTCTTTCATCTTGCTGCCCGGGAGCAAGTACGTGGCGTTTCCGGCAAGTGCAAACGCCACGGTGGAGACCAACTTACCCAAGCGTTCGCAGATCGTATCGTTGAGCGCTTGTTCGATGAGTACACGATTTCCCCACTCATCGACACTGGCAAGCGGATACATCGGGACATCGGCAAACGCTGGAGACACCTGAAGGACCTCCGGGATCGCCCGGCCCCCAGCATAGTCGCCGTCGACGATCTTCTTGGAAAGGTGAACTCCCGTTCCGACCGGATCGGGTGTGTTTGCGGCACCGATCTCCAACGGGACCACGACCGAAACGGTTTTCCCTGTGTAGTTTTCGAGGAACTTCAGCGCCTCGGCCGTCTTGCGCTCGTATCTCGGGGTGGTCATGCCGAGCCGCTGCATCTCGGCAAGGATCTCGGGTGTACGATAGGCAGTCGATCCCATTCCGTACGCTGTGGCGGTCCACTCGTCGTCGCCGATCTCCGAGACATCAACCCACTCGATCACATTGCCTGCATCCAGCTCGCGTTGGAGGTAGAGAAGCCCGTCTTGTGGGAACCCTCCTCCTCCAACACCCAGCAGCGTGCAGCCACGGACGAAATCCTCGATGTCCTGCTTTGTTGTGAGTTTTCTGCTTGGCATATCTCTCCTTTGCTGCGATTGCGGGCACCCCGCTATCCATACTCAGTTTCGCTACTGCGTAGCTCCGTAGAATCCAAGCTCCTCCAATCCGGAGGCTTCATACATGGAACCGTTGAGCTTCTTGTCGGGGGGGCGCGCATAGCTTCTTCTGCTGTGTGTCAGGCCCATACGGATGTACGATTCGGCCATCAGAAGAGCTGCAGCTGCGGGGTCGATGACCGGTACATGCAGCTCCCGTTGGAGTTGTCGTGCAACAGGTGCCATCCCTGTGCACCCTAGAACGATGACATCCGCACCGTCGTGATCGAGTGCCATGCGTGAGGCCTCTGCAATCGCTTTCGCTGCAACTTCAGTGTCCATCAGGCCAAGCACTGGAACGTCAGCAAAGCGTACGGATGCCACTCGCTGTGTGAGACCGTATCGGCGTAGCAGATTGTGGATGAGCCGAGTTGCAGGTTCGATCATGGTGATGACGCTGAACCGATCGCCAAGACCAAGGGCAACCAAGTACGACGCCTGGGCCGCACTCGTGACGGGGATCGAGACCCGTTCTCGAATCGGCTCAAGGCCGATGTCCATGGCGCAGTCGATCACCATGGCGTCAAAGCCGTCTGCCTCGGCCCGAATCCCCTCGGCAAGAATGGCCGGTCCTACGACAGCTTCATCGACGGCGCTCTCGAGCGATTCGGGCCCTTGATCAAGGCAGATGACCTCCAGCTCGAACCGCCCTCCCGCCACAAGCTGCCTCTCGGGACGTTGCGATTCCAGGAACGCCTGTGATGTGTTGGGAATGACGACACGTATCTTCATCGATCTTCTCCCCTTGTTGCCAGCAATCCCTAGTATTTCCAGCCCGCGTACATCGATCCCTCCACCTTCTTCTTCGGCGGAGCGAGGTAGCTCTTCTTGCTGTGGGAAACGCCCATCCTTACGAGCGATTCAGCAAGCGTAAGCGCTGCGACAGCCGGATCGACGACAGGGACCTCGAGGTTCTGTTGCAGGTGTTTCGTGACCGGGGACATGCCGGTGCAGCCGAGAACGATGGCGTCAGCGCCATCGTGATCGATGGCTTGCCTTGCCTGAGCCAAGATCCGGTCGCACGCGAGCGACATGTCCTCAAGATCGAGGACCGGTACGTCTGCAAAGCGAACGGAAGCCACCCGAGACATGAGGCCATAGGTCCGCAGGCGATCCTCGATCAGGCGAGCGGTATTCTCGAGCACCGTCACAACCGAGAACGTGTCGGCAAGTCCCAAGACGTACTGGAAGGCAGCCTCGCCGGCACTGGTGACGGGGATGTCGATGTACTCGCGTACGGCACGGACCGAAGGGTCCGCAGCGCAGTCGATGACAACTGCGTCGAATCCTTCGTCTTGTGCCTTGCGTGCCTCGATCATGAGCGGGACGGCCACCAGGGCGTCGTCCACGCCGCTTTCGAGCGACACAGGTCCGTCTTCCAGACAGATGGTTGTGACCTCGACGCCCGGACCGGCCGCCGCTTGACGTTCATCGATCTGCGTTGCCAGGAACTCCTTTGACGCGTTCGGAATGATGACTTTGATACGCATGATATCTCCTTTCCTTCGCACCCGTCATAGCCGGAGAATCATCCCCAGCTCAGTTGCCGCCGTGGTGCCAGCCGCTTTGCGCAACACGGCATGCTCCTCATCGACATGAGCTAGCTTTCCGCGGACTCCGTTGCTCTCAATCGATTCCACCAAACACGACACAGGCGGTTCACGTGCCGGTGGGCGAAGTTCCCGATTCCACCCGGAAGTCCGACAACGACGACGATGAACGTGGCGCCGAAGATCATGTCCATGTATCTCTCGATGGAGGAGAGCATCTCGGGAACAAGTCGGATGAACAGCGTTCCGAGCAAGGGTCCGTAGGGAACTTGCGTGCCGCCGATAATCGGAATGAACGTGATGTACAATGTCAGTGTCACATTCAGGTCGATCGAAGAGATCGACCCGACATACCCAACGTACATGCCACCGCCGACACCGGAAATGAAGCCGGCAATCGCGTACGCGAGGAGCTTGTACTTGAACGTATTCAACCCGATCGAGCGGGCGAGCTGATCGTTCTCGGCGATCCCGATGAGAATGCGCCCCGTCTTGGTCCGCAACAGCCAGAACAGAACCCCGGCGACGAGCAAGGCAACTCCGAGCAGTAGCCACAGTGAATTCACATAACCGAGGGCACCGCTCAGTCCGGAGAATGACATACCGCTTCGCCCGCCGGTGACATCACGCATTCCTTCGATGATGCTCGGGAAGAGGATCGTGAGAAGAAACGAGACCATCCCCACGTAGAAGCCCCGTGCGCGACTGGTTGCGATGTACAACACAGCTGCGGCAACGCTGCTTAGAACGCCTCCGAGAAGCAACGATACGCCGAGCGGCCAGCCATAGACTTCCGTCGGAACGATTGTGGCGTACGCACCGATGGCCATTGTAAAGGCATAGCCGTAGAACGGTTGATTGCACTTCGAGAAGAGGAACCAAGCGACGTATCCCTGGATGAGGTAGAGCAGAATGAAGCCGGTCAGCCACTGCATGTAGCCGCCAAGCAAGATGAACAGAGCTCCGAGTCCCCCAATCGCGATGAGCGTCGCCACTTCCTGCCACGGTCGATTCTTCATGCCTTCATGCCCCTTTCGACCTGACACCATGTCACACAGACCTCTCGGACCCAAGGATTCCTTTGGGTGCCAGAACAAGAACGGCCATGGCAATCCCGTACAGGATTACGCTCTGCCAACTACCATGAACGAGGTACCCTGCGAAACTCATAACCATGCCCATGATGAGTGCAGCGAGCATGCCGCCAAGGATGTTCCCGATTCCGCCGACGACTGCGATGATGTAGCCCATGAACGTCAGGTCGAAGCCTGTGCTCAGGTTGAGGTTGTAGAGCGATCCCCAGAGAATCGCTCCCAGTGCGCCGAGCATGCATCCGATCCCCGACGCGATGCCAAAGGCTCGAGTCGTATTGATGCCGACGATTTTCGCAAGACGTAGGTTCTGGGAGGTTGCGCGCCAGGATTTCCCGACCCGGGTCCGTTTCTCGACAACGCGAAGAAGAAGGAGACTGGCGATAGAGAAGAGCAAGGCGAACAGCTTCAGACCGGATGTTTGAACGCCGAGAATCGTCAAAGAGCCCATCCGAGGTAGATTCAGGCCGATGTTCGGACGAGGGAAGATGGTTCTCGTCAAGCCGACAAAAATCAACCCCAGACTGTTGGTCACGAGGAAGAAGAGGTTTAGATCCGCCTTTCGCTTCTCGTAGATGGGCGTGAGTAGTGCTGCTTGGACGAGATAGCCAAGACCGAACCCGACTGCCAGCCCCAGGAATACCGCAAGCACGGCATTCGTGCTCAGGAAGTACCACGTGATAAAGGCACTGAAGACGCCGATCGATCCGACGGCGAAGTTGATGATCCCGGTCATTCCATAGATGACAGCAATGCCCAAGACGGGAAGAGCAAGAACCCCCGCCATGATCAAGCCGTTCACAAATCCATTTGCGAGGATAGTCAACTACTCCTCCTTCCCGCTGCACTCGTCGGAGCTCAGTCCCATGTACAACTCTCGGATCCGATCAATGGAGATCGTGTCCAGGCTTTCATAGAACTTGCTCTCGCCGGCCTCCATGCCAAGGAAGCGGTCGGCGATCTTGAGCACCTTGATGTTCTGTTCAGACAGCACAACCGGCTGGCTCGTATCCTCGCGCAGCGTCTTCAGGCTTTCGAGAACGTTGGTCACGAGTCGCGGAGCCAGGCCCACTGAAGGCTCGTCGATCAGGAGGAGCTTCACGTTTGCAACGATTCCCATTCCGATTGCCAGCATCCGGCGCTCGCCACCGCTCAGAGTGTTCGCCATTTGACGCTCCCGTTCTTCGAGCCGTGGAAACAGGGAATACACATAGGTCATTCGCTCGAGCATGGTGGCTCGATTGACGAGAAAGCCGCCCATCTCGAGATTCTCTTTGACAGACATACCGGGGAAGATGTTGCCTTCCTGAGCGACCAACGTCATTCCCAACTTGCGCCGCTTGAAGACGGATGTGCGATCGATCCCGTGTCCAAGGAATTCGATGCTGCCTGTGCGGGCGGGATGGAGTCCCACGATCGTCTCGAGCAACGTCGTCTTGCCTGCACCGTTTGGGCCGACGATTGCAGTGATCTCGTCAGGAAAGGCGGTGATGCTGATTCCCTTGATCGCAAGGGTCGCTCCGTAGGCGACGGTCAAACTCTTCGCCACGACAACTGGATCACTCATCCGCGTCACCTCCGGACTCAAGATAGACTGCCTGCACGTCAGCGTTCTGCCTGATCTCCTTTGGCGTTCCTTCGGCGAGTTTCTGTCCTTTGCTGAGAACAACGATCCAGTCTGATGTCCGCATGATGGGGGCCATCTCATGACCGACCTGAAGAATGGTGTAGCCGGCTTCGCGGAGTCGCTCGGCTGCGTGGCAGATCTGCTCGGTCTCTGCAGGAATCAGACCTCCGATCAGCTCATCGAGCAACAAGAGCTTGGCGTTCGTGGCGATGGCACGGCCGAGCTCGACAAACTTCGCTTCCAGGGGCGACACATTCGCAACGATGGCCTTCGCCTTGTCGCGAAGCCCGACGAACTCGAGAATCTCGAAGACACGTGAGTGCTTCTGCTTCAGCTTCCCGGGCTCCTTGTACATTCCGCTGAGGACATTGTCGAAGACCGATAGATTCGGAAAGACGTTCTTCAGCTGGTACGTTCGTGAGATGCCTTTTGCACAGACTTGGTAGGGCCGCAGTGCTGTAATGTCTTCCCCATCGAACCGAACATGTCCCTTGTCAGGCTGGATGGCACCTGCAATGACGTTGAACATGGTTGTCTTCCCGGCCCCGTTGGGCCCGATGAGACTCGTGATCGTCCCTTGCGAAACTGTGAATGTGACATCCTCAAGTGCCTTGAGCCCTCCGAAGCGCTTGCAGATGTTGGATACTTCAAGGATAACTGTCATAATCCCCGCATTCCTCGCATTTCACGTGTGAAGGAGGGAAGCAGCCTGCCCACGACCGACAGGCTGCTTCCCGTTGTAGCGATGAAGATTCCCGCTACGCTCACTGACACACGTTTACCCGCCCATCGGGTAGGACTCGCCGGGCTCCAACTTGGTCATACCTTCGACGATCTGAAGGACCTCAAGCCCGTCGAGATCAGGAGTTTCGTAGGTCGAGACGAGGAGCGGGTGAAGCCCGAACGAGGGATCGAGGTCGCACGAACCGCTCTCGAACTTGAGGACACCACCCACGGCACCGGCGTTCCCGCCGTACGGACCCATGGGGCCCATCGGGCTGATGCAGACGTTCTGATACGACACTTCCTGCATCGTCTGGATGATGGTCTCAGGATCGTCCGTCCCGGCTGTCTCGAAGACTTCTGCGATCCAGTACATCAACTGGTAGTAGTTGTTTGCGTAGGCATCCGGGTACGACTGCTCACCGTAGGCCTCTTTCCAGCGGGCGACAAAAGCTGCCCACTCCGGAGTTGCCGGATCATGATCGCAGAGCGTGTAGATCCCTTCAGCGCCGTACTCACCCGTGACCTTGGCGCCGCCGAGGTTCGAGTACGTTGTGCCGTAGAGAATGATCTCGGGAGCTGCACCTGCATCACGGAGCTGCGTCGCAAGGCTGAACCATCCGGCACCTGTATACGGAATGAAGAGGGCATCAAGGTTCGCGTCTTTGATCAACTGGACTTCTGTTGAGTAGTCGGTCTTGTCCAGAGGTGTGTAGATGACCGAAGCGATCTCAAACGGCTGTCCGTTCTGTTCCCAGTAGGCCTTGAGTCCGATCCCATTGCTGTAGCCCCAGTCGTAGTCACCGCCGATGACTCCGACGCGCTGGGCGCCCATCTCGTGGAAGAAACGGCCGGCAAACTGGCCGGCAAAATAATCAGAGTACCCGTAGTAGGATACCCAGGGGGTGAGTGGGACTTCGCCGGGAGCGATGTACTTGGTCATGCTCATATGGCCGCCGATGAACATCGGAAGCTGGAAGTCGGGGCCGAGTGAGCACAGTGTTCGAATGGTCGTCTCCAGCGCCGCTCCGCCAGCGATGTCGGGATGCCAGGTGAGGACTTCTCGGCGGACTTTGGTCTCGGTGACCGAGGGGTTGGTTTCACAGTCGATTGCCTTGTATTCGATGCCTGAGAAACCTTCGATTCCGACCGCATTGAGCTCATCGATGGCGAGCCGCATGGCCTTGTCATACCCTGGGCCGATGTTCCCTGCGGCACCCGAAAAGTCGACCGTTGCCAGAACACGGATCGGCTCGTCAGCGATGGTAGCAAAACCTGCGAACAGGACCAGTACAGCTGCTGCCATGAACAGAACAGATACTCTCGATTTCACGTGTCTCCCTCCTGTAGATCTTATGATTGGGGTGCTCGATCTGTGGAGCTACGGTATCTCTGCTTTCATCCCTCCTTCCCTTCACGTGACTTCTTGCGATTCACCTGTCGGTTGCTGCGGGTCGTATTCGACGAACTTGGTCTTCCAGAAGTCGTTGTGCTTCTCCAGGGCGGAAGAGAATGCGTCAGCATCTCGCGAGAGAAACGCCGTCATGAGTTGCATGTGCATCTCCACGTCCACCGTGGTGGATACGTCCAAAGGTGTGAAAAGGGCCATGATCCAGCGCAACAGGTCGGTAAGCAGTTTCTTGAGGAATGCGTTGTGCGCGGCCTGGGCGATTGCGAAGTGCACCCGCATGGTGTACGGAAGAAGCTCACTGCCCTCGCCTGCTGCATCCTTGAGTTCGTCTCCTGTTCGACGAACTCGCTCGAAGTCCTCTGCGGTTGCTCGGGACAGGGCCAATCCTGCAATGCCGATTTCCAGAACCTTCCTTGCCTCCATCACTTCATGAATGTTCGATGCATTCGCTGGGGAATCGCCCACCAGTCCGGATGCAACGAGCGTGTGACCCATGGGGGAGACGAAGTAGCCCTTCCCAGGGCGAGTCTCAAGAAGGTTCATTGCCACCAGAGAGCGTAGAGCCTCGCGTATCGAGGATCGCCCGACACTGAACGCGGTCATCAGCTCTTTCTCGGACGGGAGCTTTTGATCCGTTCGCAAGACTCCTGTGCCCACAAGATCGATGATCCGTTCCATGACGACGTCCACGACATCTTTCCTTGCTATCGGATCTGCCGGAAGCGGCAGCGAAACCTCGTCAGCTTGTCTGTCAAGCGGGTCAGCAGATGCCATGATCCTCCAACATAGCACGGCAATGAATGAGAGTCAACCCTGAGATATACTTGGTGCCTTTTGCACCTGGGATGCCTCCGCCAGTATCTGACAAGGAGGCAAGAACCCAGATCCCATAAGAGAAAGAGAGCTTGTGCGCAACCAACGTAGCTGTACACTGTTTGGAGACAACGATCGGTGAATGGCGCTGGAAGTATGATGTAGGTCACCGGAAGTCCTTCTTGCAGCATTGTGGCTAAAACGGTCATCAGGTCATCCTTTGAGGTACGTGAGACAGGCTGCAGCAGGCTCAACAGTATGCCATGTAATATATTATCAGCAAGAGCGCAATCTGCGATTGACACCTTGTCAGTCGCCTCGGAGGATCAGCCGGTGCCACCCTTGCGTGGGTGCCAGTCCGCTTGTATCGGCCAGGGGACCGAACGAACACAAACGAAAACCTGCCGGCGGACGTGAGACTGCCTTGAAACGCAGCTCGCACGAGAAACACGGGTTCCGTCGGGGGTGTTGACCGTTGCGGATCCATCCTTGTCGAACAGGACCTGCGCTCCGGGAAGCTTGACGGGGATTGGCCCACAGGAAGGCCTGCATGTCGGCGAGATTCAGATGACTCGTGTCTGTTGGCACAATGCGAAATCTTCGATTCCTACCAACCTTGTCAGAGGTGCGCGAGTCATCTAGTCTCTCGTCCAGGCAAGGATGGGAGGCACAATTGACCGATTTGACTGCACGGCTTGAGGCACACGGTTTCAGGCTTCCGGAGCGTGCGGTGGCACGCTCGATAGAGGAGGCGCTCTCTGCTGCCGAAAGGATCGGGTATCCGGTCGTTCTCAAAGCACAGGTCGAGGGCTTGCTTCACAAGACGGAAGCAGGCGCGGTTCGGCTGCATCTCAGCAACGCCGTTGAGCTTCGTGCCGCGTTCGAGGAGATGCACTCCGACGAGGCAGCGTCTCGGATCGGGACGCCGGTCGAAGAGACAATCGTCGAGAAAGAGTGCACGGACGGGATCGAAGTCTTCCTCGGGGTTGAGCGCAACCCTCAACTGGGCCCGACGATCACCTTCGGGATCGGAGGGATCCTCGCGGAATGGATCGGCGATGTGCAAGTACGGACCGTTCCGCTCTCCGAAGCGGATGCAACGCATATGATCCGGTCTCTGGAGGGCATCCGGTTGCTGCGGGGTTTCCGTGGGCTTCCCCCGGTGTCGGAGGCGATGCTTGTGGAGCGGATTCTTGCCGCTTCGTCGCTTGTAGAGGAGATCGGTGATCGGATCGAATCGATCGACCTGAATCCGATCCTTGTCCGTGGCGTCGAGCACACGGTCCTCGACGCGAAGGCCGTGTGGGCGTCCGCGGAATCTAAACCGCATCGTGCGTCCGGAGCGATCCGCACCGACCATCTCGAGCGGTTCTTCGAAGCGAGATCGGTCGCCGTTGTCGGAGCATCCGCGACGCCCGGGAAGGTCGGGAACGCGGTGCTCGCATCGCTTCTTGCCGGGGAGTACCAAGGCGAGATCTATCCGGTGAACCCGAAGCGTGCTGAGATCCTCGGTCGGACGTGTTACCCCGGACTGAACGACATCTCCGGTCCGGTGGATCTGGTGGTGGCGGCAACCCCGCTCCCGGCCGTCCCCGCGGTGATCCGGGACTGCGCGGACGCGGGGGTCCACAATCTGGTCATCGTTTCCGGCGGAGGGAAGGAAACCGGTGATGCGGGGCGCGCTCTGGAGCAAGAGATCGGTGAACTCGGCGATGCACTTGGTGTAAGGATCATCGGCCCCAACTGCATCGGTGTATTCGATGGACGGTCACGAGTGGATACGTTCTTCCAGCCCCGCGATCGCATGACACGGCCGCCGGCGGGGCGGCTTGCGGTTGTGACGCAATCGGGAACGGTTGGAGCAGCGATGATCGAATCCGCCTTCGCCACCGGGATCAGCCGCTTCGTCAGTCTTGGAAATCGGGCGGACGTAGACGAAGGCGATCTCATCCGATTCCTGGGTGAAGATCCGAATACGGACGTCATCGCGTGCTACGTAGAAGGGGCCTCTGACGGACGCAAGATGCTCGATGCGATCCGCGAAGTCTGCATGTCAACGCCGATTGTGGTCTACAAGGCAGGACGCTCCCCGGAGGGGGCGGCAGGTGCCGTTTCGCACACCGGCTTCTTCGGAGGAACCTACCGCGCATGGAGCGGGTCGTTGGCACAAGCAGGAGCGATTCTGGCCGACAGCGTCGAGGAGCTGTTCGCTGTGGCGAAGGCCTGTGTGACGCAGCCTCAAGCTGCCGGCACAGGGATCGCGATGATCGGCAACGGAGCCGGGCCGATGGTTCAGGGACTTGACCAGCTTGCTGAACGTGGTCTGACCCTTCCTCGCCTGGGGGAGAGAACGGTTGCCGGGATGCGAGAGTTGTACCCGCCGCATTTCATTGTGGGCAATCCGTTGGACGTCACCGGTTCGGCAACGGCACGCGACTACGCCGTCGGCATCCGAGCGCTGCTCGACGATCCTCGCGTGGACGTGGTCATGCCGTGGTTCGTGTTTCAGGATGCGGGGCTCGAGGAATCGATCGTCGATCGGCTCGCTGAGATCGCTCAAGACGCGGCCAAGCCGATCCTTTGCGGTGCATCCGGCGGGGCGTTCTCCGGTCGGATGAGCGTGGCGATCGAGGCGGCCGGCCTCCCTGTGTTTGCCACTGTCCGGGAGTGGATGGCCGCGGCGGGAGGACTCGCCGCCGCGGCGCGGAGGAACTCGCTCTAGCTTCTCAGTGGTTTGAGCGATGTGATGCTGATGGCGAATCCAAGAACCGCCAATCCAATGACCGGCAGGAAGACCGGTAGGTAACTGCCGGTAGCGTCCTTGATCATCCCGGACAGGACCGACCCGAGAATGGCTCCGATCCCGTAGGCCGAGAAGACGATCGCGTAGTTGCGCGCGTAGTTCTTGGGGCCAAACAGCGTTGCCGTTGCGGTCGGCGCGATGGCGATCCATCCGCCGAGCGTCATCCACAGCATGCTGAACG
>CAZKPU010000065.1:0-14303 GCA_964554715.1 uncultured Thermotogae bacterium | reverse complement strand
AACGTTATCCCATTCCCCGGAGTTTCGCAACACCCATCCCTTGGGCTCCCCGCCGCCTACGGGGCGCAGACGATGAATGTGTGCGCTTCCCGCTCGCCGGGTCGACGGTACTCAATCTCCACACGGCGGATCCGCAGCAGCGTGTAATCCGGGTCGTCAGGCCCCGCCCAACCGTTGCCGAAGTACTCGAACATCTCTCCGATCTTCCTCCGCCAGACTTCGTCGTGGACGACCGAGGCCATGCCGGCTACCCGGATGTAGCCGTTGCAGTTCTCTTCACCCAGCGGGATGCAGATCTCCACATTGGGGTTGCGTCGGATCTGACGTGCCTTCTGGCTTCGCGTTCCTGTCGCAACCCAAAACTTCTCGTCCACGTTGTGAAGCGTCACCGGGCGAACACGCGGCTGAACATCCTCCGTCGTCGCCAGATAGCCACACTGCGACGCCTTCAGATGTTTCCACACTTCTTGTTGAATCCGTTCCCGATTCTCCATGATGGTCTCCTTCCTTACGGGGTCGAGTTCGCGTTCAGTTCTGCGGGATCACATCTTCGGCAGGAAGACCCAACAAGACGTCGGGCACGTCTTCGCATCCTGCAGCCGTATCCGACCTGATCATGTGAAACGAGCTTTCTCCCCAAACCGGCGTTCCCGGCGAACCTGCCGCCAGAAGCGGAGAACTCGCGCCGATCACGACCTGCTCGTCCTCCCATTCGATCCGCCCCGAGATCGATCGGCCATTTCGCTCGACGCAACCGATCAGACGGTAACGAACCCGCTGAACCACATAGACGTCTCCGCGGATCAGCCCGAACAGATCGATGCTTACCGTCATTCCCGGGTGCCCATCAGCGTCCAGATCGAACACCCGTGGGTCATCGGGCGTGGTGGGCAACGGGTCTCTTGCCGCATCCGCGAGAACGGCGCCGCGAACCTCCACATACCAGTCCTGCACGAAGCTGGCAACGGACGAACCCTCGGGTTCATCCAGATACGCGATCCTCTCTCCCGAGACGAGGGAGTCGATGAATACGTCCGGGAAGACCATCTCCAGGCCGGGAACGCCAGTCTGAACCTCCACGCAGCAGTATTTCGATGCGATCACGACACGTGATCCGCTCTGGACGATCGCGGCCTGCATCACCGCTGTCGTCTCGCGCTGCAGCACCCCGAAGATCGGCATGTCGGCCCGATCGACGAACCGCTGAGCTTCCCACCAACTTCCGCACAAGTCGATCTCTGAGATCCGCGAGTCGCTTGCCTCGTCCGCCGCATACCCCGAAAGGCACAGGATCAGCAGCCCGACCATCACTGGAACGGTATATCGAAGCGGCTCCGAGTATCTGGCCATGAATCGCAGTGTGGACGGAATCGATGCGGTGGGTCAAGACGGTCTATCTTGTCTTTGAGACGCGGCGCCTTGTTCACCGGGCAGCGGTTCGGTTGCCATGACCCCGCACGATGCCGTACGGTGGCAAGGGGAGAGATCCGGCATAAGGAGATCAGGTGACGTATCCGACGCTGAATTCGCTGTTTGAGGAAACGATCCGGCGTTTTCCGGGCCGGATCGCCATCCGCAATACCGCAATCCAGGCGGGCGAGCCGAGCGAGGTTTCCTACGCGCAGTTAGGACACGAAGTCTCGCTTCTGGAGACAGCTCTCTTCGCACGCGGCGTTGGCCCCGGGGCCCGCATCGCCATCGTCTCGCCGCCAAGGATCCGTTTTGCCGCGGTGGCGCTCGCGGCGATGAGGCGCGGAGCATGGTTTGTTCCGCTCGATCCGTCACTCGCCGCTCCCGAATTGAAAACGTTGCTCGATCACTCGGATCCGGCGCTGATCTTCGCGCCCGCGTCGTGTCATGACCGGCTTCCCGGTCGGCAGCCGGTCGTCGACCTCGACGATGAATCCACAACATCTCTGACCTATGCGACGCTCCTCGAAGAAGGCGCACACGGACCCGACTTGCCCGATGCAGCGGCTGTTGCGATCAGCTGCGATGATATCGCTGTTCTAGCCTACACTTCGGGAACAACGGGCGACCCAAAGGGAGTGATGCTCAAGCACAGCAGCATCGCAGCGGATTTGATCGAAGGGACCAAGGTCATCCCCGTAGATCCGTCCGATGTCATCCTGTTCATCGCCCCATGGCACCATATCATGGGTTTGACCACCGGGCTGTTTCTGCCGTTGTTTGCCGGCGCGACCGCGATGCATACCTCCGACTTCCGCCGGATCGCCGAGGTGATGCAGGCAAACAACGTCACGATCTTCGCTGCGGTTCCCAAGCTGTATCACGCCATGTACGAGAAGCTGATGGCGAAGGTGACCGGCTCGCTTGCGGGTCGGCTTCTGTGGAGGATCGCCCCGCGTCTCGTCGGCCGCCAGGTCAAGCACAAAGTCACCGGCCCGCACCTGCGGTTCTTCGTGTCCGGCTCCGCCCCTCTTTCTGCAGAGGTCGCCCACGGGTTCAGACGGATGGGGATCGGCATGATGGAAGGGTATGGTCTCACCGAGACATCTCCCGTGATCTCTCTGACCGACCCATACCGCGGTCTGCCCGGTTCGGTCGGGACACCGATCCCTGCGGTCGAAACCCGTATCGTCGATCCAAGTCCCGACGGGGTCGGCGAGCTTCATGTTCGTGGACCGATCGTGATGGCGGGGTACTACCACAATGAAGAAGCCACGCTGCAAGTGATCGAAGAAGACGGTTGGTTCCACACGGGTGATCTGGCGACCGTTGACAAGAAGGGCAACATCTTCCTGAAAGGACGTGCCAAGAACGTCATCGTTCTCGATTCCGGCAAGAACATCTACCCGGAGGAGATTGAATGGCAGATCGGCCGCGTTCCTTATGTAGAAGAAGTTCTTGTCCGCGCCGCGCTTCACCAGGGCCGCGTCGCGCTCCAAGCGGTGATCTTTCCGAACCGCGAGCGGATGCAAACCGAAGGGCTTGAAGACGCCGATCACGAGCGGTTGCTCGACCGGCTGTGGGCGGCCATCCGTGAGCGACAGCTGCAACTGGCGCCCTACAAGAGGCTGCGGAGCCGATCGCAGCTTCTGCTTACCAACCATCCGTTTCCGAAGACCGGCAGCCTGGATATCAAGCGCTATCTTCTGGATCTCGACCGCAAGGACGGCCTGACTCCTTCGGGCGGCTAGCGTCAGATGCAGACCTAATCCGTACTCACAGGCCGCAATGCCCGAGCAAGACGGTACGCGGAAATCACGGCAATGACCACCAGCACAACGAACAGCACGGCAAGAAGCGGGGTGAGGTTGCTGTTGGTCACGACTTGCACATAGCTGATCTCAACCATGCCGAGAACAGCAAACCCATACCCACCGTGAAGGAGCAGCGCTTGAAGCCACACAGCCCAAACCGCAGGTCCGTTCACCTGGGCGGTCCGCCGCTGCGCCAGTGCCTGCCCGATGATGACACCTGCTGCCGTTTGGATGAGAACGCCTGGTACCGCACGCAAGATCACGGGTGCCCATCCGCCACCCAGCGCCAGATAGAAGGCGCTCTCGATCGCTGCAAATCCAAGCGCCACCGCAGCGCCGATACGCGCACCTTCGGTGGGTCCGATCTCGCGGAGCCGCTTGGCTCCTCGGCCGCCTCCGAAATACAACCCAAGCACGATCAGCTTCACCGACTCGGCCGGCAACGCCGAGCTAACGAACCCTCCGTACAGGGCTGCCTGGAGGGGGCCCAGCCTTCCCGGCGCGACTTGTGTGAGGACAAGCATGATCCCTGCAACCGGCAGCCCGGCAAGAAGTCCGACGATCAACGCCATGAGCCCGTCACGCCGCCGCTTCTCCTCTGCACCCCGGAACACCGTCATCCATGCCGCTGCCATCGCGACGACCCCCGTGATGACGGCTCCGCCAAGCTGGTCACCCATCGCTCCTCCTTGCCGACCCCTCGCCCGGAATCCGCACCGCATCATACGAAACGATCGAAACGCGATCACGGTTGGCTCGCCTCGCAATCGATTCATGCGGTCGCAGCTCAAGGGCCGAGCAGCCGGATCAAAAGATAGACGGGCGTCGATCGCTATCAAAGCGTTCAACGCCCGTCATAGGCAGGAATAGGGTGGGCGGTCCTTGAACATCCAGGACCGCACCGTGGCGGAATCCGTCCCGCTACAAGAGCAGACCGGATAGCTTTTCCCCTCGGCAACGGCCATCTGCTTCTAGGCTGTTGCGTGAAATCGCACGGTATGTCCGCCGGATCACCGCCGATTTCAAAGGGGCAGGGCAGGCGACTCCATCCTGTGTGGTGAGCTGTGGAGTCATGATGTTGCGAGTTACGATAGCAGTACTCATGTTCTCAGGAGTCTCCCCGCCCCGCATCATTTCGTTTGTGTGAGCGGCTTTCCGGGTCGCTGTCGACCGATTCCGCTCCGTCCACCTTGTCCGGACGCAATGCGTTCCACGCCATCGTCGCCAGTTGCTCCGGCCCGTTTTCCATCACATATTCGGAGGCCGGCCCCATCAACGCTCGCCCGGCGACCGCTTCTCCCATTCCGATCAACGCTGTTGCCGCAATCGTCGGGTCACAAGAGCGAAGCGTGCCTCTCCGCACACCCGATTCGACCAGATCGGCCACGTACTGGAGCAATTCCTCACGGAGTTGCCGGACTTCCTTCCGGAGCCTCGGCGTTTCCGGAACTCTCAAGTGCAAGACGAGCTGCTCCGCTTTGCCATACTCCTCGGCCATCTGAAACAACAGAATCACCGCGCTACGCACAAGCTCCTCGGTCGAGGGGTTTTCAAGTTTCTTCGCCTCAATCATCTCGCGGCGACGCCGATACTCACGCTGGACGATCGCCAAGTAGATGTCTTCCTTCGAGGGGAAGTAGTGATAAATCGCCCCCGTAGAAACACGTGCCGCCGTCGCTATATCGCGCATCGTACAGGTATGGAACCCCTTCCGCGCGAACAACCGAGAGGCACTTCGCACGATCTTCTCTTCCAGACTCTGTTTCATAGTGCGGTGATTGCCGAACGACCGTTCGTTTTAAACCGAATGTTCGTTCGGTTGCTGAAGGATACTCCATCCGCTCCGCGCGGTCAACCCACAGCCCGGGGCTCGCTTCGATACCCTCGGCAAAGGCCTGCACCGCGTATACTTCGATCACGATCACCCGTAAATGACCGTACGGAGGAATCCCAATGTCCGAAGCGGAAGTTCACGTCTCCGATCCGAAGCGACACGCCGCGCCTCAGGTGCGCCGTGTCGCCGGAACACCACGCCAGATCGGCCGCCGACTCGGTGGGATGACCGGGAAACGGTTGGAGCAAACCATCGACTCCTACATCGCTGAGGGGCCAGCGCGGTTCGGAAGTGTGAACTGGGCGAAGCTCGCCGCGGGCGCGCAACCATGGCTCGAGACCCTGCCGACCCGTTTTGTCGACGAGATCGAAGGGCTCGCCGAGGGTTCGGGGGTTCCGGTGCAGCGAATCGCCGAATGGTCGTTCGTCGAGTCCTGTGTGACGTACGGCTGCAGTTCGGTGTTGATCAACCACCAAGGCGCAACATGGATCGCCCGCAACAACGATCTGTGGGCTCCGGATCTGTGGGGTTTCGCCACGATCCGCGACATCCGATGTGGAAACCGTGTGCCCACTTTGATGTTCGGCATGGACGGCGAGCCGTTCAGCGCCACCGGGGTCAACAAAGAGCGTCTATGGCTCCATTGCCACTTCCTCCCCACCTTCGATCGCCCTGCCGCCGGGAAACCGAAGCAGGACTTCTTCGTCTGGCTCACCGATGCCCTTGAGACATGCACACGGTTATCAGACATCGAGCATCGCCTCGCTGAGATCCAGCGGACGGCCGCGATGTTGCTGTTCGCAGTGGACGGCCGCAACGGGGAAAGAGCAGTATACGAATGCGATTGCGCCAGCCATCATCGGTTGACGGACCCAAATCTGTGGATCGCGGGCACGAACCATCGCCGTGGTGCGGCTTCGGCGGCACCGGGTTCGCAATCCCGCCTCGAGGCACTTACCCGGAACGCGGCGCAGCTCCACCGCCGGCGCGGTCCGATCGCCCAAGACTTGATCCAGCTCCTTGCAGATCCCGAAGTGGAGCAAAGAGCTGAGTTCTCCGGAACTGTCTACTCCGTTGTTGCTTGTCCCGAATCGGGCGAGCTTCACTTCACGTTCGGCGGCTTCCCCGCAGCAACGCAGGGCCGCTGGGCCAAGCTCGGCTGGCCCTGGGGTACGTGCTCGTAGCGTTCGAGCGCTCTCGCCGCGGAGCGCGCCGCGGATTCGGTGTACGATCTTCCCATCATGAACTGTGCTGTCAAGACAACGACAGCAGACGGATTCGGGCAGGACGGGAGGTCATCAAGCCGTGTTAGGAAGGAACGCGCGCAGGCGCAGCTTGCGCGACCAGCCGACCGATCCTTCTTGGCGGGAAGCGCTGATGACACTCCCACTGTATCGCCGCTTGCCGGCCCATGATCAAAGGGAAATCGAAGCTCATTCCCGCGTGCTACTCGCAGAAAAAGCGTTCGAGCCCGCAGGTGGTTTCGCGATCCGGGGGCCGATGCCCCTTCTTGTTGCCGCCCAGGCATCGATCCTGCTTCTCCACCGTCAGACCGCCTACTTCCCCAAGCTCGCCTCGATCATCCTCTATCCCGCCAACTTCTTCGTGTCGGCTTCACGTGTCGATCCGAACGGGTTTGTCACCGAGTTCCGCGAAGTCCGCAGCGGCGAGTCGTGGATGCACGGAGCGATCGTCTTGTCGTGGGATGAGGTTGAGCTGGGCCTTCGTCCGGAGAGCAGGCGCAACGTAGTGCTTCACGAATTCGTTCATCAACTGGACGCGCAGAGCGGAGACATGGACGGCGTGCCACAGCTTGCGTCGCCCGAGGCCCGTGCGCGCTGGGCGTCCGCCATGCACGATGCCCGCGTCGCCATTGAGCGATGCGCCTCCGGACCCGAGCGCCAGCCGCTCGCCCGCTACGGATTACGAAGCCCGGCTGAGATGTTCGCCGTCTCCACCGAGGCGTTTTTCTTGGATCCCCACGCAGTGAAGCGTTGCGTCCCGACGTTGTACGATGCCCTTGCCAGCTACTTCCAGCAGGACCCTGCAAGCTGGAGCCCCCCCCTGCCGGAAACCGGCCGTTGATCGATGCTTCCGGTGAGTGATTCAGCCGGAAAAGGAACGGCGGAGACGCCTTGCTCGAGGTGTCTCCGCCTTCATTCCGCCAAACCAATCCGTTAGGGGACGATCAGCCGGCCATCGCCGGCTCGCCGGCTCCCAACTCAACTCCCCGATCGAGCAACACATCATGAATCCCCTCGGCCGTCCACTGCTTGCGGCCGTCGATCACGGTGACGTCGGGGTTGTTCAGCAACCATTCATCGTGAAGCCGTTCGAGATCCCGCAGATACTCCAGTGGGATCGAGTCTTCTTCGCTGCGCCCACGCTCGCGGATCCTCTCATGGCACACTTCGGCCGGTGTGCGCAAGTACACGATGTGGTCCGGAGTCGTGCACCAATTGGATTCCAGCCAGTCCCACAATCGGCAGTACAGCTGCCACTCCGACTCGCTCATCAATCCGGACTGATAGCAGTTCTTGGCGAATACATAGCGATCGCAGTAGATCGACCGTTCCAACACGACATTGTGGTGGTTGGTCATCGCGAGAACCTCGGTCCAGGTCTTCGCTCGGGTGGTGAACGCGGCCAATTGGAACGTGAACGACCATCGCTTGGGATCCGAGTAGAACATCTCCAACAGATTCGACGCGAATTCCTTCTGCCATGCCCCGACCGGCTCTTCGATAAACGCGAACAGTTCCGATTCGTGGAGCCGGCGTCCGACCGTACTCTTCCCTGCGGCAATGTTCCCTTCGAAGAGGATCATGGTTCGCTGTTCCCTCACTTTCCCCCCTTTGCACCCGAGCATGCTTCCGGCGGCATGGTCCGCTGTCGGCTTGCTCCCTTGACCACAATAGGGTCGTTCGATCCGAATCCTACGTATGGACCCCTCTTTCCCGCATGGGGGGGATCCACCCGGCTCCTTCACTTTACCGCCTCCCGTCCGAGCGCCCAAGCGGCTCACGAAACACGTCAGACGCGGCAAATCATCTTCAACTACACTTTCGCTTGATTGTCCGAACGGTTCCCCTAACGAATGTCCTACCGGACAACGCGCACGGCATCAGAAGGCGACATGCGTCTTCACCATCGCACAACCTCCTAGAGAAGGGGGATCTGTTCGGTGCGGGGTGGGTCGTTGGACGTGGGTGCCGGAGAGGTTTCGATTCCGGCGTCTCTGCAAGCGGATTCCAGCACGTTCATGAGGCGATCGTACTCAGGAACGCGGCACGCGTACTGCTCGCCGTATACCCTCTCGTAGCGTTGCCGTACTCCGGGGAACATCTGATCCAAGCGGGCGTAGAAGTAGGCGCGTTGTCGATTGCGGAGCGTCACGCCGAGGAAAGGCAGGATCCCTTCGACCCCCGCGGCCGCCGCCGAGCGCACAACACCCAGCAGGTTCTCTTCGTTGTCCTCAAGGTACGGGAGCACCGGCATCATCGTGATCCAGGTCGCGATCCCGGAATCGGAAAGCGCGCGAAGCGCCTCGAATCGCCTTGATGGCGATGGAGCATGCGGTTCGATCTTTGCCGCAAGCCTGTCGTCGTGTGTTGTGATCGTCACGGCAACCACCGCGTGCCCGCTGATCCGCCGTATCTTGGCAAGAAGGTCAAGATCCCTCACGACAAGGTCGCTCTTGGTATGCACATGGACACCGAATCCGTAGCGATGAATCACTTCGAGACACGTGCGCATCAGTCCGAGCGACCGTTCGAGGGGCATGTACGGATCGCTCATGGAGCCTGTTCCGACCACACCCTTGCTCCGCTTCCCGGCAAGCTCCTGCTCCAGCAAGCTCGCAGCGTTCCTCTTGACGAGCACTTCCTCGTCGAACCGGTCGATTCGATAGCATGCGCTGCGGGAATCGCAGTAGATGCAACGATGCTGGCAGCCCCGATAAACGTTCATGTTGAAGTCGGTGCGATACCAGGGCCACGATCCATCGGCGGGACGAGGAACACGGGAAACCAATGTCTTGGCCTCGATCTCGCGAACGCGGGTCGAGCGGTTCACGCCCGTGTCCATGCGAACCACACCTCCGTCTCAGCACGACCTGCCCGTGCCCGGCTAGATATCGATCAGGTCAAGATCCCTCGCCGTATGGACGACCCGTCCCGGCTGTAGAACGGCCACCTGCCGCCCACCGTTGCCGTAGGCACAGGATGTGAACAGCGTCATGCAGCGGTCGCCGTACAGATACATAGGAGCCGATGGTTGATGTGAACGGACAAGCACCTTCACGCCCAGCCGCTTGGTGACCCTTTCGAAGACTTCGCGACCAAGAGACGGGCGAGAACTCCAAACAGAATCAGCGCTTCCATCCTCCCGCCAATCTCCCCAGGTCACGCGCCGCCAGCTTTCATCGCCGGATTCGATCCCGGCAAAGCCGTCGAGAGAGTCGATCTCCGGCAATCCTCCATGAACCGCAAGCACGCCTTGCGGGTGCCAGGCGGCAAGTGGGAGGCGCAACAACATGCGACCGAGGTGCGAAGCGACCTCTTCCGGGAGTCCCTGCCAGAAGTCCGCCGGGCAGAACGGTGACACGTTCCATCCTTCGTGATTCCCGGCCAGCAGGATGACGCGATCGGGATGCGTGAGTTTCGTGCTGAGAAGAAGCCGCACGTTCCCAAGAGAATCGGGTCCCCGGTCGACATAGTCTCCGAGGAACACGAGCATGAACCGGTGCGGCGGAAAACGCTCGAGGATCCGCTCCGTTGCATCGGAATCCCCGTGCGTGTCTCCGACAAACACGGCTGGACTTCCTTCCGGAAGGGTACGAACACGCAAGGATCTCTCCCCAAGAACCTTTGCAGCCTCGTCGACCAACCGGAGGAAGTCCGGATCGATCATGCTCAATCTCCGATGAGAAACTCTCCGTTCTCGTAGATCAGCGAGTCATCGGCGTAGATCTTGCCGTCGGCGGAAAGGTCACACACCATGTCCCAGTGGATCGCCGATTCGTTCTTGCTTCCCGTCTCCGGCATCCCTGCGCCGACTGCCATGTGGAAGCTGCCGTGAATCTTTTCGTCGAACAGCGTGTTGCCGATCGCCCGCTGCACACCTCGGTTGGTCCCGATGGCGAATTCCCCGACGTACCGTGCGCCTTCGTCGGCATCGAGCATCTGCAGCAGGAAGGCCTCGTCGTTGTCGGCTTGTGCCTTGACAACCTTCCCCTTCTCGAACCACAGCTCGACCCCCGTCAAGCGCCGCCCCTGGTAGGTGGTCGGATACGAGAACTTCACGTGGCCTTCGACGCTGTCCTCCACCGGCCCGGTGAACACTTCGCCATCGGGCATATTCTTCTTTCCATCGCAGTTCTCGAATGTCCGCCCTTCGATGCTCATCGACAACTCGACGTTGGGTGCAATCACTCTGAGCTTGCTGCACGGATCAAGAGCTTCGACAATCCGTTGCTGCCACGCCGAGAACTCCCGCCAATACTTGATCGGATCCTCCATATCAGGCAGGCAGGCTCCGTAGGCGAAATCCTCCAGCTGGCGCCGGCTCATTGCGGCATCTTGGGCATACGCGTCGGTGGGATACATCGCAAGCACCCAGTTGAACTGCTCGGCCGCCGTCCGCTCGATCATCGTCTTGAAGAGTCCTCTGCTTGCCTGAGAACTCAACCGGAGTTTCTCCGGCGGCACCTCGCTGAGTTCTTTGGTGTTGGTCGAACTCATGATGTTGATCATCGCATCGTACTGCTCATAGACGAGCTTCAGCGGATCGGGGATGTGCGCCAGCTGCTCGTCGGAGGAGTACTCGTAGTGGATGCTGCTTGCGCCGGGAAGCGTAACCCGGAGAAACGGATGTCCGCCTGCCTGCAGGACCTTGATCATGCACGCCTTGAGCAGCGGCTCCGCCGCTGTCGATCCGGAGATCATCACCTTCTGCCCCGGCTTGACCGCCACCGAGTATCCGACCAGAACCTCCGCCAGCTTCTCGATACGTGGATCCATCCTCTACCAACCTCCTGGCTCCGCGATTCCTTCCGATCCGTCGCGGATCGGGGTTCATGTCACGACAAGGTTCAAGCGTAGTCGCCCGGGGCTCCCACGGCAACCCGGTTCGTTCACGCCCGCGAACCGTGCAGTGCCGCGTTCGAACACAGCTTCGCCATCTTACGTGCGGCCGTCTGCCTGCGTGGCTCCGACTCCCGTTTGGTTGCCCGGAGCGGTCTGTCGAACTATATTCTCGCGGGAAAGATCACCCGATCACAGGAGACTTGCCGCGAAACGGTGGGTAAAGGGGGAACAGTGACAAGACTCAAGCCACGCTTGCTGAAAGGGTTCAGGGATTCCCTGCCGGCAGTCGCCGCGGCCCGCCAGCAGCTGATCGACTCCGTTCGCAGGGTCTATGAGCGGTACGGCTTCCTGCCCCTGGAGACCCCGGCGTTGGAGTACGTCGATGTCCTCGGCAAGTACCTTCCGGAAAGCGACACGCCGGAGGGCGGAATCTTTGCGCTGCGGGATGCCGACGGTGAATGGGTTGCGCTGCGCTACGATCTGACCGCACCGTTGTCCCGCGTGGCCGCAGCGTATCCCGATCTTCCGATCCCCTTCCGCCGGTACCAAATCGCACCGGTGTGGCGCAAGGAAAAGCCGGGCCCGGGACGTTTCTGCGAGTTCTATCAGATGGACTTCGACACCGTTGGGGTCCCCGGTGTCATCGCAGACGCCGAAGCGTGCTGCCTCATCTCCGATGCCCTGGAGGAGCTGGGCATTGGCAAGGGCGACTACCTTGTCCGCGTCAGCAGCCGCAAGATCCTTGGCGGGATTCTCGAAGCGACCGGCGTTTCGTATGCCGAACCGGGAGCGGAGCTTTCACCCCAAGCGCTGACCGCACTCCGGGCGATCGACAAGCTCGACCGCATCGGTCGTGATGGCGTGTTGGCGCTGCTCGGCAAAGGCCGGATGGATGAATCCGGCGACTTCACCGCCGGCGCCGAACTCGAGCCTTCACAGATCGAGACGGTCGATCGATACCTGCAGCTTCCGCGCGGCTCGCGAACCGAGTTCTGCGACCGTCTCGATCCCCTCGTCGGCGGCTCGGAGCTCGGGCAGGCCGGCGTCCGGGAGCTAAGGGAGATCGACGCGTTTCTGAACGCTGCCGGATACAACGAAGACCGCGTCGCGTTCGACTCGACGATCGTTCGCGGCCTCGGTTACTACACCGGTCCGGTCTATGAGGCCACACTCACGTTTGAGATCCGCGATGAAAAGGGAGAGTCGAAGCAGTTCGGCAGCGTATTCGGAGGCGGCCGATACGACAATCTGGTCCAGCGGTTCACCGGTAAGGAGCTGCCGGCCACCGGTGCCTCGATCGGGGTCGATCGCTTGCTGGACGCGCTGCGTGTCCTTGGGAAGCTTCCCGAACGCGTCGCCACGGCGCCCGTCCTGGTGACGGTGATGGATCGCGACCATCTCGCCGATTATCAAGCCGTCGCCGTTGAGCTACGCCAAGCGGGAATCAACGCCGAGTTGTACATCGGCCAAGGGCGGTTCGGCCGTCAGCTCAAGTACGGCGATCAGACGGGAAAGACCGTTGCTATCATCATCGGGGGAGACGAACGAGATCGAGGGGAGGTCGCCCTCAAGGATCTGAGGCAAGGACGCGAGGTTTCCCAGGAGATTGAGGACCGCAAGGAGTGGCTGGCCAACCAGCCGGCCCAGGTCACGGTCCCACGCGCCGAACTCGTAGAGAAGGTCCGCGAGATCCTCGGCCGCTACAGCGACTAGCTACGGAAGCTTTCACGAAAGCAACACAGGCAAATACCTAGAAAGAACAGGAGATTCGATGAACTCGTACTCTTCGTCCGCCGGTGATGCCTCTCATTCCACTTCCCCTACCCCAAGCGACGACCGCCCGCATCGCGGGGCGTCCGTCAACGCCTCCGCACCCGTTGAACTCTGCCCCGGACAACGACTATCGATCAACGATGTGATCGCCGTTGCCCGAGGAGATGCAGACGGAGCATACGCTGAAGTCACTCTATGTGGCGATTGGGCGGCTCGCTGCCAAGCCAGCCATGCCCATATCGCCAAGGCGGTGAACGAGGCGCGCGCGGTTCTTGCCTCCTTGCCAAAGGATGCGTCGGAGAAAGCGATCATCGCCGCCATCAAGGAACGCACCGCGACCAAGGTCGCCAGCAAGCTGCCGCTGTTCATCTATGGGGTCACCACCGGATTCGGATCCAACCGCGATCGTCTGCTTTCGGATCCCGAAGACGTCTCGCGGATGCAGATCAACATTCTCCGCAGCCACGCCGCCGGCGCCGGTGCTCCCGCTCCGATCGAGGTCGTTCGCGCGATGCTGCTTCTGCGAGCGCGTGCGTTCGTCGAGGGTTGTTCCGGCGTGCGGCCGGAGATCGTGCAGCTTCTGGTGGACATGCTCAACCGTCGGGTGCATCCCGTCGTGCCCGAGCAAGGCTCGGTCGGAGCGTCCGGAGACCTTTGTCCTCTGGCCCACCTCGGCCTTGTCCTCATCGGAGAAGGCAAGGCATGGGTGGGAACGCCGAACCCGGGGCAAGCTCCCGGCAGCGGAGCTGAGGCTCTCACTGAAGCCAAGCTGGCGCCGCTCGATCACCTGGAGGCCAAGGAGGGGCTTGCGCTGACCAACGGAACGAACCTCTCCACTGCGTTCGCCGTGTTCGCAGCCTACGACGCCGACAGGCTGTGGGGCACCGCCAACCTCTCGGGCGCGATGTCGCTGCAGGCGATGCGTGGATTCACCCGCGCTTTCGATCCTCGCGTGCATCAGGCAAGATCCAACCGGCCACAAGAAGAAGCGGCACGCCGGGTCTCTGCGTTCCTCAAAGGAAGCGGGCTTGTCAACCAAGCTCACGACGTTCAGGACTGCTATTCGCTGCGTTGCATCCCCCAGGTCCACGGTGCGGCACTTCGGGCGATCGACCATGTGTGGGAGATCCTGTCCGATGAGATTAACGCCATCACCGACAATCCTCTCTTCTTCGTTGATGACGGAACCCCTGCGTTTCCGGAAGACCCCACCGTGTGCCTGTGGAACGCTTACGCCGCTGGGAACTTTCACGCCGAACCGGTGGCGCTCGCCTGCGACTATCTGAAGCTCGCTGTCGCCGAATTGGGAAGCATCTCCGAGCGCCGGGCACAGCTTCTGCTTGACCCGCACCACAAACGGGGGCTGCCGGCCCATCTATCGGCGGG
>CAZKPU010000064.1:0-14346 GCA_964554715.1 uncultured Thermotogae bacterium | reverse complement strand
TTGGTTGGCGCCCGCTTTGGTTGACGTCTCCACGGGCGCCAGATTGGTTGGCGCCCGCTTTGGTTGACGTCTCCACGGGCGCCAGATTGGTTGACGCGTACGCAAGCGCCGAATACGGTTTGCCACACAGGATGGTGAAGCAGATGACCGATCAGGATCATGCAAGCAGGATCTCTCGGGAGCTGGGGTTTCGCCTGGCTCAAGTGGCGGCGACAACTGCGCTCCTTTCCGAAGGAGCAACGGTTCCGTTCATCGCTCGCTACCGTAAGGAGCGAACGGGCTCTCTGGATGAGGTGGCCATCGCAGCCATCCGGGACCGCCTGAAGCAACTGTGTGTGCTTGAGGATCGACGAGAGGCTGTCGTTTCGTCGCTCGAGGAACGGGATCTCATGACCGCGCAACTCCGGGATGCCATCGCCGGTGCGCAGACGCTCGCCGAACTGGAAGACATCTACCTCCCCTTCCGGCCGAAACGCCGGACTCGAGCTACAATCGCCCGGGAAAAGGGATTGGAGCATCTCGCCCAGGCCATCTGCGCTCAGGATTCCGCGCGCGACCCGCAGACGCTCGCTGCATCGTTTGTCGGTCCCGATCGCGGTGTCGATGATGTCGAGGTTGCGCTGGCGGGAGCCCGCGATGTCATCGCGGAGACGATTAACGAATCCGCTGATTCACGGGCTGAGATCCGCAAGCTGTTCGCCGCTCGCAGTACGATCCGGTCCAAGGTCGTTGAAGCGAAGCGAGAGGAAGCCGCTCGCTTCAGGGACTACTTCGACTGGTCGGAACCGATCGCGAAGATGCCGGCGCATCGCATTCATGCCATCCTACGTGCCGAGAAGGAAGGCGCGGTCCGCGTGACGATCCGCCCCGAAGAGGAAGAGGCCATCGATCGACTGAAACGTCGTTTCGTCCGCGGCCGGTCGGCTGCATCGGATCAGGTCAGCGCAGCCGTAGCCGACAGCTATCGCCGCTTGACGGCTCCGTCGATCGAGAATGAGATCCGTCAGACACTCAAAGAAAAGGCCGATCAAGAAGCGATTCGCGTCTTCGCCACCAACCTCCGGGAATTGCTGATGGCTGCACCGCTCGGTCCTCACCGCGTTTTGGCGATCGATCCCGGCTTTCGGACCGGCGGGAAGGTTGTGTGCCTCAACGAGCAGGGGATGCTCCTGACACACACCGTCATCTACCCGACCGGCCCCGAGCAAGAACGGAGGTCCGCAGGGCAGACGATTCTCGATCTTGTCCGGGAGCACGAGATCGAGGCGATCGCCATCGGCAACGGTACAGCCAGCCGCGAGACCGAGGTGCTCGTTAGAGGGCTATCCCTGCCCCCAGCCGTTCCGATCCTCCTTGTCAACGAGAGCGGAGCATCGATCTACTCCGCTTCGGAGCTTGCTCGTCACGAGTTTCCGGACGTCGACATCACAGTGCGCGGTGCCGTTTCCATCGGCCGACGGCTGATGGATCCTCTTGCCGAGCTCGTCAAGATCGATCCCAAATCGATCGGTGTCGGCCAGTACCAACACGATGTTCACGCCGCCTCACTGCAGCAAGCGCTGAATGATGTCATCGAATCCTGTGTGAACTCGGTCGGAGTGGATGTGAACACGGCCAGCCCGTCGCTCCTATCGAGGGTCGCCGGACTCAACGCCAAACTGGCCGAAAATATCGTGGCCTTCCGGGAGCAAGAAGGCCCGTTCCGGGCCCGCCGCCAACTGTTGAACGTTCCGCGTCTCGGACCGAAGGCGTTCGAGCAAGCGGCAGGCTTCCTGAGGATTCGAGGCGGTCGTGAGCCGCTCGACGAAAGCGCCGTCCATCCGGAGCGCTACGAAACGGTTCGACAGATGGCCGCAGATCTCGGATGTGCCGTGGCCGATCTGATGCGTGATGCCGCTCTCCGCGGCAAGATCGACCTCGCGCGCTACGTATCGGATGAAATCGGCCTGCCTACGCTGGAGGATATCCTCAGCGAGCTTGCCAAGCCGGGACGCGATCCGCGGAAATCGTTCGAAGCGTTCGCGTTCTCGGAGGACGTGCACACAATCGAGGATCTGCAAGCGGGAATGAAGCTTCCGGGGATCGTTACCAACGTCACCGCGTTCGGCGCGTTCGTCGATATCGGTGTGCATCAAGACGGCTTGGTTCACATCAGTGAGCTGGCCGACCACTACGTAACCCAGCCGTCTTCAGTGGTTCGCGTAGGACAACAGGTTCGTGTCACCGTGCTGGATGTGGACGTACCGCGCAAGCGGATCGGATTGTCGCTTCGGAGCCATCCACAGCAGAGGAGACGCAAGGAACGAACCTGGGAAGCTGTGTAGGAACGGAAACCACAGCTCGGTTCATGGACCCAGGCTTGTGTTGTCCCTGATCAACGCTCTCGGATCTTGCAGGAGGACGTGCCTCAGGGTTTACTGCTCGCATCTCCACGTTGCTGTGAGAGCAAGCAGATGGACGGGGTTGACACATCGGACGATTCGATTTAGAATCATTCTTAATGAAGAATCATAACAGCGTGAAGCGGCTCCGAGATTTAGGGATGACCCCAACCTTGCAGCGTGTGATGATCATGGACTATCTCCGCGAGACCTCTGATCACCCCACGGTGGACGAGGTCTTCCGGGCCGTGTGCGCAAGGCATCCATCGATCTCTCGGGCCACCGTGTACAACGGCCTGAAAGCTCTTGTGGAAGCAGGTGCCGTGTGTCCGTTGACGATCGAGAAAGAGGCGGTCCGCTACGATCTTTGTGACACGCCCCATTCGCACTTCCGTTGCCGGGTCTGCCACCGGTTGTACGACGTGCATATCTCCACGGGGACTTCACCGGGGAGCGTCGTGGACGGTCACGTCGTTGAATCCGCAACAACGTATCTTTATGGAGTCTGCTCCACGTGCAACGCCGCGATGAACGAACAGGAGGGTGACGGTGCCTGAGCTGCCCGAAGTGGAGACGATCGTACGTGGACTGCAACCGATGGTCGGCGCTCGGATCCGTTCCGTCGCGGTGCTCGATCCGCGGTTGACGATCGGATCACAGATAGGCGAGTCCGACAGCGCCCTTCGCGATCGAAGGATCGAGGCTGTTGTCCGGCGCGGGAAGTACATCCAAATCATCGCATCCGAGGGAGGAAGCGTTGTGGTCCACCTCCGGATGTCGGGGCGCTTGGTCGTGTCGTGCCGCGACGATGAGCTACCGTATGTGCGTCTGCGGATCGAACTCGATCGAGGGACGATCTCCTTTGTCAATCCAAGACGCCTCGGAACAGTCGATTTCGTTGCCGATGGCTTCCCGCATGAGTTGGGGATCGATCCGCTTTCTTCGGAGTTCACCTCGGAGCGGCTGATGAGACTGCTTCAGGCAAGCCGGTCTCCCGTCAAGCCGTTTCTGTTGGATCAACAGAGGATCGCAGGATTGGGCAATATCTATAGTTCCGAGGCCCTTTGGCGGGCGCGGATCGACCCTCGTCGACCGGCAAACAGCCTCACCTCGGCGGAGGCCGACCGTCTCCGACACGGGATCGTCGGTGTCCTTCAGGAAGCGATCGGCCAGATGGGAACATCTTTTGGCGTCAGCGTTTCCGACTACCGCAACGCGAACGGTGCCGATGGAAGCTTCCAAGATCGTCTTGCCGTATACGGACGCCACGGGGAAACGTGTCGAGTGTGCGAAACCCCGATCTCGCGTCTTGTCCAAGGCGGAAGATCGACATACTGGTGCAAGAATTGTCAGGACTAACAGCACAACGAACCGAAAGGAAGGAACCATGAACCTCAAGGGAAGCCAGACCGAGAAGAACCTGCTTGCGTCGTTCGCCGGTGAATCACAGGCCCGGAACCGTTACACGTATTTCGCAAGTCAGGCCAAGAAAGACGGATACGTCCAGATTCAGTCGATTTTCGCGGAGACGGCCGATCAGGAGAAGGAACACGCCAAGCGGTTCTTCAAGTTTCTCCAGGGCGGAAACGTTGCGGTTGAAGCGATGTTCCCGGCAGGGGTCATCGGGACGACAGCAGAGAACCTGCGTGCGGCGGCAGCGGGAGAACATGAAGAGTGGAGCGAGATGTACCCGGAATTCGCCCGCATCGCCCGTGAAGAAGGGTTCCCGGAGATCGCGGCCGTGTTCGATTCGGTCGCCGTCGCCGAGAAACAGCACGAGCGGCGCTATCTCGGCCTTCTCGCCAATGTCGAGGCGGGCAAAGCCTTCCGCAAAGAGCAACCCGTCACCTGGCGATGCCGGAACTGCGGTTACATCCACACCGGGACCGATGCCCCAGAGATGTGTCCGGCGTGTGCGCATCCTCAAGCCCACTTCGAGGTGCTTGCCGAGAACTGGTAGCGACCATCGCCTAGGCGGGCTGTTTGGTGAGCAGTTGTCCTGAAACGTTCAGTTGCCGTAGAAGTGAGGACGTAACCTAAGAAGAAGGAGGCATCATGATCGGACAGCGGATCGGTCAGGCGTTCAATGAACAGATCAAACACGAACTCGAATCCGCTTATCTCTACTTGGCGATGAGCGGGTACTTCCTCGAGCAGTCCCTCGACGGCATGGCCCAGTGGATGCGCGTGCAATCCCAGGAAGAACTCGCCCATGCGATGCGTTTCTTCGACCACATCAGCGAGCGAGGCGGCTCGATCGCTCTTGCACCGATCGACCTACTTGGTCGAACGTGGGACTCTCCGCTTGCGGCGTTCGAGGCGGCCTTCGAGCATGAGCGGTTCATCACCGGCAAGATCCACGGATTGGTCGATCTGGCGCGGGAGGAAAGGGATCATGCCGCCGAAATCTTCCTGCAATGGTTTGTGAGCGAGCAGGTCGAAGAGGAGGCTTCGGTATCCAAGGTCGTCGATCTGCTGAAGCGTGTGGGCGACTCGCCTCACGGATTGATCCTTGCCGACCGCGAATTGGGCACTCGGCCCGCTGCCGACGCCTCGACCCAGAACGAATAGGAGACTGTATGGATCCCGAAACGAGATCTGCGTTCGAGCTTGTCACCGACGCGAACGGGCTGAACCGTGCTCTGTTCCAGGTCACTCACGGTCTGTATATCCTCACAGCCAGGGTGACGGATAAGATCAACGGACAGTGTCTCGACGCGTTGATGCAAGTGACCAACGCTCCGCCACGGATCTCGATCGGAGTCGGAAAGGGATCGTTGACCCACGAGATGATCGTCCGGTCGGGGCGTTTCGTCGCCAATGTGATTGATCGAGAGGATCCTTTGTGCGAAGCCGTGGTCCGGCGTTTCGGATTCCAATCGGGGCGCAACGTCGACAAGTTTGCCGATTACAACTATGCAACGAGCGATCAAGGGATCCCGATCCTTCCCGACGCCAAGGCGTTCTTCGAGTGCACGATCCTGCCCGATCTGACCGTGGATCTCGGGACCCATTCGCTGTTTGTTGCGTTGGTCGACCAAGCGGGAACCCACGAACAGGGTGAGCCGTTCACGTACAACGAGTACCGGAAACGGATGAAGAAAGGTGGTTAGCGATGGAGAAATGGATCTGCACAGCATGCGGCTATGTCTATGACCCCGAGATCGGAGATCCCGACGGCGGAATCGCCCCCGGAACATCGTTCGAGGAGATCCCCGACACGTGGGTGTGTCCGGTGTGTGGTGTGGGAAAGGACATGTTCGAGAAGCAGTAGGCGCGAAGCGCGTCATTTCGAGACGAAGGAGGCTGTTTCTTGAATCGAAGAGCGCTGTGCCCGAACGTTGACTGGCTCGGGTCCGTCGATTGGGACCGAAGGCTGTTTGACGCCTTGGTCACAACTCCCTACGGCACCAGCTACAACGCCTATCTGGTACGCGGACAAGACAAGACGGTTCTCGTCGACACGGTCGATCCGGCCAAGAAGGGCGAGCTGTTCGCTCAACTCGCCCAGGTCGAACACATCGATGCCGTGGTCATTCAGCATGTCGAGCAGGATCACTCCGGCACGCTCTCCGATGTGTTGGATCGATATCCGGAAGCCTCGGTTCTTGCAACGCCCAAGGCCGTCTCGATGATCGAGGATCACCTCGGCGTTCCCGCGGACCGCGTGACGTCTGTAGAGGATGGAGAGACGTTCGACCTTGGGGGTGAGCAGCTCGAATTCTTGCATACCCCGTGGGTTCACTGGCCGGAGACCCTACTGACCCTCATCCGGAATCAGAAGGTGTTGCTCACGTGCGACCTTTTCGGTTCGCACTTGGCAACTTCGGAGCTGTTCGCGTCCGGGGATTCGCGAGCAATCCCCGCAGCGAAGCGATATTTCGCCGAGATCATGATGCCGTTCTCCTCGGCGATCCGTGGGTACCTGGACCGGCTTGAGTCCGGACGTTACCCGATCGAGATGATCGCGCCAAGCCATGGTCCCGTGGTCGATCATCCGGAGACGATCCTGTCCGCCTATCGGGAGTGGTCGGGGGAGCAACCGGAGAACCTCGTCGTCATACCGTATGTGACCATGCACGGAAGCACGAGAAGGATGGTCGAGCATCTTGTGTCTGCGTTGACGGACCGCGAGATCGCAGTGCAGCCGTTTGACATGACGTGCACCGATCTTGGCGATTTGGCGATGTCGCTGGTCGATGCCCGCACCGTGGTCTTCGCCGCTCCTGCGGCGTTGGTCGGACCGCATCCGGTCATGGTCAGCGTCGCCTATGTGGTCGGCGCACTTCGACCCAAACTCCGGACCGCCGCTGTGATCGGATCGTACGGATGGGCGTGTCAGACCGAGCAGAGGATCCAGTCGCTTGTCAAGAAGCCGAACCTCGAATGGCTGAGTTCGGTGTTGATCAAGGGGCAACCGAAGAAGGAGGACTTGGAGGCTCTCGATCGGCTTGCCGACGAGATCGCCGATCGTCACAGCAAGGGGTAATAAGGCAAGGAGGGCGGAACCTTGACGCTGGTTCGAGATACGAACATCGTCATCAGCGGAGCGGCCGGCGAAGGTGTTCAAACGCTCGGCGATCTTGTCGCCGGCTCGCTTCTTGCTCACGGATATCCGGTGTTTGTCACCCAGGAGTTCGAATCGCGGATCCGCGGTGGCATGACAAGCGTTCGCCTGCGCATTCGTGACTCGGTCCGGAACGCTCCTCGACAGGATGCCGATGTTCTCATCGGTCTCAACCCGGACGCCGCCCGGCACTACCGCTCGATGTTGAGGCCGGACGGCCGGTTGCTTGCTCCCGATGGAGACGGAGACGTCATCGTCGTTCCGTTCAAGAAGCTTGCGGAACAGGCCGGAGGCACGGCTCAGATGGCCAACACTGTTGCCGCGGGCGCGATCCTTTCACTGATCGGCGTCCCCATTGCTCCGCTCGAAGCTCTCCTCGCGGAGCGGTTCGGCAAGAAGGGTGACGATGTCGTCTCGGCCAACGTTGCCGCAGCCCGCGCAGGGGTCGATGCCGTACCTCGTGAAGCGTGTTCGGCGGCGCTCCCTCCACGAGATGAGCGGTTCTTGTTCCTGAGCGGACACGATGCCGTCCCTCTTGCCGCAGCCGCAGCCGGCTGCCGGTTCATGTCCGCCTATCCGATGTCGCCCTCCACGGGGATCATTACGACGTTCGCCGCTGATGAGAGCCTTGGCGTGCTGGTCGAGCAGGCCGAAGATGAGATCGCCGCGATCAACATGGCGATCGGCGCAAGCTTCGCCGGCGCGCGCGCAATGACGGCCACCTCCGGCGGCGGCTTCGCGTTGATGACCGAAGCCGTCAGTCTCGCCGGAATGATAGAAACACCGGTGGTCATCGTGATCGCGCAGCGTCCGGGTCCGGCAACCGGCCTCCCGACACGAACGGCACAGGAAGACCTCCTGTTTGCGGTTCACGCCGGGCACGGAGAGTTCCCGAAGGCGGTATTGGCGCCGTCGGATCCTCAGGACGTGTACGACAAAACGGTTCGCGCGTTCGATCTTGCCGAGCGGTTCCAGGTTCCGGTCATCGTCCTCACCGATCAGTACCTGGCGGATTCCCGCTTCTCGCTGGCCCTGCTCGACACATCGGCGCAAGCCGGGCCATCGCTGGCGGACCCCGGAGCGTTCGATCAGAGCCGATATCAGCGCTACCGGATCGAGAAGAATGGAGTTTCGCCCCGCCTGAGCCCCGGGCAAAGCCGGCATCTGGTTTGTGCCGACAGCGATGAACACACGGAGGACGGCCATATCACGGAGGATCTTGCCAAAGTCCGGCCAGCGATGGTCACGAAGAGGTTGCAGAAGCTCGCCTCTCTGCAAAGCGTGATGGCCGCTCCACTCGCCCACCGAACCGAGGATGCGGACACCATCCTGATCGGATGGGGATCCACGGCGGGAGCGATCCGCGAAGCGACCGACCTGTTGAGGGAAAGGCAACAGCGGGTCGGGCACCTCCACTTTTCCGAGCTGTGGCCTTTGCCGGAGTTCTCCGTGCCCCGCGATCGCCGGATCATCTTCGTCGAGGGGAACGCAACCGGTCAGCTGAGATGGCTTCTTCGCGGGATCCCCGGGATGTCCGATGCAGAGATGATCTCCCGCAGCGATGGGCTGCCGATCGAAGCCGCCGATATTGTTCGGGAGGTGATCGCGCATGCCTGAACAGGCCGATGCATTTGTTGAGAACCAATGGTGCCCGGGTTGCTCGAACTTCGGCGTTCTCATGGCCGTGCGGCGGGCGTTCGAGGCCCTCGAAGTGCCGCCTCACCGCAGATGTCTTGTGTCGGGGATCGGACAGGCGGCGAAGCTCCCTCACTATCTCCCGTGCAACGTGTTCAACGGGCTCCACGGACGTGCGCTTCCCGCAGCAACCGCGATCCAGGTAGCCAACCCCGAATTGACCACGGTGGTCACCACCGGAGAAGGAGACTGCTACGGCGAAGGAGGGAACCACTTCCTTCACGCACTGAGACGCAACCCCAACATCACGCTCATCGTTCACGACAACCGGTTGTACGCGCTGACCAAAGGACAGGCGTCGCCGATGACACCGCTGGGAGAGCGAACGCGCCTGCAGATTCTCGGAACCGAGAGCCGTCCGTTCCGTCCTCTGGCGACAGCGATCCTTCACGATTGCGGATTCGTCGCTCGCGGCTTCGCCGGCGATATCGATCAGCTGACCGAGCTGTTCTCTGCCGCGATCTCATACCGCGGTCTGTCGATCGTCGATGTGATTCAGCCCTGCATCACATGGGGACCCCATCCGGTGTCCTGGTACCTAGAGCGGATCGCTGTCGTCGACGATGCGTATGATCCAACGGACAAGGCCGCTGCCATGGCAACCACAGCCGCTGAGCAGAAACGTCTTCCGATCGGAATCCTTTACCGGGGGCCGGAACGAAGCTGTTTCGGTGACCGCTTCAGATCGGATCATGGATGGGAAGAGACACCGATGTCGTCCATTCCGTGGACTACGCAACGAGAGATCGCTGCACGGGCGGAATCGTGGAGAGTCGGCTCACTTCGCGACGGAGAGGTCGGCAAGAGAGATCCCATGCAGCCGTCTCACTGAGTCAGCAGCCCGAACGAGAACGACGGAACCGGTAACGAACGAGGCAGAGACGGGCACAAGCAACACCAAGGAGGAGAACATGCAGGCGATGACCAGAGAGTTCCTTGAAGCGGCGTTCGCGGGGGAAAGCATGGCCCACATGCGTTATCTCATCTTCGCGGAAAAGGCGCGGAAGGACGGTCTCGTGAATCTGGCGCGGCTGTTCAAGGCGATCGCCTACGCCGAGCAGGTTCACGCCAGCAACCACTTCCGAGAACTCGGAAACCTGAAGGATGCCGTAGGCAATCTTCAGACATGCATTGATGGAGAGCATTTCGAAGTGAACGAGATGTATCCGGTCTACAACAACGCCGCGGAGTTCCAGGGCGAGCAGGGAGCGGTTCGTTCCACCCACTTCGCTCTCGAAGCTGAGAAGATCCACGAGACGATGTATGTGGAAGCTCAGAAGCAGGTTCGGGATGGAGACGACATCGACGTGGGCACGCTTCGGATCTGTCCGGTATGCGGCTACACCGTGGATGGGGATGCCCCGGAGTTCTGCCCGGTTTGCGGCGCGAAGAGGGAACTATTCGTGGAGTTCTAGCGGTAGGATGAACTCGGTATGTAAGAAGCCACGCTCGATCGAACGACGGAAACGCAAGGAGGCCTGTATGCAACTCGGGAACCTGATCAAGGGGGCAACCCAGGAAGGCAAAGAGAAGCACGTTCCGGTGATCGAACTTGTGAGCTGCCCGGAATGTGGCGAAGGAGCGGTACGGATCATCGTCGGGAAGGAAGTTCCTCACCCAAACACCGTCGAGCATCACATCAAATGGGTGATGTTGTTCGGCGTCAAGAACGGCGTTGCGGTCCATCTCGCAACCTTTGACCTAGGCCCAACGTACGGCGCACCCAAGGTGGTCGCACACATGGACGTTGAGGGCCTGAGCGAGTTGATTGCGGTGGAGTACTGCAACCTTCACGGATTGTGGGAGAGTTCGCTCGCCCTGTAAAGACGGGGCCGAAGGGAGAAAACCATGGCGGAGCAAGACAAGATCTACGTGTGCGATCTGTGTGGTCAGGAAGTCCGGGTCACCAAATCGGGGGCGGGGACGCTGGTTTGTTGTGATCAGCCGATGCACGTGAAATAGCGAAATCGGGCGCCGGAGAGCCGCCGGCGCGCTTCTTCGAGATCCCAAGGAGCGTCGATGAGCAGGCCGATCGTTCCAGCGGTTGCCGCCCGGCGGGCACGGCGGGCTCTATCGAACCGCCCCATCGAACCTGAAGTGATCGATACGCTCTTTCGTGCAGCCCATTGGGCACCGTCCTGCAGCAACAACCAGCCGTGGCGTTTCGTCGCCGTCAACCATCCGGAGACGCTCAGCACCGTCAAGGAACACCTCACCCGAGGCAACTATTGGGCGGCACCCAGCCCGCTGGTCATCGCTGTCGTGTCTCGATCCGACCTTGACTGTGAGATCCCCGACAGGCGGAGGTATTACCAATTCGGCTGCGGGATGGCGGCGATGAACCTGATGATCCAAGCGACCGAACTTGGTTTGATCGCTCATCCGATCGCAGGGTTCAAGCAAACTCCGGTCAAGAACGTTCTTGGCGTCCCCGATTCCTACGAACTGATCACCCTCATCATCCTCGGATATCCCGGCGACAACGTGAGTTCCCTCTCGGAGAAGCACCAAGCCGAGGAAGCCTCGGAGCGGGTCCGCCGGCCGCTGAACGAAGTTCTCTGTTGGAACCGCTGGGCGTTCTTGGACGAAGGATCCTAAACCGCTAGCGTCCCTGGGTCGCGTTGTGCTGCATCCGCTTCTTCGTAGATGATCCGCTGCCTTCATCGATGAAGGCCTTGTGCCTCGAAGCTCTCCCAAGCCGTCCCCCGAAAGGCCCTTCGATGGGTTCCTCGTCGGAGGTCCGGCCATGGTCATACTTCTTGGCAACGTTTCTTCGGCAGACGCAAAGAGTCCTGCACCCGCAGAGAACTAGAACACGACGCCAAGTTCGGTGAACAGGGACGGCTTGCCGTCCGGGCCGTACAAGGGATACGCGTAGCCAACCGAGAATTCGATCGAACTGCCGAGGATTCCGTCCAATCGGAGTGTCGCGAGCGCACCGGCTTCAAGCCGGATTCCCGGTTCGCACACCCGATCGCATCCGCCCCATGTCCGTCCGCCTTGGACGAACGCGCTTGCCACGACATTCTCGAGCCTCGTAATGCCGAGGATGGCATAGCCTGCGTTCCGCGCAAGCGGAGGGAAGCGGATCTCAACCCTCCCGAACAGTTGGTGATATCCGTACGGTGGAAGCGCGAAGCTGCGGAGACGGTCCATCGAGAACATGAACTCCGTCGGTGTATCTCCCAGAACCGTTGCGCCGGTTGCCGCCGTGAGATCAACGTACAGCAGGTGCCCGAGGCGGACGCGCTTCGATCCGCTCCACTCGGCCGTGGCGAACGACGGAGTCCCAAACCCGGGGATCCCCACGACCCACGCCAAAGCGTTCTCCATGTACAGGGTCAGCAGGTCCGATCGCCGGAAGCTCAGCGACACGTAGGGAATCGGGTGGGCAAGCTCACCGCGCACGCCGACGCCGAAATCGAGCTGATCGGTCGGATACCAGAACGTACCGGCCGATCCGATCTCGGGGTGGGTGAATGAGCGGCTATGGAGGGTGAGCAGGACATCAAGATCCCCCGAACCGCCTGCGAGATCAAGTTCGGTGATCGCCGCCGAGCCAGAGAGCGAAACCGAGCGGTTGACCTCTGCCCTGAAAAGGCCGTTGATGTCCCAGGACCCGAACCCTTCACCGATGTCGTCGTACGCGACATCCTCGTCGATGTGGGGACTCAGTGTGAGGCTCCAGAGGTGATCGTTGCGGAAACGGCCGGAAACAGACACCGGAGAAACGCTGATCACGTAAGCATCGAGGGGCATCCCGACCTTCGGAGCGTCGCCGCTGCGGAACGGGTGGGCAACAAGGATCTTCCGCGGCTCGTGGTTGTTGAACCGATTGGCGTCGGGAAGCATCTCGTTGGGGTCGACGTGTACGGAGACGACCGGTGAGCTTGTTTCCAGCACAAGCGTGTCGCTCGCACCGGGGTTCGGCGTCCATTGCCTGTCGATCACGGATCCATCAGCGAGCGTCGCCCGGACGGTGATCGGGAGAACAGCCCCTTCGTGCCCAAGGTGGACTGTGGTCAAGAACCCCTCGGGGAATTCGGCAACGTCAAACCCCTGGACCGCGGCATCGAACCGCACATCTCCGTACAGCCAATCCTCGAAGAAGCCGGAGAGATCGATCCCCGCATACTCCTCCAACAGACGCCGAAACCCGTCGACATCCAGGACACGCCCTCTCCACTGCACGTTCGCCTCGACAAGAGCGGCCCACAGCGTTTCCCGCCCAACGATCTCTTCGAGCGCTCGAAGAACCAGATACCCCTTGCCGTACGTTCGAATCGTTTGCCCGTTCAGGTACTCGACGTCGGTCTGCGGCTTCACGATCGCCTCATCGAAGTCCATGCGAAGCAGATCGACATACGGAGCTTCGCTGTTGTGCTGCCGCAGGTTGAGATAGCCGAGTTCGCTTCGAAGGATGTCCTCGATCAAGCCGGATTGAAGGTGCGTCAGAAGGTTCGGTTCGAACGCTCCGTACTTGTCTTCGAAGTAGCTGATCGAGAGGTACTCGGCGAACCCCTCCGAGATCCAGTTCTCGGCATCGAAGTCGGTCCCGATTCCGATCCCCCACCACAGATGGGCCGCCTCGTGAGCGAGCAGATACTCGACAAACCGATCGTAGAAGCCGGTCACAGGCATATCCTTCAGCTGCACCATGCTTCGTCCGACAAGGATCATCCCGTCGGCGGCCATGCCATAGAATTCGGGTACCGGACTCTCGACGATGACGAGCCGCTGATACCCGAACGGCCCGAACCGCTCGCTGTGGGATGCGAGGATCTCAGCCGTGTGCGAGAGGGCAAGGCGCGCGAACGTCTCCCCACCGGGCAGATAGACCGCCTGCAGGTCAACGCCGTTCCATGTGGATGCGACCGCCCGCAGCTCCGGCCCGATGACCAGAGGAACGGAGCGAGCCGGTCGATCGTTGCTCATCTCGTAGGTCGTATACCCCTCAGCCGTCTCAAGTTCCGTCTGCCGATCGGCACCGCCGAACACGTGGTACTCCGCCGGTACCGTCAGTTCGACACGGTAGTCGGCGGCCGGCAGGACGAACCGACCGTCGCGCGCCTCGGGAGACACGGCAACCGGATGCCATCCGAACCGCCAAACGAACGTGTCGCGATAGACGTAATTGTCAAGGGCAAGAGCATGGGCGAACCGGGTCTCGAACTCGATGTTCACCACGACCCGCTCTCCCGGACCAAGCGGCGCGGGCAACTTGACGGTGAGAAAGCCGTTGTCCAGCGAGTAGGTCTGAAGCGTCGGGGGGAAAGCCTCAAGCTCGTAGGAAAGCGGTTGATCCGACGCATCGTATACGCCGTGGATCCGCGTCCAACTCGGATCGAATCCATCCACGTATTCGGAATCGAGAACCGCGGGGTGCAGATAGGGGTTCGGCTCGGCCCCCAGATTACCGATCAGCCAGAAGGTGATCTCATCGACTGCGTCAGTCCCATCGTTGAGGTAGTCGACCTGCTGCACGCCGGCAAGTGTCTGTAGGAGCGGGTCGAGCGTAACTCGGATGTCGTAGCCGGTCGGATCCTCCGCTCCGTCTGCCTGTACAAGGACGGACGCCATCCCCACGACTAGGACCAAAGCAACGGTTCCCCATATCCTCGTCATCGTTCCCTCCTCGGATTCCCCCCGGTTCCGGCCGCCAGGCCGAGCATGCTAGGGCAATCCCCGGTAAGAGTCAAACAG
>CAZKPU010000063.1:0-14545 GCA_964554715.1 uncultured Thermotogae bacterium | reverse complement strand
GGAGTGGTTTTGCCCCATGGATTCGGAAAATCCTTTCCAAGTAAAATAATCCCTCTGTCGCCCTCTCACGCTCGGGACACGTGGTCTTTGGAACCACCCGCCGCTCGCCGGCGGAAGTCCGAACCGAGGTTTGCCAGGACCTGGATCCGTCGTGTCATTTGGAGTTCTTGCAGGTCGACGTGACCGATGACCGAAGCGTCCTCGTTGCTGTTGAGCATATCCGGTCGGAAAAAGGGCGGATCGATGCATTGGTGAATTGCGCTGGCTTCGGAACCGCCGCGGCCATCGAAGATACCCTGCCCGAAGACTTCCTTGCCGTGTTGGATACGAATCTTCTCGGGACTCTCCGGTGTTGTCGAGCCGTTCTTCCGCACATGCGACGTCAGCGTTCGGGGACGATCGTCAACATCTCTTCGATCGCCGGGAGAATGGGGATCCCGTTCCAGGGAAGCTACAGCGCTTCGAAATACGCTCTGGAAGGCATGACCGAAGCACTACGGATGGAAGTGCGCTCGTTTGGGGTCAACGTCGTCCTCGTTGAGCCGGGAGACTTCAAGACCGGGTTCACCGACCACCGGCAAACCACAGCGCTTGCCAAGAAGGAGACTTCCTACAAGACCGGCATGTGCAAGGCGCTTTCCGTCATGGAAGCGGATGAACGAGGGGGAAAAACGCCTGAGCCGGTAGCTCGATCGGTGGAGAGGGTTCTTGCGATGAGATCCCCCCGGGTTCGTTATGTGGTGGGACCCATGTCCGAGCGGATCGCCGCCGGGTTGAAGCGCGTGCTCCCATCCAAGTGGTTCGAGCGGATCCTCATGATCTACTACCACATCGAGAGAGGAAACGATAGGCAGATAAAGGAGTCTTGACCCGTGAGCGGTGTACACCGGTGGCGCTTGTCCACCGGGCGGCGATCGGGGCTTCATCGGAAGGGGAAGGGGTGTGCTGTGGACTTGCTCGAGAAGTGTCGTGGGTTTCATACGGATCCCAAGGTTGCTGAGGCGATGGGGTTCCCCTGTAACCCGCGCCACGCACGAGAAATAGGGCTCTATCCCTACTTCATTCCGCTCGAGAAGAGCGAAGGGACAACCGTTGTAGCTGAAGGTCGGGAACTGGTCATGCTTGGCTCGAACAACTACCTCGGACTGACAATGCATCACGAGGTTCGAGCCGCAGCGCAGCAAGCGCTTGCCGAGTTTGGGCCCAGTTGCACCGGATCGAGATTCTTGAACGGCACGCTTGCGCTTCATGGTGAACTGGAGCGCTGCCTTGCTGCATTCGTGGGGAAGCAGAGGGCCCTGGTGTTCGCCACCGGATATCAGACCAACCTCGGAGTGATCTCATCGCTGATCGGACGCAAGGACGTTGCGGTATGCGACAAGGAAGATCACGCAAGCATCCTTGATGGATGCCGCCTCTCTCTGGGGCAGGTTCTTCGCTTTCATCACAACAGCCCGGAGAGCCTCGCCGAGGTCCTGACGTCTGTTCCCGAAACCGCAGGCATGCTGGTCGCGGTTGACGGGGTGTTCAGCATGAGCGGCGAGATCGCGCCGCTTCCCGAGTTGACGGTCATCTGCCGCGAACACGGCGCGCGGCTGCTCGTCGACGACGCACACGCCATGGGCGTTATCGGGCGGGGACGGGGAACGGCGGCACACTTCGATCTCACGGATGACGTCGATCTGATCGTCGGAACGTTCAGCAAGTCACTCGCATCCATCGGCGGGTTTGTCGCCGGCGACGAAGCGACGATTGACTGGATCCAACACGTAGCCCGCTCACTGATTTTCAGCGCAAGTCTTCCTGGTCCGAACGTTGCCGCCGCTCTTGCCGCCCTGAAGATCATCGAACGTGAACCTGAACGCGTCGACCGGGTGAACTCCATCGCTCATCGGATGCATCGGTGTCTGCGCGAGATGGGGTTCGAAGTCGGCGCCAGCGAGACCCCGATCGTTCCGGTCTTCATCGGAGATTCGATGGCGGCCATTCGGGCATGGCGTGCGTTGTTCGATGCCGGAGTGTATGCCAACGTCGCAATCCCGCCTGCCGTTCCACCGGGGAAGGCGCTGCTTCGCACAAGCTACATGGCCACACATACCGAGGATCAAATGGATCGAGTTCTCGATGCATTCCGCCACATGGGCCGGCAACTGAATCTGATCTAGGAGCCATAGCCGGGAGCAAATCATCCGCTATGACTGAATAGGGGGAAAGAACAAGTGGGGTCTCCGTACAGCGCAAAGGAGTCGTTGCGGTGGATGATCCATCTGGCGTACCCGTCTTGGATGGAGCACACCGCTCTTATCCGGCAGCCTCTGTCGGCCAACACGCTGGCTCCAGCCTCCGCCTATCGCACAACGCGGATTGTCTTGTTCGGAGATCTTATGCCGTTTGCGGATCACCACACACTGGTGGTGGCTCCCAGCATCCGTAGGCTCTTTCAGCAGGCCGATCTTGTCATCGGCAACTGCGAGACTCCGGTTGCCTCGAAGACATCGATCAAGCCGTTCATGTTCGCGATGGGAATCGACCGCATCCAAGCCGCACTCGAAGCGATCGGTGTAGAGCAAGCCCCGGAACGCTGTGTTCTGAACATCGCCAACAACCATGCCGGCGATCACCGGGAAGATGGATTTGCGGAGACCCTGAGGCAACTCGAGTCGCTCGGAGTCAGCATCGCCGGAGTGCAACGAGACGGCGCTCCGCTCGTTCCGACGATCCAGGTGGATTCGGCCCGGATCGCCGTGCTTGCCTGGACGGAGTGGATCAACTGCAATCGCTTCCCGCCAGGCCTCGGCATCTGTCGCCGGGAGCAGGTGGATCGACAGATCGCCGCCGCAAGAGAAGCGGGGGCAGATTGTCTGCTGGGTTTTCCGCACTGGGACTTCGAATTCTGCATGTTCCCTTCGACGCAGACAGTACAGACCGCCCGCAGGCTGCTATCGCGGGGCATCACAGCGCTGGTCGGACATCACCCGCACGTGGTTCAGCCGGTCGCCCGATACCCCGAGGGGCTTTGCATGTACAGTCTGGGCAATACAACCCCTCTGCCGACGCGTGCTGCGCGATGGCCGATGATGGTTGGCGCCGTCCTGTGTCTGGACGTGATGACCGAAGGAAGCGACGTGGGAGCCATCACCGCTTACCGCGTGGTCCCGGTCAGGATCCGCCGCGAACGGCACCGGATCCTCTTGTCGACGATCGCCGTCGATCACGCGGCGTCCGCCAACGAGCAGGCTCTGATCGACCGGTTGTTTGCTGCTTCGGAGTGATGCTTCGGCGTGGTTTCTGTTGATCCGTCGTGCGGAATCCGGTTTGTCGCCCTATGATGTCCTCTGAACGTCCCGTGCGGACGACGCTGGAAAGGGAGGCCCGATGACCGAAACAAGCTATCACATGAGCGCCGAGGAGTTCCGCAAGCAAGCCACGCAGATCATCGATTGGATCGTCGACTACCATGAACGGCGCGTAACCAACCTTCCCGTGCTTTCTCGGGTCGATCCCGGCACGATCCGACGCGAACTTCCTGAACACGCCCCCGAACAGGGAGAACCGTTCGATGCGATGATGCGTGATGTGGACCGGATTCTCCTCCCGGGGATCACCCACTGGCAATCCCCCAACTTCTACGCGTACTTCCCCGCCAATGTGTCGTATCCGTCGATCCTTGGCGAACTGCTGTCAGCTGGGCTCGGCGTTCAGGGGATGCTGTGGTCGACAAGTCCTGCCTGTACGGAGCTTGAGACCCACGTATTGGACTGGACGGCGGAGCTGCTTGGCCTGCCGCAGGTGTTCACATCACGAGGAAGCGGAGGTGGGGTTATCCAGGATAGCGCATCTAGCGCGGCACTGACGGCGCTTCTTGCGGCACGCGAACGAGCCACCGGATACCAGAGCAATGAACACGGGCTCGCCGATTATCCCGATCTGATCGCGTACGCATCGACCCAGACGCATTCATCGGTGGAGAAAGACGCCCGCGTCATCGGAATCGGACGGTCCCATCTCCGGGCGATCGAGGTGGATGAAAGCTACGCCATGCACCCTGACTTGCTCGAGCAGAAGATCCGCGAGGATCTCGCTGACGAGTTGAAGCCGTTCTTCGTATGCGCCACCTTGGGAACCACGTCGTCCAATGCGATGGATCCGTTGCGCTCCATCGGGCGGATCTGCCGGGAACACGGCATTTGGTTACATGTTGATGCGGCGATGTCCGGCACCGCTGCGATCTGCCCCGAGTTCCGCTTTCTCCTCGACGGCGTCGAACTCGCCGACAGCTTCGCGTTCAACCCTCACAAGTGGATGTTCACCAACTTCGATTGTGACTGCTTCTTCGTCTCCGATCGTGCCGCGCTGATCCGCACGCTCTCGATCCTCCCGGAGTACCTCCGCAATCGCGCCACCGAGGCGGGCGCCGTGATCGATTATCGGGATTGGCACGTCCCGCTGGGGAGGCGCTTCCGCGCCTTGAAACTGTGGTTTGTGCTTCGTCACTACGGGGCCGTAGGGTTGCGCCATCACATCCGCCGCCACATCGCTTGGGCGCAGGCGTTCGCATCCTGGGTCGAAGCGGACGAACGGTTTGAACTCGTCGCTCCTGTGCCGCTGAATCTTGTCTGTTTCCGGCTGCGCGGTGGGGATCTGCAGAACGAGACGCTTCTCGACCGCATCAATCAAGACGGGAGACTGATGCTGTCCCACACAAGGCTCAACGGGCAGTATGTGCTCCGCTTCTGCGTCGGGCAGACACGCACCGAGGAACACCACGTCATGGAGGCATGGCGTGTCATTCGGGAAGTGGCGGCGACGATCCCGATCCCAGATGTCGACTGACAGACGGCCGCACCCTAGAGAGCGATGTCTTCGGGCAGGTGGATCGCGAACTTACACCACAGATCACCGGCAAGAACCGACTCGATGACCTCGGCCTTGAGTTTGCGGCCAAAAATCAGCTCATAAGGTCGTTTGTGAAATCCGGCGCTACATTGGCAGAACGTCGGCGAGACCGGCGATTCTCCCATGCGAAGCGTCTCACGCGCCCAGGGGCAGTGGCAGTAGAGATACCGCTTGGCCTGTTCGTCGTCTTCCTTGATGTATGCGTCCGCCATGTAGGGGATCTTCGCTTCGTAGAGGATCCGACCCTCTCGAACACCGGCCGAAACCTCCGGATGATGCTTGACGAACTCGAGGACCTCGTCGGTGATCTCTTGGGTGAAGAACAGCTTGCCGCTGTCACGCAAGTCCTCAAGCTCGGCGATGAAGTCTGCGCGCTTCTGTTCGAGGAACTCATCGAAGCTCCCGGCCGCTTCGTACTTCTCCTTCAGCCCGTGGTACCATGCCTCCGGCAGATCCCGCAGGCTGTCCGCCAGAAGAGCGCGGCAGGTCGCTTCATCCACTTCGTCTTCGAGCCGATCCATGACGGTGCGGTTGAGCCGCGCGCGATCCGTTGGCGACGTTCCGAGGACAGGGAGTTGCAGTCCCTCGAACACGCGGTCTCGAACCCCCTCGCCAAGTTCCGCCGCAAGCTTCGCATGCAGGTTTCTCATCGCCTCTTCGCCGTCGATCAGCTCCAGCGCCGAAGCCTGCATTGCGTTGTTCCCGATGAACAGCCCGTACCGGGCAAGCGCGAGAATATGATCAAAGCTGTTTTGCTCCTCACCGACAAGGATCGACATAAACGAGAGAACATCCTCGCGGTCGGCTGCTGACAGCGATTCTGACACGCCCTGCTCCGGTTGCTGAAGGAAGCTCTCGAACCGCTCGACAACCCCAATGGATTGCTCAATCATGGCGTCATCTAGTTTTCGCGTCTTCAAAAACTCTCGGAATCCACTGTTGTCCATCGCTTCCCTCCAAGAACCCGGGATATCGGATCTTCGACTGTATTCGTCGGCGATCGTACCCCGAGGATCACACGCCACCGTCTCTGCCACGTCTTCACGCCTTGCATTGTCTCCGCGAAAGGGGAATTGGCAAGCCTCCGGCGAACGCGTCCCCCCGATTGGCGCTACACTGCCTCTGTGAAAACTCGATCATCCTCGGGAATGCCTTTTCTGATGGGAAACCCGCGGAGTGACACAAGCTGTTTGCTGATCCATGGCTTCACCAGCTGGCCGGAGGAGATGCGCTGGCTGGGGGCCGATCTGGCACGCCACGAACATACGGTCCTTGGCGTACGACTTCCCGGGCATGCAACCGTTCCGGGCGATCTTCGACGTGTTCGCGCTGAGGATTGGCTGATGGCCGTTGAAGAAGGCGTCTCACTTCTCCACCAGATGTCGGATGCCGTGTTCGTCGTCGGCTTCTCCCTCGGCGGAGCGCTGGCGTTGATCGCTGCCGCGCAGATACCTGTTCGTGGCGTTGTCGCGATGGCAACGCCATGCGAGCCCACATCGCTTGCCACGAAGCTTTGCGCCTTGGCCGGGAGCACCGTTCCTATTTGGAGACGTTTCCCGGACGCGCGTCCGCATCCGGAACTCGGGAACCGTCATCAAGCGGTGTATCCGGCGTACGCCGTCTATCCGGCCTACGTCCGGCGTCAGCTTGTGCGCGTACAAGAGCTTCTTGGCCGGTCCTTGCCAAGAGTCGATGCTCCTGTTCTCATTGTCCATTCCAAGGACGATCCGGTGGTGGATGCGGAGTGCGCCGAGCGGATCTACGCACAGCTCGGGACCGCTGACAAGCGGATCCTGCGGCTGGATGGGTTCGGGCACTCGGTCGTGCGAGCGGCTCGTAGGTCGGAGCTGTTCGACGATATCGCAGACTTCATCGACCGACACAAGGGACCTTGAAGCGCCGCCAACCTACGTGAGATCGCGGAGCCAATTGCGGAGACCGTATCGGATCAGCGAAAGGGCGATCACCGCTCCCAACGTGAACAGGATGTGTTCGAAATCGACGGTCGTAATGGTAAACGCAAGAGCGTTTCCCGCCGCCGGCGGGTGTTCGGAATCGGTCACCACCATCACAAAGATCGACAGAGCGACTGCGGCCGCTCCAAGGATTCCTGCGGTGTGCTCGTTGAACGCCAACAGGTCGAATCGGAACGGAATCGAACACAGCAAGCCGATCGCCATGCACAAGACGTGACCGCCGATGACGTTCCTTGGACGAGCGGTCGAGCTGTGCGGCGTGGCAAACACGACAAACGCGCTTGCCCCCAGTGCGGCGACGATGACGCCGCTGGTCAGTACGCCGAACACCGTCACGATGACGGCCACGGCGACAAACGCCAGCAACGTCTGGAGGATGTAATGCTTTGGATCCTGTTTGAATTTCTCGTCGATCAGCTTCATCGCCGGGATGATACAGGAAGATTGCGGCGTCTGCGGGTCAAGACTCAAAGAAGGCTGAGAGACTCAAACCTCAGGTTCATGGGTCTCATCTGCAAAGACGAAGGTGCGCTTCAGATCGCGGAACCAACGAAACGGCACAACACCATCGTGTTGGAGCCTGCCCACGACGATACCCGGTGCGATCTCGAGTCTGTTGGCGAACTCCAAGACCCGCGTGCGGGAGATCGTGCTCTGGGCCAAGAAACTCTGGTAGGACGCCTGCGGGATCAGATGATCTGCAGCGAAAGCATCCGCCTCTTCCTCGTACGCTGATGCCTCCATGCCGACTTCGTCAACAAACAGAGCCCTCTTCCCATGGAGGAGCGTGTGTGCTGCTTCGTGGAAGAAGGTGAACCAGAAGTGGTCGTCCGAACGGAAGCGCAGGCTCTGCATGATCAGAGCTTTGCCCGGTGCGAGCCATCTCGTGGCTCCCGACAGGTGGGTCTTGGGAAGCTCCGGGACAAAGACCAACGCAACGCCTGCTTCGCGACACAACTCCTTCACTTGGGGTTCGAATACCGATGGCTCAGAGCGTGTCAGCGTTCGGATTGCGTCTAGTGCTTCCCGGAACTTGCTCTTGTCAAAGGGATCTGTGTCGATCTCTGCAGCCTTGATCTCGCCGATCCTCATCCACGCGGCCATGGCTTCCGAGGAACTCTTGAAAGCCGCTGATCTCCGATAGGCCACCGCAAGCTTCCCATACTGGGACTCCCACGCACTTGGGCTCGCAACGCCGAAGAAGTCAAGCAACATGAGCGCTTGCTCTTCCGCATCGTTCGAGGATCGGATCCACCCCCGCTTCGCTAGATTGCGGATTGGGAACCGTTGTGCCCACTCAATGTAATCCACGAGCCTTGATCGCTCTTCACTCCGTGCTGCGTGGAGGCGATACGTCGATTCAAGATTCATCCACAAGGACGCTCGCACGCCAAGGGCACGCTCAAGGCGAAGCGCCGTCTCAGACGTGATCGATGCCTTGCTGTGGATGACTTGACTGATGTGCTTCTCGGACAACCCACATCGTGAGGCAAGCTCAGCTTGAGAGATACCGCGCGACTCCAACGTCTCGGCCAGGATCTCTCCCGGCGGTACTGCGTAGTCAGGCTGGAAGCCGTAGCGTCTCCGGGGGCTCATCAGTGGTAGTCCTTCACATTCAGAATCTGGATCGATGTCACTCGAGACAGGTCTAGTGATCCTTCATCACATCGTGGAAGCGGATCGTGCGCCGGGCGAAATACGATTCTGAATGGGTGCTTCACGTATACCGCGTATTGCCCTTTGCGATCTCCAAGCAACGCATGGCATCGCTCGGGCCGAGTTCTTGGTACATCGGCCAGACATTGCGCAGCAGCCAGAACCATCATCCGCCGCATGATCAACCTGCCGTTCTCCTTGCCGTATTGCCGAATCAGCAACTGTTCGGAGTTGAACATCTTCTGCAGCTTCTTGGTCTTGAAGAGGATCTCCATCCAATCCCCTCACAGAACGCTTTATCTTACCATATTGGTAAAGGGTTGTCTACGCAAACAGAGTCATCATCCATGCACGCAAGTGCTTGGAGCCTTCATTATTCCACTCCTCCAGATCGTCCTTGATCGCGTCGGATGACCGACCAACCGGCACACGTCATTGAAGAGGCCAAGTGGCTCCTTTCGCCGTTTGAACAACAGCGTCTATCAGTCCCTAGGCTATAGGTTCCTCGATTCTAGGACGAAGCAAGAGCCATCGCAACCGAAGTGCGGTGGCTTCATGCTTGAGGATGTTGTGGACGACCTGAAGGTTCTACCGCCGGTGGATCGTGCGGCCGAGGAGCGGCACGTGGATATCGATTGCGCTTTCCGGGCACATCTCCTGACAGCAGTAGCAACGGATGCATCGGTCGTAATGGTGCACCGGCGGACGGGATCGCTCGTTCCCCTCGAACATCACCGCTTTCGGCGTCACCGGACAGACTTCGACGCACGTCCCGCAACGGATGCACTTGGCGGCCCGGATCACCGGTTTGGGGACCACGAGCTTGCGCGCAAGCCGGCTGTACCGCCCGGCTCTCCCCGTTGTCGAGCGAGGGCTGCGGTTCACATCGAAGTCCTCGGCGATGAACGACTCGATCGGATCGCCGACGTAGCGGATCCCTTCGACTGCGCCCAGACCTTGGCGGACCCCGTGGACGATCGGCGGAACGAGCGTTGGATCGAGCTTGACCAAACGACAGAACGTGGCATCCAGGGCCACCGGATCTTCCGACAGAAGAAGCACGTTCATCGCCCGTGGGACTCCGGCCTGCGGCCCGTTGCCCTCCATGGCGATGATCCCGTCCATCACGAACAGGCGCGGATTCACAAACCGGTTGAGATCGACGAGCATCCGCGAGAACAGATCAGCGTTGGGAAGCCGCGCGTGAAATTCGGCCTTCAGCGTGCCGGGGATGCAGCCGAACTGGTTCTTGATCGCCCCGGTGATCCGGGTGAGACCGTGCGTCTTCATCTTGGCAAGCGAAATCACCCCGCCGGCTTCGAGGATACCCTTGGCCACCGTGAACTGCTTGATCAGATCGCCTTCCGGGAACGACACGGTTTCTCCATGCTGGAAGTCCGCCGTTGCGATCCCAAGCTCCTTCGCAACCCCAGCCAGTCCGGCTCGACCGGCGATGGTCTCGGTCTTTCCGAAACCGGGGCTGTCTCCGTACCGCACATCGGCTCCGGCATCGCCGAACGCTTGAGCGACAGCACGAAACACGCTGGGATGCGTCGTCACGGCGCGCTCAGGCCCTCGCCCCGCCAACAGGTTCGGCTTGAGGACGATCCGCTCATCGGCTCGAACGAACCGCTCGATGCCTCCAAGCAGTTGAAGGCCCTTTGCAACGGCGTCATGAACTCGATCATCCTCGTAGTTCTGACAGCGAACCACCGCGACAACCGCCGCGCCCTGCGCCGATTCTGTTGTCATCTGCCCTCCCATGCCGGAACGGAATCGCTGGAGATAGCGTACCCTGTGATGGGCGACCGTGTCGAGATGCCGATGTGTCTCCGCCGTGACTCCTGTGGTAGCCTTACCTTATGAGTAGGATGAAGGAGGTGACCCGTAGCGATGGACGATGAAAAACTGAAGTCGATGGCCAAGCAACGGGCCGAATTCAAACAGCATCTGATGGTGTACGTGGTCGTCATGTGTGGGCTCACCGCGATCAACGCGATCACCAGCCGCGTCTACTGGTGGGTGGTGTGGCCGGCTCTCGGCTGGGGCATCGGAATCGCGTTCCACGGGTTGACGGTCTATGGTCGGATCGGCGACTCCCTGGAAGAACGTGAGTACCAGCGTCTCAAGCGCCGACACGGCGAGGATCCGTCTGAATCGCACGACGAACATCGCTAGTTTCCGCGGGCAGCGAAGGGCTTGGCAGCGGTAGCAAGATCGGCGGCATCCCCCACGCACCGCGCCGCGTGCGACACGGAATGCACAATACACGTTCACACACAGTTCACACTCTCGCTCTACATTACGTTTCACGAGAGCAAACGCGAGCGCGAAAGCGAGATGAGAGAGGAAGAGGCCCCCACGAAGCCCCTTCCTCTCAATCTTTATGAGGAAAGCAAGTCGATCGCACCGCAAGATCCGATACCGTCGTCGCTACGCTTGCACTTCAAGAACGCTCATCCCACCAAACCTTGGGGCTCACCTTGCGGTCGTCTCCTTGCTTTTGTACCCTTACAGCCAATCAGCCTCAAAGTCTGCTTCCTTGTGCCGTTCGGCACGCCAAGCAGTGACCAATAAGCCAATGATCTTTGCGGAGTCCGCTTGAGTTCGGCGGGCGTTTCCGTTTGGGTTTGCAGGGCATCGCGCGAATACTGACTGTAGTCAAGGCGGCCCGTTGCAGGAGGAGTGGAAAATGACGAAAGAAGTCTCGATCGAACGGGTGCGGAATGTAGGCGTGATGGCTCACATCGATGCCGGAAAGACCACGGTGACCGAGAGGATTCTGTATTTCACCGGCCGACGCCACAAGATGGGTGAAGTCCACGACGGCGAAGCGACGATGGATTGGATGGTCCAGGAACAAGAGCGAGGCATCACGATCACGTCGGCTGCCACCACCGCCTATTGGAGGAACCATCGGATCAACATCATCGATACACCGGGGCATGTTGACTTCACCGCCGAAGTCGAGCGCAGCCTGAGGGTCCTCGACGGCACCATCGCCTTGTTCTGCGCGGTCGGTGGTGTTCAGCCGCAGGCGGAAACGGTGTGGCGACAGGCGGAGAAGTACAACGTCCCGCGGATTGCGTTTGTCAACAAGATGGATCGCACCGGAGCGGATTTCGAGCGTGTCGTCGAAGAGATCCGCAAGGAGCTTGGAGCGAACGCTGTGCCGGTCGTGATCCCGATCGGCGCCGAGGCCGAGTTCGCCGGGATCATCGATCTGGTCGATATGCAGGCCGTGTACTACGATGATTCCGCCGAAGGGCAGGGTGTCTCGATGCGCATCGAGCCCATTCCGGAGGAGATGAAGGAGACGGCACGTCAAGCGGAGATGCGGATGATCGAACGCATCAGCGAACAAGATGACGGCCTGATGGAGAAGTTCATCGAAGGGATCGCTCCGGGACGTGACGAAGTCGTCGCCGCGATTCGTAAGGCGACGATCGATGGGCGGTTCGTTCCTGTTCTCTGCGGAGCGGCGTTCAAGAACAAGGGCGTGCGCCGCCTGCTCGACGCCGTGGTCGACTACCTTCCGTCGCCGGCGGATCTGCCTCCAGTGATCGGGGCAAGTTCCGAGACCAACCAGGAACTCATCCGCAACCCGAACGATGAAGCTCCACTTGCGGCATTGGCGTTCAAGGTTCAATCGGACCGGCACATGGGAAAACTGACGTACGTTCGCGTCTACTCCGGCGTGCTCAAGAGTTCGGCGCAGATCTACAATTCGACGCGCGACAAAATGCAGCGTGTCGGGCGGTTGTTCGAGATGCATGCCAACGACCGCGAAGCAGTCGATGTACTCCGGCCAGGGTATGTCGGTGCGGTCGTCGGACTCGCCGATACGCGAACAGGAGATACGCTCTCCAGCCGCGAGCATCCGATCTTGCTGGAATCGATCGAGTTTCCGACGCCCGTGATCGGCGTTGCCGTCGCGCCTGCCTCTCGCGAAGACCGTGATAAGCTGTCGGTCGCGCTTCATCGCTTGGCGGAGGAAGACCCGACGTTCATTGTTCGGTCGGACGACGAGACGAAGGAAGTGGTCATCTCGGGGATGGGAGAACTCCATCTGGAGATCATCGTCGATCGCTTGCGCCGGGAGTTCGGCGTCGAGGTCACCGCAGGCCGTCCTCAGGTCGCCTACCGGGAAACGATCCTCGCCACGGTGGACCACGAGTACAAGCATGTGAAGCAGACCGGCGGACGAGGTCAGTACGCCCATATGGTGTTCCGGATCGAACCGACGAAGCCCGGATCGGGGTTCCAGTTCGAGGACGAGATCACCGGCGGCAAGATCACACGAGAGTACTTGAGCGCGATCAAGCGAGGAATCGTCGAAGTGATGGCCGAAGGGCCGTACGCCGGCTACCCGATGGTCGACCTGAAGGTGACGATCCTCGACGGATCGATGCACGAAGTCGACTCGTCGGAGCAGGCGTTCCGCGCCTGTGGGCGACAGGGGTTCCGTGAGGCCTGTCTGCGGGCTGGATTGGAGCTGCTCGAGCCGATGATGAACGTTGAGGTGACGGCAGCCGACGACTACACCGGCGCCATCACGGGAAGCCTGTGCAGCAAGCGCGGCAAGATCGTCTCGATGGATACCAAGGGCGGCGCTACGGTTCTCCGCGGACGGGTCCCGCTTGCCGAGATGTTCGGCTACGCGTCCGACCTGCGGAATCTCACCAGTGGCCGCGGTACGTTCACCATGCACTTCGAGCACTACGAGTCCGTACCGTACGCGCTGTCGGAAGAGATCGTCGAGAGACGCAAAGCCGAGAAGAAGTAGAAGCAACCCGATAGAACCGATCTCTTTCGAGATTCCGCGATCCGCATCGGCGCACGTTCTCCACCCGGAGACCGTGCGCCGCTCGTTTGCAGGAGATCCGCCGCCGAAGTTCGAATCCCTGAGCCCCAAACTGCTGTTCCCCTCCAGACCTCAGAGGAGCTTGTAGTCCGCATGAGTGCCTGCGTCCGCGGCAATGCTGGTCAGTGTAGCTTCTAGCGCCATCGCTGTTGGGCAAGATGCGGCAGTTAGATCAAGAGAAGCACAGACTAGCTGCACAAGTCGATCTCACGAGGTATGAGTCTGACCTGATCGACTATGGTATCCTCTTCTTGAAGGGGGAAAGCATGAAGCGAGCTGGGCTCTTGGGTGCGATTGTGACAGTCTGGGCTTTGGTTCTTCTCGCGCCAGAAGCTGCAATGTGCGATTCCGGTATTGATGCGGAGTACCTCGGGAATCCATTCCTGGCACAGTACCCCGTAGGAGAAGTCACAGACCGGGCTCGCACCATCTGGGACATGGAAGTATGGAATGGCAACGTGTATTTCGGCGTTGGCGACTGGGGATGGAACCAGGGGCCCGTCGACCTTTGGCACTACAACCCGCGAGCCAACGAGTTCCGAACGGACCTAACGGTAGATGAAGACTCGATTGACGTCTTCCGGGTACTGGATGGCTCCCTATACATTCCCGGGGTTGACAGCACCGAGTCCTGGGACTTCGGGAATCTGTACCGAAACAGCGGAAGCGGGTGGGAGAAGCTACGGACGATTCCCTGGATGGTTCACGTCTTAGATGTTGCACACCATGCGGGCAGTCTGTTTGTGACCGGTTCCTGTGGTTTCCCCGGCACCGATGGGGCAACGCGTGTTGTCTATCGCTCAGCCGACGGAGGAGTGTCGTGGGAACGAATGGGCTGGGCTGTTAGCGAGGAGGCCGCAACTGCATTCGGAACGACTGCCTTGGACGAGTTCCTCAACAACTGGGCCCCGAGATTTCTTGATCTCCAAGGGAAGCTGTATGTCTATGGCACGGACATGCCGTGGTTTGCCGTCCTCAAGGGCGAGGTGTTCGAGATCCTTCCGGTTCATCCCTTCCCTGATGCGGTTGCAGTGTGCGGAGAACCGTGTAGTACCGCACCCAGAATCGGGATTGGCATTGGGTATACCATGGACGAGAGGGTCGACTTTCTCAATACTTGGGAACCTTGCGTAAGTAGCTGGATCGAACGTGG
>CAZKPU010000062.1:0-14644 GCA_964554715.1 uncultured Thermotogae bacterium | reverse complement strand
TGATGTGCCACGTCACCGAGCCGCTGTTCCCCGTCACCGTCCAGCTCCCGGCACCGTTCTCTGCGTTCTCTTGCAGACCGCGCGGCGCGGCAATTTCATAGTCGGCGGTCACGGTCGCGCTGGCCGCCCATCCGTCGAGGAACGCCTTAGCGCAAACCACCGTGCTCTCCACCAACCCAACCGTTCCGCCGGAAGCGATCTCGGGCGAAGCCTGCGTCGGCTCCGATCCATCCAGCGTGAAGCGGATCACCGCATCGGGGGTCGCACAGGACACGGCAACCTCGACGCTCCCTCCGTACGTCCCCCCAGGAGGATCGAATACGGGCGCTGCCACTTGCGGAACCACCGTGTAAAGAGCTTCGACGGTCTCGCTTGCGATCCATCCGGCCACAGCCGGGTCCGGGTAAGCTCGTGCTCGGATCACCGTCGTCTCCGTCAGCGTCAGCGGATCGACATACAAGAGGCTCTCTTCGTTCGGCTCACTGCCGTCCACGGTATATCGGACGCTCGCGCCTTCCGTGGATACGCTCATCGAGACTTGAACGGCGTTCACGTACTCCCCGAATGCAGGCGAGACGACCGGCTGCGCCACTTGTTGGGGGGCGGCACCCGCCTGAATGACGGTATGAACCGCGCTTCCCACGCAAATCTCGGCCTGTCGCGATTCGGTCTCCGGATTCGGCGAAACGGCGTAACCGAAGCTCCCGTTCGCGGTTCCGGCGCAGTTGTCGGAATCAAGTTCGATCCACGCAGCACTGCACGTCGCACTCCAGGGATCCGTCGCGGTGACGGTCACCGTCCTGGTCCCTCCGTCAGCATCGATCGCCGTTTGAGTCGGTTCCAACGAAACACCGCCCGTCGGATCAGGATTGGGATCCGGATTCGGATCGGGATTGGGCGTCGGATCGATCGTTTCCGCCTCGGTTGTGAAGCTCCACAGCGTTCCCGCTACAAACCGCCCGTCCTCCGCGCTGCTGTCAACGGCCCAGAAGTACTCGGTCCCGCCGACAAGATCGCCTTCCAACTCCAGCATGAACTCGCCCTCATCGCTTGGTCCGATCGTCGTTACGTACGTCTCGGGGCTGCGCTGCTCTACGAATGAACGGTCGGTCCCCAAATACAGATCGAAGCTCAATGTGCTACCACTCGTGCCGGGCTGGAATCCGAGCCCGGTAGACACGAGAACGTCGACCTCACCGTTTGCCGGTAGAGGAGCTGTAGCGGGGAGGACCGCCTCCGGCTCGGGAGCAGGTCCCGGTTCCTCCGGCGGGGTGATATCCATGACAGCATAGGTCATCACGTTGTAGCCGTACGGCATCTCCGACGGCAGGCTGTACCAGCCGTCACCGGTTCCCCCCCACCCGAAGTTCAGGTGGAACATCCCCGATTCGGAATCGAATCCGTCACACACGATCGCGTGTCCTCCGGAGTCGCTGACGATCGCAAGCTCGGCGGGCATCCCGGCGGCCATGTTCGCTGCAAGATCGGTGAAGAACTGCTGCTGATCTACGTAGAACGGCGTTCCCCAGAAGGAGTACTCGCTCGTTCGCAGGTTCGCGCTGGCGTAGCCCCAGATCCCCGGCCGGATCGATCGCGTATACGGTGTTTCGCCCCCGGCAAGCGCCACGGCAACATCCAACACATGCGCTCCCGACCCGGACGACGTGTAGTCCATCTGGACAGAGACGCCAACGGCGTACGAGAGAGCGGCCATGGTTTCCACATCGGGGTTCGTCCAGGGATCGCCCCCATAGACGATCTCCGCCATCGAGGCGGACGGCGCCTCCACAGAGATCTGGCGGGTGGCCGTTGTGTAGTTGTCGTCCGCGGTGAACGAGACGCTCGACGGATACCCCCAGTAGGCGATGATCTGAGCGGTCGCCGTCGCCACGCACCCCACCGCCGTCCGTCGACCGGTGGTCGGATCGATCGGGCAAAGCGCGTTCCATGGATCGCCTCCCGACCACGTCGACGACTGAAGCAGCGGACCGATCGCCGCATCGGACACAGCGGTGGCAGGCGCCACGACAGCTTCTTCCCAAGCGCGTTCATTGTCGTCGATTGTGGAAGGAGGAAGCACATCGCCGTCCACCGCTTCCATCCGCAAACCCAAGTCCAACCGCAGCAAATGCAGCAATGTATTCGCTTCCGACTCGCTCCACGAGAACTCGGACGCGTTCGAAATCGCAATGACCGGCTCGATCTCGGTGTCCCCGGCCACCACCATATACCCGGACGGTCGGATCGGGAAGACATAGCCAAGCACGCGTCCGCTTTCGGCTTCCAGCAAGGGGATGCCGCTTCGGTCATCGATCGACATTGCTCCCATGTCGGCTGCCGCGGCGATCGCACCGACTTGCGTTCGGGCAACCTGTCCGGCAAGATCGCCGGAAACCGGCGCTGCATTGAGTGCGACCGCTTGACACAGCATCACCGCACAACTGATATAAACAATCCATCGCAATGTTTTCTTAAGGCAGATATCGGTATTCATACGGTGAAGATTGTGCCTACAATCCGAAACCATTAGTCGCCCAGAAAAGATGCAACCCTGCTAGTGATGGGCTGTTTCGCCTATGTAGAAGAAAGGGTCCTGTTCAGGAAAAGTCGGCCGCGAGGATCGTGTGATCCGATGGCCGATCGGCCTTTCGCGGCTCAAGATCGATCCACGCGTCCGTCGAACGTTGTGCAAGCGGAGCGGTGGCCCAGATATGATCCACTCGCCAGCCGATCCCGCGCAAAACGCCGTTCTTGGCTCGGTAATCGAAGAACGTGTATTCGCCTCCGGTACGGACGTGCCGCCGGAAAATGTCGACAAAGCCCCAGCTCTTCACGTCCGCCAGCGCCGCCCGCTCCCGCGGGTGGAACCCGACCCGCCCCTTGAGCCGTACCGGATCGTAGACATCGATCTCGTCGGGGGCCACGTTGAAGTCTCCCAGCCACAGGAGCGGCACGCTGGGATCGAAGTGAGCGCCGAACCATGCCTTGAGCCGTGCCAGCCACTCCAGCTTGTACTCGAAGTACTCGTGGCTTGGATCCCGTCCTTGCGGAACGTAGGTATTCACGACAACGACGCCGTCGATCTCGGCTGCCAGCAACCGCGATCGATCCTCAGGTCCCCCGTCATCGAGTCCGATCGCCAGTGCTGCGGTGCGACGCCGCGTTGCGATGGCAACACCGTTGTAGCTTTTCTGTCCGCTGATCAGCACGTGATAGCCCGCCTGCTCGAACGCATCCTTCGGAAACTGTTCATCCACGACTTTGGTTTCCTGCATACAGAACACATCCGGCGCGTTCGATTCCAGCCACGATAAGACAATCGGCAGCCGTGTTCGGACAGAGTTGACGTTGAACGTCGCCACGCGCATCTTCGAAATCACGTCTCCTTTGCGGACGATCTTGGCTCACCCAGCGGATGGGACAATCCCACTGAACGTCCTCACCGTTACACCACGCTCCTTGAGCGCCCCGACGAACGGATGGATGCCGAGCGAGTCGCTTGCGATGTGCCCGGTGACGATCAGTGTTTTCCGGTCGCCGTAGGTCTCTTTCAGGCGCGTGACGTCATCGGGGCTGCAGTGAATGTAGATGACGGTGTCCACACCATGGTCGAAATACGCCTCTGCAACTCGATACCCGCCGTTCGTCCCCGCTCCGTGCGAGACAACGGTCTTCCCGATCGGGCGTTCCGGGTCGCCAAGACGAACTTCAATCCTTGTTGCCGCGTTCCGGAACTCGTCGAAGCGTTCCGTGAGATACGCCGCCAGATCCTGAGCCCGCAGACGTTCACCGGCTTCGGTGACGGCCTCCGCCATCCTCCGGCGTCCGATCTCATCTAGGGGGGTGTGAATGTTCATGTACCCCAGGTTGAGAAGCCGAGCGATCGACGGAGCATGATCCACGTTCCGCATCGAGGCTTCGATCCGTTGACGCTCGGCCCAAGGGGCAACGATCTGATGCGCCGTCTCCGCTGGGACACCGCTCGCAACCATCTGGTCGGCGTGTCTCCAAAGCACCTCGTGGAAGCGCAGCTTCGCGTCTCCCCCCATCGGATGGTGAGCGATCGCCGCGTCGACGCCCAGATCCCGTGCAAGCAGCAATTCGGCCGGTCCGACGTACACCCCGACAAGAACATCCTTGATTCGATCCGCAGGATGGTAGATCGCGGAGTCGCCTGGCACCGGCTCTCCAGACATGCCGGCCAACTCCATCGCCAGCGCCATGATCTCGGTCGTCGTCATCATGCCGTTCTGCCTTCCGGCTGATCGCCGTTCTCATCGAACGACTCGAGGCGAGGCGGATTGGCCGCTGCAAGCGACGCCGCGGTGACCTCGGCCAATTCCGAGCCCCCGACAAACTCCCGCAACAGTGACGTACCGGGAACGATCTCCGCCGGACACGGCTCAAACCACTCCAGAAGCGACATCAAACGTTGCGCTTCGATCCTGCCCCATGGATCGTTGACCTGAAGCAGAAGAGGCTCGGCAAAAGGTTTGAGAACCGCCCATTCATACGCCAACGCCGAATTGAAGTGCTCATCCGCTCGCTCTTGATACGGGAAGATGTTCTTCTTCTCGCCGCGTCGGACGTTCTCCCACAACGCCAGCGTCTTCTCCGCCGGGTATCCCCGCGAAACTGCGTCTCGAACGATCCGTCGGATCAGCCGCGTATCCGTTGTCGGCACACGGTTGTGATCGTCCAGATTGAGCTGTGTCAACGCCGAGACGAACACCCGAAACACCGACTGATCCGGCAAGCCATCGAACAGTCGCGGGTTCAGGCCATGAATCCCCTCCACAAGAAGGATCTGGTTCGGCTTCAGCTGGACATCGCCGCCCTGTTCGCGCTTCCCGGTGTGGAAGTCGTAGCGCGGCATCCGAACCTCTTTGCCGCGAAGAAGCTCCTCGATATGGCGCTCAAGAAGCGCGATATCAAGCGCCGACACCGCGTCGAAGTCCAACTCCCCTTTCTGGATCTGCGGCAATCTCTCCCGCGGATGAAAGTAATCGTCCATGGAGATCGGCACCGGCTGCAGCCCCTCGGCGAGAAGCTGGATGGCAAGTCTTCTGGCAAAGGTTGTCTTCCCGGAAGAAGACGGCCCCGCAATCACGACCAAACGGTTCCCGGAACGGAACCGTTTCGCAACCTCGGCGGCGATTGCCGAGATCCTCTTCCCGTGGAGTGCTTCTGCGACCAGGATCAACTGCCGGATCCGCCCGCCCACGATGGCGTCGTTGAGCGCGCCGACATGGGAGACACCGAGCAGATCCAACCACCGCCCGTACTCGTCGAAGACTCCTCGGAGTGCGGCGAATCGTCGAAGCGATTGGATCTTCGTCGGCGTTTCCCGCCTTGGGAAACGCAGGATCAGTCCGTCGCGGAACGTCTCCAGGGCGAAGACACGCAGCACACCTGTGCTCGGCACCATGTATCCGTAGAAGTGATCGCACTCCCCGTCCAGGCAGTACACGTGCAGATGATCTTCGTGATAGCGGTTGAGAAGCTGCAGCTTCTCGATATCGCCTCGCTTCTCGAACAGATCACGTGCCGCGTCGATTGCCATCCTCTTCCGCTCAATCGGCAGATCCGCTTCGATCATCTGCTGCATCATCACCCGTAGCTCAGCCACCTCGTTCGATCCAAGCGGCGGATGGTTGAGGATCTTGCAGTGGTACCCTCCGCTCGGAATCGAGTAGTCGACGCGAACCCTTGCCTCCGGGAACTTCTTCCGGACCGCCGTCACCATCAGGAACGTTAGGCTGCGTGTGTAAATTCTCATCCCATCGGAGTCGGAAAGCCTCACCGGGATCGCTTCCAGATCGTTTCGAACCGGCCAGCCCAGCTCCCGCAGTTCCCCCCCGGAAACCGCCGCGATCAGCGGGTTGGAGGCGTCGCTGATCAATGGCGCAAGGAACTTCCCGATCGCCGTCCCTCGATCGGCTTCATACACGCCCGCACCGGGAACCTGCACCTGCACTGTCGATCGCAACGGGACGGAGCGTACTTCTCCCGCTTCACCGGAGCCTCTTCCCGAACGCGCGTTCATGGCTTCTCCAAGTCCGCTTCTGCACGGCCCGATCGGGCCGTCCTCGTAGAGCCTTCCAACAGCGGGAACACCCGATCCCGTATCCGGTCGATCTCGCGATCCAGCGCAGTCATCACACGCGCCGGCGTATCCGTCGATTTCTGCGACGCCGATCCGCGGAACGACGAGACCGTCACTCCGTAGGCCGCGGCTTCCGTCAGCCATTTCTCGGGGATCGCTTCGGCAAGGGCAACGTCATTCATCACGGCCCACGCCAACACCCAGGCGCGGACGACGTTCCCCACGTCATACCCCCCGCCGCCGAGCGCCACCCAAGGAAGCTCCAACACCGAGAAACGCTTGACAATCCTCTCAAACCCGGCAAGCGACATCGCCAAGCTGGCGACAAGATCTCCGTCAAGGGCATCCGCGCCCAACTGCGTGACGAGAACATCCGGCTGGTATGTCTTTAGAACAGGCAGGACGACCTGATCGAGGCACCGCTCGTACGCCTCATCGCCAGCACCGGGAAGCAGGGGGATGTTCACGGCACATCCTTCCCCCGCTCCTTTCCCGGCCTCATCGGCGTAGCCCGTTCCCGGGAAGATCGTGTGTCCGCTCTGGTGGATCGACACGGTGAGCACATCATCACGCTCGTAGAACGCCTGCTGGACGCCGTCGCCGTGATGGGCATCGATGTCCACATACGCAACCCGGTACCCGGCGCCAAGAAGGGTGTGGATCGCAAGAACGGCGTCATTGACGTGACAGAACCCCGATGCCCGGGAGGCCATCGCGTGGTGAAGCCCCCCTGCGGGACTGAAGGAAACGCGCGACCGACCGGCGATGATCTCTTCGGCGGCGCGGATCGATCCTCCCGCAACGGTCATCGCCCATTCATACACCCCCGGAAACACCGGATTGTCGGCGGTTCCCAATCCGTGCGCAAACAGGTTGGGAACCCACATCCCGTCATCCGCGACGCGAAGAACCTCAAGGTACCCATCGCTGTGGAACGCCCTTGCCTCATCGAGCGTGGCTTCGCGCGGTTCGATGACATACACCCCCGCGCGATCGATCAACCCCGTTGCTTGCATCAGCCCATACACCAAACCGAGTCGATGAACCTTGAACGGATGCAGCGGGCCGAAGTTAAACCTCAGTAACGGCCGAGGATCCACCAAACACGCCTTGCCGGTTGTCATCGTCACACCCTCCGTCCTGAGAGCCATGCCTGCATCACGGCCCCCACCAGCTGATGATGTCTTGCTCGTCAAGCTGCCAAGGATCACATCCTAGCGGAAGATAGCCCAGCGTGTCGGGGCCGGCCGTCGTTTCCCCCAGCGCGGTCAGATGTCCATCCAGGACCAACAGCCCTCGATACGACCCCGGCGGACAGTCCACGCGGCCCGCGTACGTGGAGGGAACCGCAACCAACGACGCCACATGATCGGGGATGTGATCCCCGTCCGTATCGACAAAGGCAAGGTACGCGTCAATCCCTGCTGCAAGGACCAAACTTGTGTACAGGATCGATGTGTCCTCGCAATCCCCGCTTCGGTCGGCGAGGGTCTCCAGCGGGTACTTCGGGTATTCCTGGTTCGCCGGATCCTCTTCGTAACGGATGACCCCCTGGACAAACGCCAGCGCACACTCCCGGAACGCCAACGTGTCTCCCCCCACCAGATTCCAAAGAACGGCCGAAAGCGATTCCAAGGTAGGATCATCCAGCGGCTCTTCGATATAGCTTGCGTAGTCGTAGTTCTCCACGAACGTCGACCGCGGGTAATCCCGGTAGGTCTCCACCAGGTTCCTCGGCAGGAAGGCGTCCCAAGCAACCTCATCTCCCGCGAACTCCCACTCGTAGTGGTACACATCGTACCCCTCCGGCGCATCGCGAACCGCAATCCGCCGTGTCGCGATCGCTTGCTCGCCATCGGGATCGGACACCTCCAGCTCCACGGAATAGGTCCCTGCTTCGCCAAACACATGGGTCACGCGCCGCCCCTCACCGATCTCACCGTCTCCGAAGTCCCATCGAAACGCCAACGGGTCGCCGTCAACGTCGAAGCTCGCTTCTGCGTCGAATTCGACCGTCAACGGCACATACCCCTCGAACGGCGTCGCGACGAAATCGGCCACCGGCGGGACGTTTCCCGTAAGATCCAGACAGCCCGGAAGTGCAAACAACAACACGATGATTGCGACCATCGCAATCCGTGAAACGGTTGACCTTCTTCGCTTTTCCCCATGCATCCTGTTCTCACCTTCCTAACCGCGCACTATAGGTGGATTGCTCCGTTGTCTCAAGTCGCCTTGATCCCCGTGCCATAGGGATTTTACCCTACTGTGGCCATTGACCCCCCATCTGCGGTATGCTACGATCCTTGAGGACTTGTTGGGGGGGGCGGCTATGTACATCATCATTGTGGGGGCCGGCAGCATCGGCACAAGCCTGATCGATATTGTGGTGAAGGAGAAGAATAACGTCGTCGTTGTAGACAGCAGCGAGGAAAGGGCGCGTTCTGTCAGCACGAAGTACGATATCACCGTACTCAACGGGAATGCTACCGTCGCCGATACGCTGCGGGAAGCGGGTGCCGAGCGCGCCGATGCGCTGATCGCAACGACCAGTGATGATGCGGTCAATCTGATGGTGGTGTCGATCGCCGAAGGGCTCTCCATCCCGTCGATCGTGTCGGTGGTCAACGACAAAGAACACGCAGAGTTCTTCCGCAAGCTCGGGGCGAACGTCATGGAGAACCCCGAGGACATCGTTGCCAACCACCTCTACAACGCCGTGAAACGTCCGAAACTCAAGGACTTCACGATGCTGTCCCAGGGCGACCAGGTGTTCCGAATCACGCTGAACGAGGAATCTCCGCTGCTGGGACGCCCGCTCTCCGACTCCGCCAAGCGCGGCATCCTCCCGGAATCTCTTACGGTGACCGCCATCGAGCGTGACGACAGCCGATCCCTCGCTCACGTTGACTCGGTCTTCCAAGCGGGAGACATCTTGACGTTCTTTTCGATCGAGCGCGTAAGCGATGAACTGCTTGAGCGCCTAACCGGATGAGACGCCTTCTGCCACAACCCACATCCGACCTAGCGATCGTCCTTCGCGATCTCGGATTGCTGGTTCCGATGGTCGGCGTCATGGCGCTCGTCTCCCTGATCATCCCGGCGGTATACGGCGAGTCGTTCGGTTATGCTCCGATGCTCTTGACCGCCGGAGCCTCGTTCCTGCTCGGCGCTCTTCTGTACTTCCCGTTCCGCGGTGCGGGAGACGCCAAGCTCAAGCACGGGATGATCATCGCCGGCTTCGGTTGGCTTCTCGTGGCGGCGCTCGGCTCTCTGCCGTTCACACTGATGAACCTCCTGTCGCCCGAAATCGCCACGCTTCCGCAGTTCGTCACATTGAAGGAGTTCGCCAACCCGCTCAACGGCTTCTTCGAGGCCGTCTCCGGATATACCGGAACGGGCTTGACGATGGCGGCCCGCGCCGATCTTCTTCCGGCGACTCTCCAGTGGTGGAGAAGCTTCACCGAGTGGATCGGCGGCATGGGCGTGATCGTCCTGATGCTGGCGATCCTCGCCGGCCCTCGACCCGGAGCCGCCCAGTACAGCCTCTACTACGCCGAGGCCCGCGGCGAGAAGATCCATCCGAGCATCTCATCGACGCTGCGAACGATGTGGTGGATCTTCCTTCTCTATACAACGGTCAGCGTCATCGCTCTGTGGGGCGCGGGGATGCCGATCTGGGAAGCCGTCAACCACGCGATGACGGGAATCTCCACCGGCGGATTCAGCGTTACTGCCAACAGCATCGCTTCGTACAACAGCATCGCGATCGAAATGGTTCTGATCCCGATCATGCTGTTCGGCGCTATCAGTTTCGGCGTCCATTACGAGCTGATGCAGGGACGGGGACGGATCCTGTGGCGGGATGCTCAGACCCGCTGGCTGTGGATCATCACCCTTGCGGGGTCGCTGTTTCTTACGCTGGAAATGGGGATTCAAATCGGCTGGCTGCCTTCGCTTCGTGAATCGGTTTTCCAGTTCGCATCCGCCATCAGTTGCACCGGGTTCCAGTCGGCCGACCTGTTCTACTGGACGGATATGGCCAAACTGCTGCTTGCCGGGGGAATGGTCTTCGGAGGCGCCGCCGGATCCACGGCGGGGGGGATCAAGATCATGCGAGTCATGGTCCTGATCAAAGGTGTCCAGTGGCGGTTCCGCAAGATTACCTCGCCCCGCGGGGCGATCGTCCCGTTCCGAATCGGGGATACTCTGGTCGACGAATCGGATGTCGGTCAGCGGCTGGAAGACGCGGCGCTGATCACGTTTCTGTGGATTGCGTTCCTCGCCCTCGGCGTGTTCATCCTGCTTCACACCGTTCCCGACTCGTTCGATCTGGGCGATGTCATTTTCGAAGTGGCCAGCGCACAAGGAAACGTCGGCCTTTCCGTCGGAATCACGAATCCGGCCATGTCGAGCCTGGCGAAGCTGACGCTGTGTTTCAACATGTGGATCGGCCGTCTGGAGATCATCCCCGTTCTCATGCTGATCCGCAGCTTGATCTACCGCCGCCAGTAGCTCTCAGCCATGTTGCGGTTCCTTTTCCTCGGCCCTCGCCGGTGCTTGCGCTCGGGAGCGGGCGGCGAGTTCGCGTATGATGGGGTCAGAGCCGATTCGAGCTAAGGAGGAAACGTGCGTCACTTTCTGGGAGTCGTCTGGGTGCTTGTAGGATGTCTGTCGGTCGCCGCCGCCGGGTCCGATGCGTTTCTCTTTCTTGATGACATCGCTCCCGGAATGACGGGGATCGGCCGGACGATCGTGTCCGACAACGAGATCGAGTCGTTTCAGGTCGAGGTCATCGCTGTACTCGACGAGCCCGGCACCGCGAACGACTTCATCGTCGTTCGTGTGAGCGGCGAGGCCATCGGCCGCTCCGGCGGCATCTCGCAGGGGATGAGCGGAAGTCCGATCACCATCGACGGGCGGTTGATCGGCGCTCTCAGCCGAGCCGCGACGTGGTCCAAAGACCTTCTGCCGATCGGCTTGGTAACACCGATCGAGTCGATGCTGAAGCTACTGGAGACGGAACCGGAGGACGCGTCTTCCTACGGGATGCTCCCTGTGCCCAGCGGCTCAGCGAATCCGGTCGCTCTGTTGACGACAAGCCTCTCTTCGGAACGTGCCGCGGCCGCATTATGGAACGGGATCCCAAGCGGTGATCCGCTCGGCGTGGAAGCATTCCCCGATGCACATTGTGCCTTCCCGGCATGGGCGGTGTCGGACCATCTGATGCAGACGGGGCTTGCACCGATGGATCTGTACCTCGCGCCGATTTCCGGCTACGTATCCGGATCGGCAAACGGCGCCCTGTCGGCATCCGAGTTCGAGCCCGAACCCGGCGCGGCGATCGGCGTAGCTGTAGCAACCGGCGACCTCTCGATCGGGGCGCTCGGAACCCTGACCTATGCACAAGACGGCTCGATCCTCGGGTTCGGCCATCCGTTTCTCGCCGGTGGTACGTGTGCGTTTCCGTTGACCACCGTCGAGATCCTCGACACGATCCGTGCGTACGACGCATCGTACAAGCTGGGTCGTCTCGGCGAGACGATCGGAGTCATCCACACAGACCGCAACGCCGGAATCGCCGGCCGGCTCGGAGACTCGCCGGCGATGATCGCGGTGCAAAGCTCCGTCCGCGACAGCGATCGGCAGATCACCTCCACGCTCGACTTCCAGCTGGTCGATGAGCGACGCCTGCTTCCGCTGCTGACCTACGTCACCCTGTTGGAGTCCATCGATGTCGCCCTTGACCGTGTCGGGGAAGGGACAGCCCGTGTGGTGTTCCGGGTGGAAGGAGAAGCGATGGAGGAGTCGCTCATCCGCCACGATGTCTTCCTCAGCTCAAACGATGTCGGGATCTATGCTCCCTGGCAGATGGCCGATCTCGTTTCGTTCCTCTCTTACAACCCGTTCGCGGATCCGAGGATCTCACGCCTTGCCATCGAGGTCGATGTTACGACCGAACTTGACTACTTCGACATCCTCGATCTGGAACTCGACATGGACGCGTACTTTCCCGGCGAGACGATCGAGTACACGGTCACGCTTGCCAGCGTTCGGCATGGAGTCCGAATCGTTCATGGTGAACTCAGCATCGACGAAGAAGAAGAGGCCTACTACGTGGCCGTTCGCGCCTACGGAGGAAGCCGTCCCGTTGCCGGCGGAGAGGCGGGCCCGTCTCTGCAATCGCTCGAGGATGTGGTCGACTTCGTTGAAGCACTTCCCAGCAACGACGATCTGACGGTTGAGCTGTTCTCGTTGGATCCGTGGTCTCCGTACGCCGATGCGTGGATCGGCGTGGACGGAGACCGCACAACCTTCGACGGCGTTCCTATCCTGGGGCAAGCGGAAGTGATCGTCCCGATCTTCCTCCCCGACGAGACCTGGTGAGATGTTCCCGCTGGAACAGATCGCAAGGATCGTAGGCGGAACGCTGCACACGACGTTGCCGCATCAACGCCGGCTGATTCCATCCGTGGTCCGGATCGATTCACGGAGCATCGAGCCGGGTGATCTCTTCGTCGCCCTCCCGGGAGCCCGAACCGACGGACGTGCCTTTGTCCGGTCTGCGTTCGCCTCCGGGGCGGTCGCGGCAATGCTCCCACTGTCTCCAGGCATGGATCGTCATGAGTTGGATGCGTGTGGCCCGTGGATCGAGGTTTCCGACCCTCTGGGTGCGCTTGCCTCTCTCGCCACCGCGTGGCGCGGCCAGCTCAGCGCCACTGTCGTCGCCATCACCGGGACCAACGGAAAAACGACAACCAAGGAGCTGCTCGCCCACATCCTCTCGGGGATCGGCCCGACGCATGCATCGCCCGGCAATCGAAACACCGAGATCGGCGTCCCTCTTTCCGTCCTGTCAACACCGAGAAACGCACGCTACTGCGTGTTCGAGGCCGCTGCGGATCGCCCCGGCGACCTCGCGCCACTCGGCCGTATCCTTTCACCGGATTGCGTCGTTGTTACAGGGGTCGGAAGGGGTCATCTCGACAGATTTACCACGGTTGACGCGGTCACGGAAGAGAAGTGGCAACTGGTCCGGACCCGTCCGCCATCTTCGATGGCGCTCGTGAACGGGGATGACGACCGCCTCTGGAGCCGTGCGCTCAAGTCGCGCGACCCCCGCCTTGTCACCTTCGGCATCGCCCGGCGCGGCACCGACGTGATCGGCAAGCTTCTAACCCAGACTCCTGAACTCGCCTTGCGGATCGGCCGTCGCGATCCACCGGTCCGCTGTCCGCTCCTCGGGCGACACAACGCGACCAATGTGCTGGCAGCTGTTTCATCAGCGATGGCTCTTGGGGTTCCTTGGAAGCTCATCACCCAACAGACCCCGACCTTTCGCCCGCCGCCTCACAGGCTGACCCTACGACACGGCCTACCGTGGGGAACCCTCCTGGACGACAGCTACAACGCAAACCCGGACTCCGCGCTTGCAGCACTTGACGTCCTCGAAGCCTTGACATCCGGTCCGTCGGAGAGAACCGTCGTCTTCGGCGAGATGCAGGGCCTTGGCTCGTTCACCGAGAGGGGACATCGGATCGTCGCAGAGCGGCTCGTTTCACTCGGCGTGTCTGCCGTTGTCCCGTACGGGGAAGCGGCGGTCGATGCTGTCTCCGCTCAACCCGCTCTCGCATGTCTTTCCCGCGAGGAGGATTGGGAGAAGCTGGCCGCCGTGCTTCATGCCCACATGATCCGCCATCCGGGTGTCCTTCTGGTGAAGGGATCTCACGCCCTCCGCCTTGAACAGCTCGCCGATCTCCTCGCGAACGAGACCCGGGCAGATGGCCGCTGACCTCACCGGCTAGAGCGCTGGGGCAACGCTCTCTCCCGAACGTCACCCCGATCGATGTCACGCGATCTTGTTCGCCTTGGCCGTGCGTCTAGCGGACAATCCGCAGTCCACCTCCGGCGAGAGTCCTCTCGACTTCGTCCTTGCTCGCCCACACGAAATCACCAGGGTTGGTTTGCTTCAGCGCTGACACGGCGACGCCGTAACGGACACCGGCTTCCGGACCGTCCATCAAGTATCCGTAGAGGAACCCGCCGCCGAAGCTATCCCCTGCCCCGACACGGTCGACGACTTCGATGTCGTAGGTGGGACCGTGGAAGATTTCTCCGCCGGCAAGAACGACGGCGGACCACGTGTTTCGCCACACGGAGGGTGTCTCGCGCAGCGTGATCGCCACCGCCTGAAGCGAGAACTCCTTGGCGAGTCTCTTCGCCACTTGCTCGTAACTGGCCTCGCGGATCCCGAACACGCGCTCCGTGTCTTCTTCCGTCGTGATAAGGATGTCGGCCCGGCTCATAAGGCGCGTCATCGCGTCCCGGGCCTCTGCCTGAGACCACAATCGAGCTCGGTAGTTGAGATCGATCGAGACAAGCAGACCGGCCTTCTTGGCGGCATCAACGGCAGCTTCCGTCGTTCGACAGGCTCCAGGGGACATTTTTACGAGAGATTTTATTTTCATAGCAGATGGACCCCATTTCTTGTTTACAAAAAAACAAGGAGATTAAAGAAGGTGCCTATTATTCACAGCA
>CAZKPU010000061.1:0-14699 GCA_964554715.1 uncultured Thermotogae bacterium | reverse complement strand
GATCGTTGACCTGTTCGGGGGCGATGTCCAGAAGAGAAAGGAGTTGGTCGATGAACGCGCCTGTACCTCCCGCGCAGCTTCCGTTCATACGCATGTCCATCTGACCGTCGGGAGAGAACAAAACGAGTTTGGAATCCTCACCGCCGATGTCGATCCATGTACGGGCTTGGGGATAGAAGCGGCGGACGACATGGGATGCGCCGACGACTTCCTGCACGAACGTCAACTCGAGGTGTTCGGCAAGACCGAGTGCGGCCGAACCTGTGGAACGCACGTGGAGAGGCCGATCTCCAAGCGTTCCGGAAAGGGAGCGGAGCATCCGCTCGAGCACGGATCGCACCGAAGTGTTGTGCCGGCAGTAGGCGCCGAAAAGGAGCGGCGGCTGCGCGTTGGCACGGCATCGCGCGGACGTCTGCGGCTCCACCGGCGGAAGAACGGCGATCTTCGCGGTCGTCGATCCCAGATCAATCCCGCAGAGAGCAGGAGCGTTGTCCGCGATCGTGACTTCGTCCCGAAGGAAGAACGTTCGATTCGACATGACGTTGGTCGGCATTCTCGCCCGTGCGATGCAAAGACGCAACTGTTCGTCGGCAGACGCGGCTGGACCGAGCCAGCACAGTTGCAAGCGGCTCGACGAATCGGTATGTTGCCGGACGTGCGACGATGGCTTGATGGCCACATCCGGCAGCCGATCGTAGCCACCGTTGTCGAGGTGGCTGCAAGCAAGGGGGGAGATGACCGGTTTCTTCTGGATCTTCGCGATCCTTGCCGTTGGAATTGTCGGAGTTGGCGTATGGCGAGCGGCGGTCCGCAAGAAGGCGTTGGCGTCGTGGGCCGAATCCCGCGGTCTATCGCCGCTGCCGGGGAGGGATGCCCGGCTCGATGACCGGCATCCATCGTTTCGGGCGTTGCGGCGGGGCTACAGCCGTTACGCACACCATCGGATGGAAGGCAGTTTCAGCGGGCGCCCGGTGATGGCGTTTGACTACCACTACGTGACGGGAGCGGGGAAGAACCGTCGTGTTCACCAGTTCTCTGCCGTGCTTCTGAGGAGCCCGATACCGCTCAAGCCATTCCTCATGCGTTCCGAAAACGTTTTCGATCGCATCGGCGAGGTCTTCGGGCTGGACGATCTCGATTTCGAGTCGAGCGAATTCAGTCGAGCGTACCACGTGCGAAGTTCGGATCGGCGATGGGCGTACGATGTGCTTCACGCTCGGACCATCGACTTCCTGCTACAGCGACCGCGGCACAACCTCCAGTTCGATGAGACACACGCGCTAATCTGGCGTGAGCGGCGGTTCCGTCCGGCAGACTTCGATCAAGCACTTGAGATTGCGTCAGGGGTGCTTGACCGGCTACCCGACTACGTGGTCCTGCAACAGACGAAGGGGGAAGACTCATGACTGCAGGTGTGATGGTTGCCATCGTCGCCGGGCTCCTGTTGCTCTATGTCATCTCGATGTACAACACGCTGATCCGGAGCCGTCAGCACGTGCGGGAGAGTTGGTCGGACATCGACGCCGAATTGAAGCGCCGCTATGACTTGATCCCGAACCTGGTGGAAACGGTGCGTGGCTATGCGCGTCATGAGGAAGGCGTTCTCCGCTCCGTTGTCGAGGCGAGGACACGTGCGGTGGCGTCGCAAGGGACTCCGGCCGAGCAGGCCGGAGAGGAGAACCGACTGGTCTCCTTCTTGCGGCAGCTGCTGGTTGTCGCCGAGGCGTACCCGGATCTGAAAGCGAGCGCTTCTTTCCTTGCCTTACAGGAGGAATTGGCCAACACGGAGGACCGGATTCAAGCGGCACGCCGTCTGTACAACGCAAACGTTCGCGCGTTGAATACGCGCGTCCGGGTGTTTCCTTCGAATCTGGTTGCGTCGGCGTTCTCCATCCGCGAAGCGACATTCTTCGAGATCGAGCAAGCCGTTCGTGCGGTTCCGAACATGGCGGGGGATCTCGATCCCGATGTCGGGTCGACTGGAAGCCCACGGTAGCTCTTCTCCTAGCTTCCTACGGGGGAGAGGTCGCGCTTGCTGCGGATGAAGAACACGAAGATCAACACAGAAGCCGTGAAGTAGCAGGTGCAAGTGATGGCGAACACCGGGGTGAACCCGGGACCTTCCTGAAGAATCCCGCTCAGCCACGAACTCAGCGCTCGGCTTCCCTGTGAGGTCATCACCAGAAGGCCGCTGGCCAGAGCGCGGTACTTCGAACCGACCTGATCCATCGAGAACGCCGAATAGAGCGGGTGCCCCATGTTCATCAAGCTGGCACGCATCAGGAAACCGATCGCTGCCGGTGCGATAAACGGTGTGAATCCAAGCAGGATTAGGAACGGAATGGAGAGAAGCTGAGTGGCGACGACGGCACGCGGACGTCCGAGACGAGCAGCGAGGATCGGACCGAGGAGGATCGCAACGCCCATCGCCACCGATTGACCGGCGTAAAGGATGCCGAGCAGGGCATCGGAAACGCCGAACTTCGTCTTGAAGAACACGTTCAAGAAGGGAACGAGAGCGCCCGCGCCCAAGCCGATGGCAATCTCCGGCGTGAACAACCGGATGAGCAGCCGCGCAGGAAGTCTCGTGGGAGACTTGTTTTCCGATGAGGGGAGAGACGTACCGGATGCCGCCCGAGTGTCGGAGGATCCTGCCGTTTCGCCCCGGATCCGGGATCCATTCTCGAGTCGGAGCAGCGGGAGAAGCGCGGCGAAGAACACCCCGGCGCCGCAGAGCAACGCTGCCCGGTAGGCTTGCGGGCTTTCCGCTCCTACATGAAGCACTCGCGAGAACAGGGCCGGCAGTGCTCCGGCGAGCGAGTAGCCGAAGAAGCCGGCGAAGATGCGGACGGCGAACTGAACGCTGAACAGGTGGGTCCGCTCTCGATCACCGCTGTTGTCTGCGACGAACGGAGCGTTGCTCACATCGAGCAATCCACGGCTGAGGCCCAACGCGGCCGCGAGCAGGATCAGCGCCAACGCGGACGTCTCCTGCGCGATCCCGATGAGCGAGCCGATCATGATTGCGACACCGGCGATCAGTGTGGCGCGGAACCCCGTTCGAGCTCCGAGTGCGCCGATCGGCAGGGCAAGCACAGTGATGACCAGACCGGGGACAGCAACGAGCAGTCCGAGGAAAGCGGCGCTGTTGCCGAGCGATAGAACGTAGAGGTTGTAGAACAGCCGGTAGATCCCGAAACCCAGCCCGCTCAAGAAGGTGTAAACGAGATACCAACGGGCGTTAGGAGCGAACTGCCGAATCTGAGTCGCGTACCTTCGGGCAAACCGCATGAGGGACGGATTATAGGCAAGCCCTGCATCATGTGGTAGGTCGGGCTCGGATGCAGCTCAGGAACGTTCGCGAGCGACCTAAGCGGAAGAAGCGGGAAGGATTGTCATCGAACGAATCCGGTCCTACGTTACGGGGGACGGAACCGATCCAACGCATGTGTGGGGATCGCCGAGAGGCCCTTGGCATGTAGGATATCCGAGCCCGCTCCAGGTGCTGATTCCTCCGTCGAGATCCCAGACGTGATCGAAACCGAGATCGCGCATCACCGCATAGGCTTGCCCCGTACGATTGGCGGTGCGGCAGTAGATCAGATAGGCCTTGCTGCGATCCAGTGACGCAAGCTGGTCGGCGAACCCGTCGCCGTAGAAGTCGAGGTTGACCGCCCCCGGGATGTGAAGTGATTCCACCTCGGGTGAGGTCCGGATGTCAAGAAGAACGAACCCCGAATCCTCCCCCAACGCGGTGAGGATCTCGAAGCCCTGCTGTGCCGATACGAGCCCCGGTTCGGGGAGTGTGGAGAGGATCTCCGACGTTCCGTCGGACGATCCCGGGTCGGACCCTTGAGCTACCTGTTCATTCACCCCCAGGCATCCTGCCAAGGCAAACACGGATGACACAATCAGCAACAGACCGATCCTCTGTGCCTTGTTCGATTGAGGTCCTTTCATCGCGCCCACTCTCCTTTCCATACGATGCGGTCCGCTTGGACCGTCGATGCGGTCCGCTCTGGACCGTATGATGCGGTCCGCTCTGGACCGTATGATGCGGTCCGCTCTGGACCGCACGATGCCGTCCGCTCCGAGGAGCGGTGTGCTCCTCATGAAGAACGCCGTTGTCGCGCGTTCGATCAGATGGGAACGCACGACGGATGCTATCCCTTGTGCCACGGTTAAGGGTGCCTTGGCAGGATGAACGTCGGATGAAGATCGTTGAGGTTTTCGGTGAGTTCGTCGTCGGAGGAAGTCGAACTCGGGGTGCCTTCGCGGCCGGCGGCGAAACACCGCTCTGCGATTCGTTTCGCGCCTCTCTACCCCTGCTGCACGGACCGCGTCAGCAAGTCGAGAAAACGCTTGCGAGAGGCTTCAAGGACGACATCCGCGTTGGGTTCGTTTCCGGAGTTTCTCAGGTGGTCGATGACGGTGGCTCCGCGGGTCAATTCGCTCGTGGTCTCCACCGCAACGTGAAGCCGATCAACGCGCGTGGCAACCGCCGGCTCGAGTGCGACGGCCATCGCCATCGGATCAGGAAGATCGAACCCGGTTTGACAGAGCGATCGGATGCCGAAGTTTTGGAGCCCTCGCTGGATGTCCACACAGAAGGCGGCCAGATCCGATAGCGACCGGAGATGGGCGGCCTCCTCGGCGGTGAACGTGGCGTGATGATGCGAGACGTCCCATCCGACCATGGTGATCGGAAGCCCCGATTCGAAAACGATCTTGGCCGCCTCAGGGTCGACCCAGATGTTGTACTCCGCAGCGGGAACAACGTTTCCATGGCCGAAGCCGATCCCTCCCATGACCACGCATCGATCGACAAGCGTCGCGATATCGGGGTCTCGCAGCAACGCAACGGCGAGGTTCGAGAGCGGGCCGAGTGTCACCAGTGTGATTTCGTTCGGGAACCGCCGGATCGTTCGGATCAATACGTCCACTGCGTGTCCGTCGGCGGGTGTACGTCCCGAGAGCTTGAGACCGATGTCGCCGAAGCCGTCTTCGCCATGGCAGAACTGGGCCGTCCGAAGCGGGCGGAGAAGTGGCTTGGCAAGTCCCGGAACTACGGGCACGTCTGCTGTGCGGCCGCAACGCTCGACAACGTACAGCGCGTTCTGCGTGGCTTGAGCCAGAGGGACGTTTCCCGCGACGACGGTGATCGCTTCGATTCGGACAGCGGGATGCCGCAGCGCCATCACCAGAGCCACCGCGTCATCTGACGCTGTGTCGGTATCGATCACAAACCTTCTCATCTCTGCTTGCCTCCCTATCCACGATCGTGTCGCGTACCGGGACGATCGTCGCCGAGAAGGTCGTCGGTTGCAAACCTGCGATGGCCCCCGCCGGGAATGGATCGACTCCGGTGAGGTCGTTACACTGTGATCCCGTGAAACCGTAGGGATTTCGGCAGTTGATTCGGAAAGGATATTGCACATGACGATGAAGGTTTCATTCCCCGGTGGGAAGAAGGTCCGTGCGGACTACAAAGGGTTTGCCATACTCACGGATCAGTCCGTGGATCACGGTGGAGAAGGATCCGCTCCCAGCCCGTTTTCGCTGTTCCTGGCGTCTCTCGGGACCTGCACCGGCTTCTACGTCCTTGCGTTCTGTCAGAAGCGAGGGATCGACACGGACGGGATTGAAATGTCGTTGACTCCGCGACGGAATGAAGAGACGAAGAAGCTCGAGCAGGTGACGATGGACATTGCCTTTCCGCACGGGTTTCCCGAACGCTATCTGCAAGCGTGTGTCAACGCTGCGTCGCTGTGCGCTGTGAAGCGGGCGCTTCAGGATCCGCCGCGGATCGAGATCAACCCCTCGATCAAGTCCGAATAGCTCTGCATCGGCGGCCGAAGAGCGAGCGGTGATCGTAGCTCCCGATAGAGCCAATCATGTGGGGAAGGCCGATGGAGCCAAAATGGAGAGAGCCGGCAGCTTAACGCCACCGGCTCTCTTCCGGGGCGAGACGACCCGAGTCGGCTAGGCGGTTGCCCTTTGCTTGACTCGGGCGTCGAGGGCAAGAAGGCGGTCAGGAAGAACTCGGACAGGGTTCAGGTCGAGGCTTTCGATCTCCGGGTGTTCCACCATCAAGCGGGATACGGCCACGATCAATGTGACAAGGCCTTCGATCTCACACGGTTGCCGACCGCGGGCCCCATCGAGCAACGGCCAGCTCTTGATCTCACGTACGAGGCGGTGGGCCTCGGATCGCTCAATCGGTGCGACCCGGAATGCGACATCATCGAGAACCTCGGTGAAGATCCCTCCCAAGCCGAACATGACGGTGGGACCGAACGTTGAGTCTTGAAGCCCACCCACGATGACGTCCACGCCGTCGTCGATCTGTCGGCAAACGAGAACGCCGGTGAGCGGGCTGCTTGGCGCATGGATGGCGATGCTCTCGCGGATACGATCGAAGGCGCTGCGGACGCTCTCGGGGTCGCGCAGCCGGGTGATCACTCCTCCCACATCGCTCTTGTGAGCGACATCAGCCACGACCGCTTTGAGAACGACCGGATATCCGATCGAGTCCGCGGCGATCGCCGCTTCGTCTGCGGAAGAAGCGAACCGATGGTCGGGATAGGGGATCCCATACGACGAAACGAGCCGGATTGCCTCCGTCTCAAGGAGAAAGGAGCTGTTCGGATGGGTCATGAGACGCCCTCCCCACACACGTTTTGCTGCTGCCGGGTGGCCCGGGTGAAGTGAATCAGCGCGCGGGCTGCGCGATCCGGTGTATCGAAGGTCGGCACACCGGCCTGTTCGAGACAAACACGCGCTTCGAGCATGGCATGGCCGTGCATGAAGCATGCAGCAACGGGTTTCGATGCCGCGGCGGCAACCGGGGCCACCGCGCGCGCTACATCGATCGCTGGCAGGAACGTCGGCGGAAGCGTGATGAAGAGCACCGAATCGACGTTCTCGTCTTCGAGAACGATCCGGAGCGCCTGAGCATGCGCCTCCTCCATGGCTGCTGCGGTCATATCGATATACCCGTTCGGCTTACAGATCATCGCCATCGGAGGAAGCAACGCCTGAAGAGAGGATTGTGTCTCGGCGCTCAGAGAGGCGAGAACCAGGCTTGAATCCTCGCCGATCTCGTCCATAGCGATGATCCCCGGGCCCCCTGCCTGTGTCAGGATGCAAACGCGGTTCCCCGCTGGCGGCGTCAGGTAGGAGGCAGCCTTGCAAGTATCGACCAGGGCATCAAACGTGAAGATCCGCTCCAGCCCGACCTGCCGCAGCGCGGCGTCATAAACGCGGTTCGATCCGGCCAGTGCGCCCGTATGGGACAAGGCGGCGCGAGATCCGAGCGTGTTGCGCCCGACCTTCAACGCAAACACCGGCTTGCGCCGGGTGACTTCGCGCGCCACTCGCAGGAAACGTCGGCCGTCCCGAACGCCTTCCATATACATGCAGATGGCCTGCGTATCGTCGTCTTCACCGTAGTGAAGGAGAAGCTCGAGGATATCTACGTCGGACATGTTCCCGACATGGCCGAACTTGCTGAACCCCAGCGGAACCGGCTGGGAACCGCACGCCATCAGATATGAACCGCCGAACGCGCCGCTCTGAGTGACGAAACCGACCTTGCCGGGAACCAACGTGAGGCCGGGGGCGAAACCCGTGCACAGCTTCGTTCGTGGGTTGATGACCCCGATGCAGTTCGGGCCGATGATGCGGATCCCTGAGGCATTCGCTGTCTCGACGATTCGCCGTTCGAGTTGAACGTTTTCCGGAACGCCGGTTTCGGCGAAGCCGGCGGTGAGGATCACCATGTATCGGAGATCGCCACGTGCTGCCGCTTGCTCCACAACAGGAAGAACATGCTGCGTGGGGATGCCGACGACTGCCAGGTCCAGGGGTTCGCTGATGTCGGAGATCGATGCCACAGAGGGCCGTCCGAGCACGGTCTTCTCCGATGGATTCACAGGAAACAGTCCGCCCGCGAACCCCTCATCGATCATCGTTCGCATGACGTGATGTGACGCCTTGCGAGGGTTGTTGGAGGCGCCGATGATGGCGACGTTCTCTGCTTCGAACAACGTTCGAAGCAAGCGTGCTCTGGCCCGGAATGCGGGTTCGATCGGTGCGAACAGCTCGGCGCCGGTCCCGAACTCATGCATGGACGGAACCTTCTGTAACGCGTTCCAGCGCCTTGAGTTCCCGCCATTGCTGGTCGATCTGCGCTTGCATCTGATCGAGATCAGCGGGCGTGGTTCGCGAGAACTTCTTAAGCATCCCGATGTACTCCGTGAGAGCCTTCGGCTTCTCAACGTCCACCGTGATCCGATACTGTCCGTTCTCGACCTCGTACAGCGGGAAATAGCGGCTCTGCACTGACGCGCGGCATACCCGGATGCTGTTGTTGGGCGCGAACCCCCATCCGCTGACGCACGGATTGAGAACATGCAGGTACGAGAACCCTTCCGTGTGGGACTGCGCCTTCTTCACTTTGGCGATCATGTCCGGGATGTAGGCGGGGGAGCATGTGGCGACGTACGGAATCCGGTGGTCGGCCATGATTCGCGGCGTGTCTTTCTTGACCTGGATCTTCCCGAAGGGGGTTGTGCTCGTCCATGCCCCCTTTGGGGTCGCACTGCTGCGCTGATAGCCGGTGTTCATGTAGCCTTCGTTGTCGTAGCAGATGTAGATGAGACGATCATTCCGCTCGGCGGCGCCGGAAAGCGCCTGGAACCCGGCATCCACGGTGGCGCCGTCACCGGCGAACGCAACGACTTGCACATCTGCGTGACCGGCTTTCTCATGTGCAAGCTTCAATCCGGTGAGCATCGAGGCTGTGTTTGTAAGCAGCGGGAAGAAGACGGGAATGGTCGCTCCGGACAGCTTGTCCCAGCCGACGACGCCGACGCCCCCCATGCATCCCGGGGGAATAGCAAGGATCGTATTGCTGCCGAGCACACGCATCATGGTACGGAGCGTCAGTTCGACGTTGCATCCGACGCACGCGGAGATTCCCGGTGAAATGACGTCAGGCCGGTCAAGCTCTTTCAACGTACTCATTGCTGCCTCCCCTCCACATTCGGCCGTAGCCAAACGGTTTCCGCATCCTGGGTCGTTCCGACGGCCTGACAGATCCGCTCGAGTGCCGATACGACCATTTCGATGGTGATGTCCTCCCCGCCAAGACCGGCGATGAACGGCAGTCTTGCCAGAGGCAAGCCAAACAACGCAGAGGAAACCTCTTGGTAGATGATCCCCGTGTTCCACCCGAAGGAGACGTTCCGATCCAGCACCCCGATCGCTTTCAGGTCCGCTGCAGCATCGCGCAGTTCCTTCCGGGGGAACGGACGAACGACGCGGATCTTGATCAAACCGACAGAATGACCGTAGGCCTTCATCCGGTCGACCGCCTCCCGGGCGGCGCCGGTCATCGATCCCAGCGTCACGATCGCCGAGTCGGTGGCTTCATCGAATCCGTACAGCTCGATGGCGCCTCCGTGGCTGCGGTGGAACTGGTTTTCGAATAGCTGATCGACTTCCCGGATCACTGTAAGAGCCTGTTGATGGGCGGTGAGATGTTTCTGCCGGTACAGCGTAAGGAGATCCCCGTTCGTCAATGGGTCGACCGCCATCGGACGCGCGGGATCCAAGTAGATGTGCTCGGGGTCGTAGCGGTTGGGGAGGAACGCATCGACTTCGTCCTGATCGGGAACATCCACGCGTTCGGACATATGGGATAGGTAGAACCCATCGTAGCAAACATTGATCGGAAGCAAGACCCGTGGATCCTCGGCGATACGGAACGCTTGCAGTAACGTGTCGAGGATCTCTTGGTTGCTCTCGGCGTAGAACTGCATCCACCCTGCATCACGAACGGAAAGGGAGTCCTGCGCAGACGCCCACAGCGTCTGTGGCGAAATCATCTCACGGTTTGCGATCGCCATCACGATCGGCAACCTGAGCGTGGATGCACGGAAGTACGGCTCATACATCAAAGCCAGCCCTTGAGAGCTGGTGGCGCTAAAGGTTCGTCCGCCCCCGAGCGATGCTCCTTCCAGAACGCTCATTGCGGAGTGCTCCGACTCGACTTCCGAGATCTTCGCATCAAGCTTCCCCTCGGCGATCATCCGTGAGATAAACTCCACGACCGACGACTGGGGCGTAATGGGGTAGGCGGCGATGACATCGGGACGCGCCAAACAAGCGGCCGTTCCCGCGGCGCGGTTTCCGTTCATGACCTCGACGTGTCCCATGTCAGCTCTCCTCTCGATGCATGGAGATCGCCCCGACGGCGCACTCCTCGGCGCAGATTCCACAGCCCTTGCAGTACGTCAGATCGATGATGTAGCGGCCGCTCTCTTCGTGAATGGCCCCGACAGGGCAGTACATGCGACATCGCCCGCAGGCGATGCACGTCTCCTGATCGAGAACGGGTGTCTGTGTTCTCCACTTGCCGGTTTCCAGAACGTAAATACCGTCCCGTCCCACCGGAACGATGTATTCCTGACTCATGCGACGACCTCCTCGTTCGTTTCGCGGGAAGAACCGACGGGATTCCGTGGCGGGGTGCATACAAGAACCGCGCACTGTTCACCGTACCACCGCAACGCTCGCGCTTCTTCAGTGGCTAGTATACTAGCAAGTGGCATTGCTCGTAAAGAGGCATCCGATACCGACCAAGAGAACGGAGATACCACATGCTGATCATTGTAGAAACACCACTACAGACAAGTCGCACGTGGCTGTGACGAGACTGGGTCTCGGAGAATACGGAGAAATGGGCATTCAACTTCAAGCTTCGCGCGGGAGGAAATGCTATGGGATGGTGATAAACGGAAGGCCAACCCACAGATCAAGAATCGCGAGGAGAAGACTTGTCTTCGTGTGGATATCGAAGTAATATACTACATCTCTCGTGGGCGGTAGCCCCTCGAGTGGATCCGTTCGAGGATCCATGGAGACAAGGAGGAAAGACGCAATGGCAGCAGTTGGACAGGTAGAGACAAAGGGTTTGGTGGCAGCGATTCAGGCGGCAGATGCGATGCTCAAGGCAGCGAATGTGGACTTGCTGTCAAAGGAGAACTCTGGCGGAGGCTACGTAACCGTCACGGTGGCTGGCGATGTCGGAGCAGTGAAGGCAGCGTTGGATGCAGGTGCCGAAGCGGCGAAGAAGACGGGCGAACTCGTGTCGGTCAACATCATCCCACGCCCTCATGGCGGACTTGAAGAGATCTTCCCGGGGCTGTTTGGATCGGCCAAAGGCTAGATTGCGGTGTTCATCCGGAGCGGCGGCAAGAACTTCCGAGCCGTGGACCACATTCACGAGACAATAGGGTGACTCGATGGGATCGAACAACGCCAACCTCAGAGCATACGTTCTGATCGACAGCATGCAGCCGCAGTACGCGGCGTTTGTCGGGACGGTTGCACAAGGAAGCGTCCCGGTTCCGGGCATGTCCGAGTTGCTGCTTGAGCTTTCTCCTGCGAGCAGGACGTATGCGCTTCTCGATGAAGCCGTGAAGTCCACGGACGTTCTCCCTGCGTTCCAGATCGTTGAACGCGAGTACGGGGTGCTTGAGCTTCATTCGACGTCGATCGAAGAAATCAACACGGCGGGGCGGCGGATTCTCCAAGCGTTGGAACTCAGTGAGAGGTCGCGCCAGACCCCGGAGATTGTCGCGTCGCGAATCGTGACCAATGTTTCTCCCTACTTGGCCCAGCTTCTCGATCGGAACCGCGAGGGCTCGATGATCATCCCTCACGAAAGCCTGTTCCTCATGGAGGTCGAGCCCGCGGCATACATCGCGCTTGCGGCGAATGAGGTGGAGAAGGAAAGCAACGCGAAGCTGGTTCACTTCAACTGCATCGGGGCGTTTGGCCGGCTCTACGTGTCCGGAGATGTGGAGACGGTCAAGCGGGCGCAGCTTGCCGCCGAAGAGGCGATCCACAACCTGCAGAAGCGTTCCCGAGGGCAAGGAGACACATGAGAACATTCTATACTGCGCTTGACATCGAGCGACTCATCGACCGAGGCGTCACGGAATTGGCGATCGAGGAACTTGATATCGTGACCGACGAGGCGCGCGATCGAGCCGAACGGGCTGGGATTGCGATCATCCACCGAACGACGCAAGCAAGCACCGCGCAAGCGGTGATCGATGTGATCCCCTCGCCATCTGCTTCGGTTGCCCAAGCCGGATCCTCCACGGTAGGCGTCAACGATATTGCCGCAATCCGGCAACGGGAGTTCGCAACACTTCACAAGATCCACCTGGCGAACTGTTCGCAGGGAGCTCAGCCGGTACGAGCTGCCGAAGCCATCGAAGCGTTTGTGGCGAATTGGCGGGATGAAGGGATGGATTGGGACTACTGGATGACCGTGGTCATGGGTGCCAAGGCCTCATTTGCCCGTCTGATCAACGCGAATCCGGAGGACATCGCCATATCCTTCTCTGTCTCATCGCTTGTTGGGACGGTTGCCAGTGCGCTGGACTATCGGGGGATGCGGAACAAGGTCGTGACCACGGAGATCGATTTTCCGACGGTTCCGAACATCTGGTTTGCCCATGAACGACTCGGTGCCCAGGTCGACCTGATCCCGGTCTCCCCGCGTGGGGACATCGACCTGGCTGAGTACGAGCGGCACATCGATGGAAAGACGATCATGACCTCGGTGCCACTCGTGTACTATCGCAACGGATTCAAGCAGGACATCGCCGAAATCTCGCGGATCGCGCACCAAGCCGGCTCGCTTGTCCTTGTGGATGCGTACCAGGGGATCGGATCCACGCCTGTCGACGTGAAGGCGATGGATGTCGATGTCCTTGTCTCCGGGTGTCTGAAGTACTTGTTGGGCGTCCCAGGCGTTGCGTTTGCCTATACGAAGAAGGAGATCCGCGATCTTTTGCGACCGGCATCCACAGGCTGGTTCGGTCAGGCCGACCCGTTTGCGTTCGACTACCACTTGAGCTACGCAACCGACGGCCGCCGACTCGAGACGGGAACACCGCCGGCAACCGCCGCCTTTCCGGCGAAAGCGTCGCTGGATCTGTTGCTGGAGATTGGGATCGATCGGATCAGTCAACGCTGTGACGAACTCTCCCTTCACTGCATGGAAGGAGCCAAAGCTCGTCAACTCCCGCTGATCAGCGACTTCGACATCAAGTACAAGGCGCCGACGACAGCGATCCGGGTTCCGGACGCACATGGGATGGAAGGTGCGTTGAAGAAGCGAGGGATCGTGACATCGGCGCGCGGCGACGTTATCCGGTTGGCGCATCATTTCTTCGTGACCGAAGCCGAAATCGATCAAGCGTTGGACGCTGTCAAGGAGATCCTTGAAGCGTAGCACGGCCTGCGCCACTGGAGGAGGCCCACGTGAAGCTCTGTAAGGTTATCGGAACGGTTGTAGCAACGATCAAACGTGCAGACCTGAACGGCCACCGCATGCTGTTGGTGCAGGAGGTCGGGAAGCGAAGCGGCGAGAAGATCGTTGCATTGGATGTGGTCGGTGCCGGCATCGGGCAGATCGTCCTTGTCACTTCGGGGACTGCGGCTCGCGTTGCGACCGGGAACCCGGGAAGCTCCACGAACGCTGCGATCGTCGGAATCGTGGACGAAGAGGCGTCGAACCTCGGGACCGGGGCGAGCTAGCCATCGTCCGGGGAGTGAATCGATGATCGCCGATCTCGTCATCAAGAATGCATCGCTTGTGGTCCCGAACAGTGAGGTCATCGAAGCCGATCTCGCGATTCGCGACGGCAGGATTGCAGCCTGGTCAAGACTGATCTCGATGTCGGCGCGTGAAGAGATCGATGTTCGCGGGCAGACGGTGTTTCCGGGGATTATCGACCCGCACGTGCACCTGGGTGTGTTCGGCGATCCCGCCGGCGACGCGGCGACGGAGACGGCGGCGGCGCTGTGCGGAGGCGTGACAACGCTTGGATGCTATGTTTCCGATGAGGGGTCGTACCGGACGGCCATTCCTCGATGGGCAGAGACGGTTGCCCCGCACAGCTACACGGACCTGTTCGTGCACCCGGTCATCCTGACGGATTTCCATCTGAACGAGCTGACGGAGGTCGTGAAGCGGTTCGAGCTGGCGTCGTTCAAGGTGTATATGTGGGGACTGCCCGGCGTGGTGGACTCGGTTGACGATGGCTTCCTGCTGGACGTGTTCGCGGCCGCCCGGCAAGCAGGCGGGCCGTGGGTCTGCATCCATGCGGAAAACCCCCAGTTGATCAAACGGGCGGAGGCGCGGCTTGGTGCGCAGGTGTTCAGCCGCGAGGGGACGTTGATCGATTGGGAGAAGACCCACCCTGGGATCGCCGAGAGCGAAGCCGTGATGCGAGCGATCTTCCTTTCCAGAGACACGGAGGCTCAGCTGTACTTCGTCCACGCTTCTTCGCGGGAGACGGTCGACGTGCTCTCGGGGAATCGCGACAGCCGGATCTGTGCCGAGACCACTTCCCCGTATCTGACGCTGGACGCCGAGAAGGAGACAGGCGTGTTGGCGAAGATGGTTCCACCCATCCGTCGCCAGGCGGACTGTGATCGCCTTTGGGAAGGACTCCTTTCGCAGGACATCCGGACGATCGGGACCGATAACACAACGTTGACCCGCGCCGAGAAGCGAGCTGACGAAAGCGTCTGGAACGCTATCCCGGGGTATCCCGTTCTTGGCACGCATCTGCCCGTGCTACTTCAGGAAGGATACCACCGACGAGGCATCG
>CAZKPU010000060.1:11249-14890 GCA_964554715.1 uncultured Thermotogae bacterium | reverse complement strand
ATTCGAGGCTTCTTACGAAACTGCTTCTTTTCGCTTCGCTTTCTCTTGGCTTCCAGAATACTTCTTCGGGCTGCACGTGGGGCAACCGTGGGGATGCGGCGGCGCTTCGGCCGGGCAAGCTTCTCCAATCGGCGGCGAAGCTCGGCGAGGGCGATCTGCTTGTTGCGGAGCTGGCTTCGCTCCTGCTGGCTGGTGACGACGATCCCCGTCGGCAGATGGCGGATGCGGACCGCCGTGTCGCGGGTGTTGACGTTCTGCCCGCCGGGGCCGCCGGCACGGAACGTCTCCACCACGCATTCGGCAAGAAGCATCTCATCGGATTCAGGGATCACGGTTCGCATTTCGAGAACATCATAGCGAATCCTTGGTAACGGACGTCGGATTTCGATTCCGTTCGCTTCGTTTAGGACCAGACGATTGCCGTACTGGTAGACATCCGGCACATCCTGGAGGCAAACCAATCACCCAGTATTGATTCGTGAGGTCGAGCGCATGAAACGCGCATGAGAAACGAAGCGCTTGAAGACCGACGGCGATGTGTCTGAGACTTCTTGGTGGACAGCTTTCTAACTGCACCTTGATCGGCGAGGCGATGTCCCGCAAGTGCTCACGGGAAGGGAAATACGAGGAAGTTCGAGAGTGTCTTGTCTGGTACGCCCGAAGGGACTCGAACCCCCAACCCCCGGTTCCGAAGACCGGTGCTCTATCCAGTTGAGCTACGGGCGCAGAAGAATGACTTGCATGATCACGCCCGGGAGGATTCGAACCTCCGACCGACGGCTTAGAAGGCCGTTGCTCTGTCCCCTGAGCTACGGGCGCAGAATCTCTGGAAGAACTGGAGCGGAAGACGGGGATCGAACCCGCATTACTGGCTTGGAAGGCCAGTGCTCTACCATTGAGCTACTCCCGCTTATCTCACTGTCGGAGAGGCCGGATTCGAACCGGCGGCCTCAGCGTCCCGAACGCTGCGCGCTGACCAAGCTGCGCCACTCTCCGATTCCTGCAGCTATCCGCCTAAAGAGACGAAGAACGTCTGCCCGTCTCGGATCACCTGCAAAGTTGGGCTGTCGGATTCATCCAAATCTGCGACGATCCGGTTCCAATCCTCGACGGATCTCACAGGTGCAAGATCGATCGCGACGATCACATCGCCGGGTCGGAGTCCAGCCCAGTACCCCTTTTCCCCAGGGGCAACGTCGATTATGACAACTCCCTCATTGGATTGCAATCCCAGCTGGCGTGCCGCGCTCTCGGTGATCACACCGACGGACAGGCCGAAGATTTCGGTGGCTTTGGTACCGAGTTCCGGCTCTTCTTCTTCCTCGGGTTCCTCACCATACAGCTCTTCCTCGCTGGGCTTCTCGGCAAGCACAACAGGGATCGTTTCCTCGCTGCGGTTACGGATCAACGTGACGTCCACTTCTACGCCGACCGGCTGTAGCGAGATGGTGCGGATCAGTTCGTCGGTAGTCCCCACGGGCTGTCCGTTGACGTGCGTGATGATGTCGCCGGAGTGGATCCCCGCGGCCTCCGCAGGTGCGTCTTCCACCGTATCGGAGACAAGCACGCCTCCACCGACCTCCACGCCAAATGCGTTGACCATCGCCGGCGTGATGTCCTGGATGTAGACGCCGAGCCACGCGCGCACGACTTCCCCGGTTTCGACGAGTTGATCTAGGATATCCGTGATTGCGTTGATCGGGACGGCGAAGTTGATCCCTTCGATCGACGTTCCATCGGACGAGCTTTCTGCGATCATCGTGTTGACGCCGACGACCTGGCCGTAGGCGTTGATCAGCGGGCCGCCGCTGTTGCCGGGGTTGATGGCTGCGTCGGTCTGGATCAGGTTCTGGTAGTACCCCACGCCGTCAGGGTCAGGTACATCTCGATCGAGGGCGCTGATGATTCCCAGCGTGACGGTGTAGGAAAGCCCGATCGGATTGCCGATGGCGATCGCCCAGTCACCGATTTCGACCGTCTCGGAATCGCCCAGCTCCACGGTGGATAGGGCGGAGGTGTCCCCGGTCAGCCGGAGAACGGCGATGTCCACTTGGGAATCGGTGCCGACGACCTCGGCGGGCCAGGTGCTTCCGTCGATCGTCGTGATCAGGATCGTGTCGGCGCCATCGATGACATGCGCATTCGTCAGGGCGAGGGTCTCGCCGTCGTACTCGATCAGGAAGCCGGAGCCCATCGCTGTAACCTGCCGCTCGGAGTCCGTGTCGGGATCCCCGAAGAAGAAACGGAAGAACTCATCGGTGATCTCATCACCGTAGACGTCAGCCAGTGAAATGGTCGCGGTGACGTCGATTCGAACAACAGCGTTCTCCACGGCGGTGATGGCGTCCTTGATCGCGTTTTGCCCGGATGCGGTAATAATCTGATTCGGATCACCCGACGCGGCGGACGAGCCAGCATCGGCCACCAGTGCGACCTGAGGGTTGGATGTAGCAAGGAATGCGAGAGAACTAGCGGCGATGACACACAGCGCCAACACCACCCCGATCAAAGAGCTTCGCTTCATCATCAGTCCTCCTTCAAGAAACATGTTCCGATAAGGGTCCTATCTCGCCGACGATTCTAAGGCGGTATTATGAAGAACTGGTGACGAAACGAGAAGAAACGATGAACACGGGAATCGGCGCCAATGGGAAAGGAAAAGAGATGAAGAGCAGATACCCAGGCGTTTTGGATGAAGCGGGCCGACCGGTGCGAGCCGTCGCGATGCTTTCCGGCGGGTTGGACAGTTCGCTTGCGGCAGCGGTGGTGAAGCGGTTGGGGATCGACGTGGTGGGGCTGCACGTTCGCCACCTGTTCAGCGGGAAGCACTCTGGCGACGCCGATCCGATTGCCGCATCGGCGGAGCAGATCGGGATCCCATTGCGTGTGATCGATCGAACCGAGGAGCATCTCGAGATCGTTCGTTACCCTCGCCACGGGACCGGCGCGGGAATGAATCCGTGTGTTGACTGCAGGATCTTCATCCTTCGGGTGGCAAGGGAGATCATGGAAGACGAGCAGGCACAGTTTGTCGTCACCGGCGAGGTGCTCGGTCAACGTCCGATGTCCCAGCATCTGAAGGCCCTGGAGAGGGTCGCCACGGAGAGCGGCTTGCAGGGACGCTTGTTGCGTCCGCTTTCTGCCCGGTTCCTCCCTGAGGCCCTGCCTGTTAAGAAAGGCTGGATCCGTCTCGAAGATCTTCCTGAGTTCCATGGACGCAGCCGTCAACCGCAGATCGAGCTTGCTGCGCAGCTCGGGATTCACGACTTCCCGCAGCCTGCCGGAGGATGCTTGCTGATCGAGAAGGCGTACTCGGCGCGGCTGCGCGATGCGTTCGCTGCCTACGGGAAGGAAGGTGTCGACCGGCAGGAGTTCGAGTTGCTGGCGCTTGGCCGTCACTTCCGCTTGTCCCCAAGCGCCAAGCTGATCCTTGGGCATGACCAGCGAGAGAACGAGAGGCTTACCGAAGGGGCAGGAAGGCGGATCATCCTCGATCCGGTCGAGATCATGGGGCCGACGGGCCTGGTTGAGGGCAACCCCGGCGAGGAGGAGCTTCGGCTTGCTGCGTCGCTGTTAGCGCGGTACAGCGATCATCGAGGCATGGATGAGCGGGTTCGCGTGCTGGCAAAGGGTGGATCGCT
>CAZKPU010000060.1:0-11239 GCA_964554715.1 uncultured Thermotogae bacterium | reverse complement strand
GGATCCTCGAGGTGCATCCGCTGGCTTCGGACGACGAGAGGATCGCTCGCTGGCGGCTCGACGACACTAAGCGATGAGGGCCAGCGCTTCTTCGCGCGATGCTTGGTCCCGATAGAAGCTCCCGCGGATGGCCGAGGTTACCATCTTCGCACCCGGCTTCTTCACGCCACGAAGCGTCATGCACAGGTGGCTCGCTTCAACTCGAACCAGAACGCCCAACGGATCGATCTTGGACACGATCGCGTCGGCGATCTGAGTCGTCAGCCGTTCCTGAAGCTGAGGCCGCGAGGCGGCGATATCGACCGCCCGAGCAAGCTTGCTTGCACCGACGATCTTCCCCCGCTTTGGGACGTAGACGATGTCTGCGGTGCCGACAAACGGCAGGAAATGGTGCTCGCAGATCGAGAAGAAGGGGATATCCTTCATGACAATCATCTCCTCGTACTTCTCTTGGTAGACCACTTCCAAGACATCGGCGGGGCTACGATCTCCATGGGCGAAGAATTCCTCGTACATGGCGGCGACACGGCGGGGCGTGTTGGCTCGGACTTCTTCGTTGATCAGATCGGCGTCAAGACCGCTCAAGATCTGTCGCATCCCCTCTTCCATCGCTGTGCGATTCATCGGCGCTCCTTGCTTGTGTTCCGTGGCACGAGGAGGACATCCTCCTCAGGCTTGCTTCGGATTGCCTTGTTTCCCCGAGCGGATGGTAGGCTGGCGATCGTGCCGGTTCAAGGATGCGAGGACGTGACTGCGGAATCATCGATGGGAGGAAAGGCCTTGAGAACGTCAGTATCGTTTCCTAAACTTCAAAGCAAGCTCGAGTCTTGGGCAAGCGAACGTGCCCTTGTGAGGAGGAGCAAATGGCCGACATGAGGAACTTCCGCGTCATCGCCGAGATGACGTACGACCTGAAACCCGTGCAACGCGGGTATACCGACAAAACCCTCTACGTCAATGTGAGTTCCGGGAAGATCGAAAGCCGACCCGTTACGGATGAGATGAAGGAGAAGTTCGTGGGCGGCAGAGGCTTCGGATTGTGGCGGTTGTGGAACGCTGTGTCGGGCGACACGAAGTGGAACGACCCGGAAAACGAAATCATCATCGGAGCCGGCCCGATCGGCGGGATTACCAACTATCCCGGGGCAGGGAAGTCCCTTGTAGTGAGTCTCTCGCCTCTAACGAACATGGTCATTGACTCCAACGTCGGCGGGTACTTCGGACCGTATCTCAAATTCTCCGGGTGGGACTCTCTGGAGGTCCAGGGCAAGGCTGACGGAAACGTTGTTGTGTTTATCGATGGCGATTCCGGGCGGGTCCAGCTCCTGTCGATCGAGCTTGAAGATGTCAACTCCCATGTGCTCATGGAGTCGCTTCCCCGGATGCTCGCCGATTCCGACGATCCTCGTGCGCTTCAAGCGTTCTCGACCGTCACGGCGGGAGCCGGCGCCGAGAGAACGCGGTGGGGGTGTCTGAACTTCAGCTTCTTCGACATGAAGCGTAAGTCGTTCCGCATCAAACAGGCCGGTCGCGGCGGAATCGGGACAGTCTTCCGTGACAAGCGGATCGCGGCGGTTGTCGTGAAGCACACAGGCGTCAAGCCGGCGGACAACCATCCGGCCGACCTTGCGCGGATCCAGGCGGCCGGGGCACGCATCAACAAAGAAATCCTCGAGTTGGATGAGGTTCAATGCGATATGCGTCGGGTGGGAACGGCGCATCTTGTCGAGATTATGGACGAGTACGATCTGCTGCCAACGCACAACTATAAGTTCGGGAAGCATCCGGAATCACCGAAGATCTCGAGTCCCGTGTGGCGGGAGCAGTACTCGCAGAACATGCCCGACGGGTGTTGGCTGGGATGCACGATGTCCTGCTCGCACGGCGTGGACGGATTCACGCTCAAGACCGGTCCGTACGCCGGGGAGACAGTCCTGGTGGACGGTCCCGAGTACGAGACCGCCGGCGGGAGTTCCAACATGGGCATCTACGATCCCGACTTCGTGCTGGAGATGAACTTCTACTGCGACACATACGGCATCGACACGATCTCCTATACGACCGGGCTCGCATTTGTGATGGAGTGCTTCGAGAACGGAATCCTCAACAAGGAGCGCACCGGCGGATTGGATCTGCGTTTCGGACAAGTCGATCCAGCGCTTGAGGCGCTGCATCAGATGGCGAGGGGCGAAGGGTTCGGTGCCGTCGCCGGTCAGGGGATCCGGCGGATGAAGGAGAAGTTCGTCAAGGAGTACGGAGCGGATCCGATCTTTGTCAACTCGATCGGAATGGAAGCGAAGGGGCTGGAGTACTCGGAATACGTCACGAAAGAGTCGCTTGCGATGCAGGGAGGCTACGGCCTTGCCCTCAAAGGTCCGCAGCACGATGAAGCGTGGCTGATCTTCATGGACATGGTCAACAATCAGATCCCGACGTTCGAAGACAAGGCCGAGGCGCTTCACTATTTCCCGATGTGGCGAACATGGTTCGGCCTGATGGGGCTCTGCAAGCTTCCGTGGAACGACATCGAGCCGGCAGACAACGCGGAATCCGGCGCTCCGGCCAAGGTTCCGGAGCACGTCCGCAACTACTGTGACCTGTTTGCCGGAATCACCGGGCAGGAAGTCACCGGGGACGATTTGATCGTTCAGTCGGAGCGGGTGTACAACTTCCAGCGCGTGTTCAACCTGAAGATGGGGTATGGCCGGCGTGAGCACGACGCCATCCCGTATCGATCCGTGGGGCCGGTAACGGAGGAGGAATACGAGTCACGCGCCGAGCGCTATGATGAGCAGCTTCAAGAGAAGGTGGGTGTGAGTCCGGAGGGGAGGAGCACGGCAGAGAAAGTCAGAATCCTTCGTGACTTCCGCGAGGATCAGTACGAGAAGCTGATTGATGCCGTGTACAAGCGTCGCGGATGGACCGAGGACGGCGTCCCGACCGTGGAGACGCTTCAGCGCTTGGGAATTGATTTCCCCGCTGTCCTGGAGGTCGTGCGGCCCCATCAGTAGCGCATTGGATGTACATGCTTGGCGGGCTCGGAGATGATCGCTTCGGGCCCGCTTCGTTTTGATCTCGAATGTGAACGTCGGATGTCCGCAACATACCTGTTTTTGATAACCCTACGGGGTTTCGGTATAATTTCGCGGGTGGTGAAATGGTCTACGAAGCCGATCAGATAAAGGTTCTTGAGGATCTGGAAGCCGTACGCGTACGGCCGGGGATGTATATCGGCAGCACAGGACCTGCTGGGGTCATGCACCTCATCGAGGAGATCGTTGACAACAGCATCGATGAGGCGCTTGGCGGCTACTGCACGGAGATCAAGGTCACCGTTCATCCCGACAATCGTGTCACGGTTCAGGACAACGGTCGTGGCATGCCGGTGGGGACCCACACCGAAAGCGGCCTTCCGGCACTCGAATTGGTGATGACCACGCTGCATGCCGGCGGGAAGTTCGACAACAAGAGCTACCATGTGAGTGGTGGGCTGCACGGTGTCGGCGTATCGGTCGTCAACGCGTTATCCGAACACCTTGTGGTGGAAGTGCAGCGCAACGGGAAGATCTACCGGCAGGAGTTCGGGCGAGGGTTGAAGCTCTCGGAGCTGGAGATCGTCGGTGAATCGAAGAAGACGGGGACGACCGTTACCTTCCTTCCTGACACCGAGATCTTCGGTGAGGTCCACTACAGCTTCTCGAAGCTGGCTCACCGCCTGAAGGAGCTTTCCTACCTCAACGGCGGATTGTTGATCATCCTCGAGAACGAAGCCGCCGGTGTCAGTCGCCGATATCAGCACAAAGGCGGGATCGTTTCGTTCGTGAAGGAGCTAACCGACGGCAAGGAGCAGATCCACCCGAAACCGATCTTCATCGAAGGGGAGGAGAACGGCACCGCAGTCGAGATCGCGATGCAGTTCACCGCCAGCTACGATGAGTCGATCTTTGCGTTTGCCAACAATATCAACACGATCGACGGCGGAACGCATCTGACAGGGTTCAAGAGCTCCCTGACCAAGTTCCTCAACGATTACGGACGCGAGAAGAAGATCCTCAAGAAAGACGATCAGAACCTGCGCGGCGAAGATGTTCGCGAGGGACTCGTGGCGATTATTAGTATCAAGATTCCCAATCCGGAGTTTGAAGGGCAGACCAAGACCAGGCTGGGAAACCCGGAAGTGGCGAGTTTGGTCTCCAACATCCTCCAGGAGCAACTCGCCGTCCGGTTCTCGAAGAAGCCCGGCGAGGCTCGATCGATCATCGAGAAGTCTCTGCAGGCTGGGAAAGCACGGATGGCTGCTTCCAAGGCGCGGAAGATGGTCCGCCGCAAGGGCGCGCTGTTCACCAGCACCCTGCCGGGGAAGCTTGCCGACTGCTCTACGCGTGATCCCAAGAAGAGCGAGTTGTTCATCGTGGAAGGGGACTCGGCCGGCGGCAGTGCGAAGCAGGGTCGAGATCGTGGGTTTCAGGCGATTCTGCCCTTGAGAGGAAAGGTCCTCAACGTTGAGAAGGCCGGCTTGGCGAAGCTCCTGGACAATGCGGAGATCAAGGCGATGATCACGGCCGTGGGAACCGGGATCCGCGACGATTTCACATTGGAGCGTCTCCGATATCACAAACTGGTCATCATGGCGGATGCAGACGTCGATGGAGCGCATATCTGCACGTTATTGCTGACCTTCTTCTACCGGTTCCTGCGAACGCTGATCGAGCGCGGCCATGTGTATATCGCGAAGCCGCCATTGTATCAGGTGAAGGCGGGCAAAGAGATCACCTACTTATTCAGCGATGAGGAACTGGATGCGTTTCGCAATCAACACGGCGGTAGGGGCAAGCTGGCCGTGAAGCGGTTCAAGGGATTGGGAGAGATGAACCCCAAGGAACTGTGGGAGACAACCATGGATCCTGAGAACCGCGTCCTCAAGCTGGTCGAGATTCGAGATACGCTGGAAGCGGATGAGGTCTTCTCCACCCTGATGGGAAGCGATGTCGGGTTGCGGCGCGATTTCATCTGGGAGAACAGCGACAAGATCACAGCGCTCGACATTTAGTCGGCGCCGGCGTGCTTGCCTGATCCCCGATCCGACGGGCCTCCCCGAAGATAGGATCGAGAAGGGTGTTTGTGTCGGGAACGAAGTGCACGTGTGAGGATGAGGAGGAGCCGATGGGGATCTGTCGTGCAATGTCGTGGAGATGGACGGTGTCCGTTGGAGTTGCCCTTGCCCTTGTCATCGCGGTGATCGGAATCTCGCCGCGAACGTTGGCGACGACGCTGACTCCGGTGATCGGGGCCGATCCCACGGGAGTTGTGATGGCGGGAGCGTGGGCGGAGACACCGATCGGTGAGTACTTTCACGCCCGAGCCGGGCTCTCCGTCTCTGTGGTCCGATCGGCAAGGCTGCTGCTGGCCGGCGGTGGGATCACCGCGTCGATCCTGTGGGGAGGGCTGGAACCGATGCTGGGACTTGGAATCGGTGCGGCACTTGCGCCGGCGGGGTTTGCTTCGGGTGCCGTGCTCGAAGGGGATCTCGGCGCGCGTCTGTGGATCGTTGATTGGGTCGCCGTCCTGACGCAAGTGCGATACATCATCCGATTCTCCGAAGGAGGGGTGAGTGCAGGGCCGCTGTTCGAGGCGGGCTTGGCGTTCACCTTCTAGCGACAGATGCCGATCGCTCTCGGGATCGCCCTCGGCGTCCTCACCGCAGGCTGGGTGCTGTGGAACCTCAGTCTGGATGCACTGTGGCAACCCACCGACATGGTTACCGTTCGGCGGATCCTTTTTCTTGCCGGAGTTCGACCGGGAGAGCGAGTCGTCGACTTGGGATGCGGGGACGGGCGGTTTGTGGTTGTCGCAGCCCGCGAGTTTGGCGCACAGGCGTTGGGTGTCGAGATCGACCCGTTTCGGGTCTTGCTTGGCAGGCTGTGGATCCGCATCGTGTCCCAAAGAGCGCGGGCCCGGATCGTTCGTGCGGACATGTATCAGATTCCGCTTGGCGATGCGGATGTCGTGATCCTTTTCCTCTCACCCAACGCGAACTGGAAGCTTCAGGAACGCCTGAAGCGAGAAATGCAGCCGGGCTCCCGCGTTGTCTCCTACTACCATCCGATGTGGGGTTGGACCCCCGAGGAGGTCGGAGAAGCCAAGGACGGGTACCCGGTGTATCTGTACAGGATCGGCTCGACCGAAGCGGCCGCGGATTCGCTGATCGCGGGGTTGGGACGTTCAGGTGAGCAGGAGCGCGAACCGGATGGAGCTTAGCAGGCTTCTTGAAGCCGTTGTCCTCGCGCGACCTCTTGACTTCGATCCGAAGACGATCCCCAGCCTAACGTCGATGGACGGTATGGTTTGCGTCACGGGGATCGCAGAAGACTCCCGCTGTGTGAAGCCGGGAGATCTGTTCGTCGCTCTGAGTGGGTCGAGGTTCGATGGGGTGCAGTTCATCGCCGAAGCGATCCGTAACGGGGCATCTGCCGTGGTCGGACCCCGTGGAAGCGGTCGCTGTGTTCGTGGAATCCCGGGGATCTCTCGAGACATGCCGGTCATCGAGGTGGGGGACCCGCGGAGGGCCCTATCGGCACTCTCCGCCCACTTCTACGCGGAACCCACAAGGCAGTTGCGGACGATCGGCGTGACCGGAACCAACGGCAAGACGACGACGGCGCACATGATCACCCACTTGCTTGGCTCGGAGCGGACAGAACTGATCAGCACGGTGACCCACGCGGAGGCGAGGCGGCCCAGCCTCACAACCCCATCCAGTATCGACGTGCACAGGATCGCCAGAAACGCGGCAGATGCCGGGAAGAGCACACTGGTTGTCGAAGCCTCATCGATCGGACTCGAAATGCACCGGCTTGCCGATGTCTGGTTCGATGTCGCCGTATGGATGGGCGTGACGCCGGAACACCTCGGATTCCACAGAACAATGCGGGACTACGCCGAAGCGAAGCTGAAGCTTGTGCGCAGCCTCCGTCCAGAGGGGATCTGTGCAGCATACGCCGCAGACCCGTTGTCTGCCGAGGTCGAGCAGTGCTGTCGCGGACGGGTCATCCGGTTTGGGACCGGGGGCTCGGAGGAGGTTGCTGCACAGGATCTCGACACCCGCATGCTGGCAACCGTGATGACTCTGTGCCTGGGTGGACGGCGGATCCGTATGCAGCTGCCCGTTCCCGGCGAGCACAACGTGATCAATGCCCTTGCAGCAGCCGCGACCGTCTACGGTTTGGGAATGGAGATCGCGGAGATCGCCGGACGGCTGGAGCGGTTTCCCCCTGTTTCGGGGCGGTTCGAAGCGTATCGGAGTCCTTCCGGAGCGCTTGTCATCATCGATTTCGCGCACACACCGGATGCGCTTGCACGGATTCTCCGGCACCTTCGCGTTCACATGACCGATCCGGCCTCACATCTCACCGTGGTCTTCGGATGCACAGGAGACGCCGATCATGACAAGAGGCACGAGATGGGAGAAGCTGCCGGAGCACTCGCTGATCTTGCTGTGATCACGCTTGACAACCCGAAATTCGCCGTTGCGGAAGAGATCGCTGCCGACGTTGCTGCAGGTGTGAAGGAGACAGGTGGGCGATCTCGAATCCAACTCGATCGTCGCCAAGCGATCATGGAAGTGTTGAACTCCGCGGGCGAGCGTGATGTAGTTCTTGTCGCCGGAAAGGGACACGAAACGCATCAAGTGGTCGCTGACCGGGTTGAGGCTTTCAGCGACCGTTTCGTCCTGCTGGAAGCCGGCTGCGGGCGCGTGGCGGGCCAGGGAACGGCAGACATCTGAACCCGAAGCTCCTGTCCAGCGGTGAGCCGTTGGTTGGCTTGAAGACGGCTTCTCAGTACGGCTGTACGACGAACCCGATTGCGGGCAAACTTCACCATTTGAGCTGGCTGTGGTATACTATTTTCGTAGAGCAAACACAATGCTTGGGCAAGCCCAACGCGCAGAAGACCATTTGGGCGGGCTTAAAGCCCGCAGATGTATGCTGGGATGCTTCCATCGCGCGTGCATGTAGGACGCGCCGGATTCGGTATAACGCAGGTCAACACCAAAAGCATGCGATGAGCAAGCGCAAGGAGAACACCCCTTGCCGTTTTGTGGCAGAGCCCTATGCCTTGCTGTTGGTTCGCGGGAGGGAGGACTCGAATGGAGAGCACGCACGTGAATCGGCATCCGGACTTCGAACTTGGCTTGGGAAGAGTCGGGTTCGGGTCTCGAACACGACGCCTCTGGGAAGCCGATCGAGAGATCGAACGGATTCTGAGTGGGAGTTGTTCTCTCGAGGAAACGCGGGATGAGCTGTACAGCTACCTGGATCGACTCGACCGGAAGCAGCGGGGGAGAGACAGGTTGGCCGATGAACTCGATCTGGCCAAAGCGCGCGAGGCGATCGACGTATTCCGGAACCTGCTGTCACCGGCCAATGAGGCCCGCGTTGGATTCAGCACACTTGAGCTCATGCGGCAAATGGTGTTCGAGCAGGGGGATGATGCCGCGGAACTGATCGGAGAGGGGTTCACCGAGGAAATCCACCACCTGCTTCTTGCGATCCACGGAAAAACGGGGATCGGCAAGGGGTGGATGGGCAAAAAGTGGGATCTGGATCCGATCGTCCGGTCGGAGAACCCCGTGTTCCGCGGAGAAGACGCGGGAAGGATGCGCTCGACCTACCTCGATCTGATGGCGTCGGCGGCACGAAGACGGATCGAGTCGTTTGCTTGCGGTCTGGACGAACCGCTGGTCGATGAACGTATGCGCAACCGCGAGGCGATCTTGTCCTATTTCGGAGCGAGGGAGAACGACTGGTGGAACCCCGAGTGGCAGAGATCGCACGTCCTAAGAGGGAGTGACGGAGCACGGGACATCGCGGCACTTGTGCCGCTTTCGCCTTCGGAACGAGGGGCCATACAGACGGCGGTCAACGGGGAGATCCCCTGGGCGATCACGCCCTATTACTTGTCCTTGTTCGATCGCCAAAGCGCCGGCCGCAAGCAAGACAGTCAGATCAGAGCGCAGGTCATTCCTCCGATTCACACGGTCATGCGGATGATCGAGCACCGGAGCGACCGCGGAGATGCGCTGGACTTCATGGGCGAGCACGACACATCGCCGGTGGATTGGGTGACGCGGCGCTATCCGATGGTGGCGATCCTCAAGTTGACGGAAGCATGTCCGCAGATCTGTACGTATTGCCAGCGGAACTGGGAAGTGGAAGCTGATGCCGTCTGTGTCGCACACGGCAACGAGCAGATCGACCGTGCGCTGACCTGGTTTGCTCGACACCCGGCGATCACCGATGTGCTTGTGACCGGCGGAGATCCACTCGCTGTGGGATTGGATCCGCTCCTCCGCGTGCTGGACGGCCTTGCCTCGCTGTCGCACATTACCCACATCCGTATCGGGACAAGAGTGCCTGTGACGATGCCGATGTTGATCGACCCATCGCTTGCAGAACGGATTGGATCGTACGTAGAAGCCGGACGAAGAGGCATCTCGGTCGTGACACACATCGAATCGGCACTCGAGATCACGCCGGAGCTGGCGCAGGCAGTCGACCTACTGCGAAGATCCGGGGTCTCGGTCTACAACCAGATGGTTTTCACGTTGTACGCGAGCCGCCGGTTTCAGGCGGTGGCCGCGCGGATGGCGATGAAACGAGCCGGCGTGGATCCCTACTACACGTTCTACACCAAGGGGAAGGAAGAGCACCGCGACTACCTGGTCCCGATCGCACGCGTTGTCCAGGAGCGCAAGGAAGAGGCTCGATTGCTGCCGGGGATCTTCCGAACGGACGAGCCAGTGTTCAACGTTCCCAAGCTCGGGAAGAACCACCTACGGGCCTCACAGGATAGAGAACTGATCGCAATCCGTCCCGACGGCAGGCGTGTCTACCTCTTTCACCCGTGGGAGAAGGGCATTGCGCCCGTGAAACCATGGATGTACGTGGATTGCTCGATCCACGGATACTTCGCCCGCCTTGAACGGCTTGGCGAGGATCCGGCCGACTACGAGAGCATCTGGACCTACTACTAGCCATCGCGGTGGCTGGACGCACTTCCTGGGCGTCCCGTTCGTGTCGATAAAAAGCCGGCTGCCGCAGCAAGTTGATCCGACCCTATTCGGCGCGCTAGTCTGGCGTGTGGATCAGAGAGGAACCGGTCGGGGACCGGCGGGCTTTCATCGGCCACGGCAAGACAGCAGCGAAAGGGGAGAACGCGTGAACAAACGACGGGTTGGCCGGATTCGGATCGCTGGAGTCATTGTCCTCTTCGGAGTCGGGATCGGGCTTCTGGGGCAAGGGGCGGAATGGAGCGAACTCCGCACGGGGTACGGATTCCGGATCCATCCTCAGACGTTCGTGACGGAAGCTGTGTTTCATGTGGCACTTCGGTACGAGCGGGCCGTGGTCTGTCCGGACATCGAAGTCACTTGGGCCATTCTCGATGTGACCGGGGGCGGCGAGACGTTGATCGACGATCTCTACTCCCACTATCCGGACAAGTATTGCCGTGCGCCGTCGATCGCTTCGTTCGAAGTGCTGTCGCCTTTCTTCGAACCGGAACCGGGGAGAACATACGAAGCGTGGGTCAGCATCAACGACCTAACGTTCGGTCTTTCGTATGAAACGAGGCTCAGCTATGCAGCGCCTGCCAGTTTGCCAAGTGCCCTCCCTCTGAGCACGGAGACGATCGACAACGAGATCGTGTATCTGTTCGACCGCTGGAGTGACGAGCAGATCGAGGAACTCCTCCTGTGGTCGAACCGGCTGGAGACCGACACGGTTCAGACGGCGTCGGAGGTGTTGCTGGAGGACTTCTTCAACGATTGGGTCCAGGCAGGATCGATGTTCCCGGCGGAGGTATGGACGGTTGCGAAGGTGGCAGACGAGGTGGACTTCGCAAGTCAGCGTCCGGGTGTGACATTCTCACCGACCTACACGAGGATCCTTTTCTCGTTCTTCGTGCCCGATTCGCGAGCGATCGCATCCGTTTTGGATGAGCTGCGTGCGTTTCATCCGGAGCTGGAGATCGTGGGAGAGGTTCGGACTCCGTCGGATCCGTCCGATGTGGGAGACGAGGATCCGCGGATCTACTTCATCGGCTCGAACGTTGCGGATGTCATCGGCGCTGCCCGAGGAGTGTTCGACAGCGAGTGAACCGGTGGAACACGTGCGGGGAGATTCGACGCGATGATAGCGTCGAATCGTGCGTGGAGATTCGGAACGAATCGTGCGTGGAG
>CAZKPU010000059.1:0-15050 GCA_964554715.1 uncultured Thermotogae bacterium | reverse complement strand
CGCTCGGTTGCGAACGGCCCGGGACAGACGCAGTTGATGCGGATGCCGTCCGCCGCCAATTCACGCGATAGCGTCTTGGCAAGCGCAACAACGCCGGCGCGGAAGACGTTGGAGAGCGCCATCCCCGGATCCGGCTCCCGTGCGGTGAACGACGTGTTGCAGACGATCGCCCCTCCTCCTTGCTCGCGCATCGACGGAACGACGCTGCGACACAACCGGACGACCGACATCAGCAGGCCTTGAAACGCCCGCTCCCAGGGCTCGTCTGCGAAGTCCAGAGCCGTTCCCACCGGAGGTCCTCCGGTGTTCGTGATCAGGATGTCGATCCGGCCGAACCGTTCAAACGTTGTGCGAACCGTTCGCTCCACATCTTGCGGCCGGTTCTGATCCGCGATGATGGGGAGAACGTCCACACTGCAGGCCGCCCGGATCTCACGCGCCGTCTGTTCGAGCGGATCAACGCTGCGCGCGCAGATCGCAAGCTGTGTGCCTTCTTCGGCTAGCCGCTGAGCGCAGGCACGGCCCAACCCTCGGCTGGCACCGCAGACAAGCGCGACCTTCCCGCCAAGCCCCAAGTCCATCTCCGGCACCTCCTCGATCCGCCTACGCGGCGATTCTCGCTTCCGCTAGGACGCGTTGACACAGACACAACGTCTTTCCTATGCTGTTTCCACAATCTGTCGATCTCACAATACACGGTTCGCAAGGGAGGGAGTCAACGGATGGATACCATAGCGGGGTGGGCGTACGGAGTAACCTGGGGAGCGTTTCCGCTCGTTGTCCTGTTGGGGTTCGCCGCCTATGCGCTGTTCGGCGTCACGGCGGCTCTTGTCTCGCTGAAGCGGTATGTCCGTTCACTGCGGCGCGTTCCCGTGAAGGTGCATCGTTGGATGGCGGTTTCGGCGCTTCTTCTTGCCTCGGTTCATCTGGTCTTCGGGCTCTCGGCGTATCTCTAGCGATCCATCTTGCGACGTTATCGGCTCCGAACGCCCAGTGATGTATGAAGATCAGGCGTCTCTCAGGCGCATCCATGCGCAAACGCACGTCGATCCGGAACGATTTGCCTCGACAGGGCACGATCTCCCAGAATGGGGAGCGCTACTTGCTGGAGTGAGTTTGGGGAAGGAGACATGGGAGAAGCATCGGCGTCGAACACCCGGTCGCAGGAGCCGAAGAAGGGAAGCCGCACGCTCGAAGAAGAGAACGCCGCCCTTCGCGACGCCCTTGCGATCTGTGAGCAGAGGCTGCAAGCGTTGTTTGCCGCCTCGACGGATGCCGTGTTGTTCGAGTCGCTCGAAGGCAAGGTTCTCGAATGCAACGACCGTGCTTGCGCCTTGTACGGATACTCACGCAACGAACTCCTGAAACTCAGTGCGGCGGATCTTGTTCCCTCGGAGATCTCAACGGCATTCCCGGCGATCATCGATCAGCAGAAGACCACGGGCGGGGTCTTCGTAACCGCCGTGGGCGTTCGGAAGGATGGATCACGCTTCCCCACGGAGGTCAGCACCAAGCTGTTTTCGATCGGTGAAACGTCGTTCGTCGTCGCGGTTGTCCGGGACATCACCGAACGCCGAACCGCGGTGGAGGCGCTGGAGGCATCCACCCGAACGCTGGAGAAACTTCACGAGGTTGCACACAGCCTCGATCAGTGCGAAACGGACGGTGATGTGATCGATCTCACGACCATTGCCGCCGTCGAGGTTCTCGGTTTGCGGAGATGCGCGGTGGTGCTGTTCAACCACGGTGTTGCCGGCACACACAGCACATCGGGCGTCTTCCCCGAACCGTTTGTCGAGCAACTCAACGGCTCGGATGCGGCAAGGCGTGTTCTGGACTTCGGGATTCCGATCCGCATCGATCACGAAGTCTCCAAGCTCCGCCCGGACTGGGTATCCGGCCTTTGTGCACCGCTCGGCCGGCAAGGCCTGTTCTTCGCCGCCTCGGGAGACCCTTCCGCGTTCGAGTCCCAGTTGATCCGGCAGTTGGAGCTGCTCCTCCGGTACGCGTCGATCGTTCTCAACCGCCTCCAACTCGAAAGAGAGCTTGAGTCGAAGGCGTTTCTCGACCCGCTCACCGGAGCGTTCAACCGCCGCTACTTCGCAGCCACGATCCCTACACTGGCCGCTCAGGCAACCCGCTACGGCGGGGTCATCGGCTTCCTGCTCATCGATATCAACCGTTTCAAGGAGATCAACGATCGGCTCGGCCACCTGCGTGGAGATCAGGTGCTTGTGGCGATCGCTGCCTTGCTGCGCCGGCAGATCCGCGCAAGCGATCAGCTCGTGCGTTTCGGGGGGGATGAGTTCTTGATCGTGCTGCCTCGCAACGGGGACAGCATCCGGATCATGAAGCAGCGTATCCGCTCCGCCGTAACGCGGTGGAACGACGAGCAATCGCTCACCGACTTCCCCGTTCATCTGGCGATCGGAACAGCTTCCTGGAGACCTGATGCGGACGGCCCGCTGGAATCCGCTCTCCACGAGGCGGACGTTCAGATGTACAAGGACAAGCTTCCCGAGGCATGAACGCTACCGGGGCAGCCGCCTTCGCTCCGTTCTAGTAGTTGTCGGGACGCAGCCCGAACTCGGCGGCCTCCACCCATGCCTGCGGGCGATCGAAGTACTCGGCAAGGGAGCTGACCGTGAGGTAGTGCTCCTGTTCCCGCTCGGCAAGGTCGGCAAACAGCTTCTGCGTTGCGTCGTTATCTGTCTTCGCGGCATGGTCGCGGTAGAACGCCTGCGTGACCTGTTCGATCTCCATCGCTCCACGAAGGATTCCGAGCATCGAACGGTCGGAAAACACCGTATTCCGTCCTCCTTCGATCTTCCCGGAGACAATGCCCTTCACTTCATCGAGGAGGTTGATCGCCGCGTCTTGCGAAGAAGGCTGCTCCGCTTCTCCCATGGCTCGCAACGCTTCGGCATGCCTGTGTTCCTCCGCCGCCAGCAGATCGAGAATCATTAGCGCGCCCCGATCTTCGATCCCCTCCTTGGAAGACCGGTAGTAGGTCTCCGCACGCTCTTCCAGTGCAATCGCCTGTTCGAGAATCGTCATACGCCCTCCTAGAAATGGCGGTCGACCGCAATGATGTCGATGTGATCCGACAGGTCCTCCGCCCGGTCCGAGATCTCCACCAAGCGTTCGACAAGTCCATGGAGCTGGATCTTCTTGGCCAGATCGAGGTCCATCTTGAACAGCCGTTTGATCACAGCCCGCTCCCGTTGATCGATTTCCCCTTCAATCTTCTCGATGGCCTGCGTGTCGGCGTGGAGTTGCGAGAGATCGCTGAACAGATGTTCGATCATGGATTCGACCCTCTCGAAGATCTCACCCGTCTTGTGGACGATTTCCAGAAGGATCTCTGCCAGTTCCGCGGGGATGTCCGGCTTTTGGAACAACAGATAGTCAAGGATGGATTCAGCGGCGTTGGCCAGCCGGTCGACCTGTTCGATGACCTCCAACAGATCCCGTCGTGAGGCGGGAAGCAGCGCCCCGGCAAGAAGCTTCACCTCGACTTCGCGACGCACGTCGTCGGCAACCCCTTCCGCATGATGGGTCTCGAACGCCAGCTTGCCTGCTTTGTCAACATCCTTCTCTTCAAGGTACGCGACCAAGGCGCCTTGGAAGAACCCGATCGCCTTGGCCACTTCGGCAAGATGTTGCAGAACGAGCGTCTCGATCTGCTGTTGCCGCTTCCAGAATGTTTTTCTCATCGCAGTGTCTCCCTTCCAGTCTAGGCGGATCCGTCTCGTGAGGCAACGGAAGAGCCGGAAGCGGGCTCAAGGTGGATGCAGTCGCCGCAGCTTACAATGACAGGAGATCGGTCGCCTTCGTGTTGCTCGACAATGAGTGCGCCTGTTTCGTCCACGTTCACCGCAACTCCGCAGAGGACCCTCCCCGTCGCTCCTCCGCAGGCCACTCGGACCTGTTGTCCAAGGGTGACACATTGCCGCCGGTAGTCAGCGAGGATCGTTTCGGCAGCGGCGCGCGGCCATGCATGCCAGACTTGTTCCGCCACCGTTCTTGCGGGAGGAACCTCGTCGACAAGCTCTCGGACACACGTCGCCTCGGAGATCGGAGATCCATCAAGGTTGATGCCGACGCCGACGAGAGCTTGATCTCCGACAACTTCGATCAGCAGTCCGGCGATCTTCCTGCCGTTCACGATCAGGTCATTCGGCCACTTGATCCCGACATCGACGCCGCTTCGCTGCAGAACGCCGGCTACGGCAAGGGCAGCACGGGCCGCGATCACGTCGACGGCAGGAACGATCAGTGTCGCGTACATCCCGCCGATCGGTGAGCACCAGATCCGGCCACACCTCCCGCGACCTGCGGTTTGTGTCTTGGCGATGACAAGATCCGGACAAGGCCGAGGTTCCATCAGCAACCGCGCAACATCCTGGGTCGATGTCACGGAATCGAACTCTACGATCCTCGGGGCTTCGGATGCTCTCATCCCGTTGATTGTACGTCATCGCACACGGCGAGGGGGATCCGCCGGCTCGCTCGTTTTCCTCCTTGTGGATCGCCCGGCTTCGAGTTGAGCCTACCCCCGCGAAGCGCTACGATCGCCGATGAAGGAGGCTTGATGGATATCACCACACATACATCGGAATCGGTCACCGAAGGGCATCCCGACAAATTGGCCGACCGGATCTCGGATGCGGTTCTCGACGCCGTCCTGGAGCAAGATGCCCGGGGGAGAGTCGCTTGCGAAACGTTCATTACGACCGGGCTGGTGATTGTCGGCGGCGAGATCAGCACGGATGCCTACGTCGACCTCGATGGGATCACACGACGTGTCATCGCCGACACGGGCTACGACAACGCCGATTTCGGGTTCCATCATGCCGCCTGTGCGGTCCTGTCGGTCATTAAGGAGCAATCCGCGGATATCGCGGACGCCGTCAGCAGTTCGCTCGAAGTCCGAGGCGATCGATCCACGGATCCTCTGGACGCCCTCGGCGCCGGAGATCAGGGGATTATGTACGGCTACGCCTGCAAGGACACTCCCGAGCTTATGCCGTTGCCGATCGCCCTGGCGCATCGCCTGGCCCAAGGGCTGGCCTCGCTGAGGAAGGACGGGAAGCTGCCCTATCTGCGGCCGGATGGCAAGACACAAGTCACCATCGAGTACGACGGCAACCGCCCGGTTCGCGCCACGAAGCTGCTGATTGCAGCGCAACACGATCCATCCGTCGATCAGTCACAGATCGCGGAGGATTTGCGTCGGCATCTTGTCGACCCCATCGTCTCGGCGTGGTTGGATGACGACACGGAGATTCTTGTGAACTCCTCGGGGAGGTTCGTGATCGGAGGCCCGGCATCCGACGCGGGGATGACCGGCCGCAAGATCATCGTGGATACGTACGGCGGATTCGGATCTCACGGAGGAGGAGCGTTCTCCGGCAAGGATCCGTCCAAGGTCGACCGGACCGGCGCGTACATGGCCCGCTATGTCGCCAAGCACCTCGTGGCCGCCGGAGCCGCCGAGAGGGCCGAAGTTCAGATCGCCTATGCCATCGGCAAGGCGAAGCCGCTGGCCGTTCATGTCTCGTCTCTCGGATCCGGCTCAAGAAGCGATGAGGCGCTTCGAAAGGCCGTGGAATCCGTCTTCGATTTCCGCCCCGAAGCGATCATCGAACGGTTCGATCTTCGCCGACCTCAATACGAGCCGTTGTCCGCTTACGGCCATTTCGGAAGGCCGGAACTCGATGTGCGCTGGGAAGCTCTCGATCAGCTCGAGCCGCTCCGGCGCGCGCTTGGCTAGAGGAAGGGGCCTCCTCCGAAAGCTACAGCCGGAGATCCGCGCGGACGACCCCGTCCAGCTCGCTCAGCTGTTCCACCGCTCCTTCCACATCGGCGGAGTGGCCGTGGCGGATCCGGTAGCTCAATGTGACGGTTTGCCCGTCGGCGTCCCAACGCCAGCTCGTGCGGGTAATCCGGACCCTAACAGGCCGCGCATCTCCTCCCGTCACCAAGAGTTCGTCAAGCGCCTGCTCGATGGAGGCTCGGCGCTCGGCGGCCAGCGTCAACTCGAGGGTGTGGTAGATGCGATGCGGCAGACGCGACGCAAGGGGATCGATCAGCGATAGGATCGCCAATCCGGTCGCACATCCTCCGGCGGCAAGGATGTAAAGCCCTTGGCCTGCGGCGATCCCCAGCATCGCGACAAACCACAACGAGGCGGCCGTGGTGAGCCCGCGCACCCAGTCTCCCACCTTCAGAATCGTCCCTGCTCCAAGGAAACCGATCCCCGTAATCACGCCGGCGGCAAGGCGTCCGGGATCGATCCGCAGGGCCTCCGAGGGCGCCCCGATACGGATCGTCGCCGCTTCGAACGCCGCCATGACCAACGCCGCACCCACCCCCACAAGAAGATGGGTCCGCAATCCGGCGGGACGTCCGTGGAACTCTCGCTCCAATCCGATGACGGCGCTCAACCCCGCCGCCACCAGCACACGCGCAAGCAGAAGCAACTCATCCATGATCGTTCCACCGCATCAGGTTCAAAGCTCCCTCCGTCAAGGCGTCTACCCCGTTTGACTACAACAGGGACGTCGACTTGGATTCGTCCAGCCGCAGGATCCGTTCGACCACATCATCTACGGGTTGTGCCCCAAGGTCCTCTCCCGAGCGAAGCCGAACGGCAACCGAGCCGCTCTCCTGCTCGCGATCGCCGATCACCAGCATGAACGGAACCTTCCGCAGTTGTGCGTTTCGGATCTTGCCGTTCATCCGCTCCGACGAGGCATCCAGTTCGACGCGGATTCCGCGCGCCCGCATCTTCGCCTCTACATCCTGGGCATACGGGAGGTGTCGGTCGGAGATCGGGATCAACACGGTCTGCACGGGTGCCAGCCACACCGGGAACGCTCCACCGTAGTGCTCGACCAACAGAGCGTAGAACCGCTCCAGGCTCCCGAGAAGCGCTCGGTGCACCATGTACGGGCGATGCTCTTGGCCGTCCTCGCCGACATACGACATCTCGAACCGTCCCGGCAGATTGAAGTCGAACTGAATCGTCGTGCACTGCCATGTCCGATGGAGGGCATCTCTGATCTTGATATCGATCTTTGGGCCGTAGAAAACCGCTTCGCCTTCCATCCGCTCATAGGGAAGATCTCTTGCCGCAATCGCTTTCACCAGAGAGCTTTCCGCCGCTTCCCACATCGCGTCTTCACCGGCGTACTTCTCCGGATGCGATGGATCGCGGACCGACAGCTCGATCTTGAAGTCTTCGAACCCGAAGCCACGAAGAAGATCCAAGCTGAAGTCGAGAACCCGGAGGATCTCTTCGTCGATCTGCTCATCCGTGCAGATGATGTGTGCATCATCCTGCGTGAACCCGCGAACGCGCAGCAGCCCGTGCAGCGTGCCGCTCCTCTCATATCGATACACCGTTCCGAGTTCGGCCCATCGCAGCGGAAGCTCACGATAGGAACGCGTTTGCGAGTTGTAGATCATCACGTGGAACGGGCAGTTCATCGGTTTCAGGTAGTACTCCTGCCCGTCGATGTCCATCGGCGCATACATCCCGTCTTTGTAGAAGCTCAGGTGCCCCGAGGTCTCCCACAGATGGGCTCTGCCGATATGCGGGGTGAACACAAGTGAGTACCCGCCCTCGTAGTGCCACTTGCGCCAGGAGTCTGCGATCAGCACGCGCATCCGGCCGCCGTGGGGATGCCAATAGGCAAGCCCGGCCCCGGCTTCTTCGTGGAAGCTGACAAGGTCCAGATCGCGGATCAGCCGGCGGTGGTCTCGCGCCTTGATCGCCTCGATCCGCTCGAGATGCTCCTTGAGTTCCGCGGCTTTCCACCAGGCCGTACCATAGATCCGCTGAAGCATCGGTCGATGCTCATCACCGCGCCAATAGGCACCGGCCACGGACATCAGCTTGATCGCATCCTCTGGAACCTGCCCGGTGGACCGCAAGTGTGGTCCGCGGCACAGATCGGAGAAATCCCCCTGCCGGAAGAACGTGACCGGGTCATCTTCCAGCTCGTCGAGCAGCTCGATCTTGTACGGTTCGTTCTCCGCCGTGAGCTTCTCTCTGGCTTCGTCCTTGGGAAGAGTCATCCGCTCAATCGGCAGATCTTCGGCGATGATCGCACGCATCTCCTCGGCAAGGGCAGCAAGATCGTCTTCCGAAAACGGCTGATCCCGATCGAAGTCGTAGTAGAACCCGTCTTCGATCGCCGGTCCGATCCCCAGCCGCGTGTCCGGGAAGCGTCTCTTCACCGCCTGGGCCATGATATGCGTTGTCGTGTGCCGGAGAACCTCAAGAGCTTCCGCCGATCCCTTCGTAAGGATCGTGAGATTGCAGTCCTCCGAGATCGTCTCGCGCACATCGTGCGCGGCCCCGTCGATGACGCCGGCAACCGCGGCCTTTGCAAGCCGCGGACCGATCGCGCGGGCCACATCGAGGATCGAGCTGCCGCGTTCGACATCGATCACAGAGCCATCGGGCAAAGAGACGTGGATCATCATTCCTCCCTTGTTCTATTCGGCGGGCAATGGTACCCGCGGCGTATGCGGCATGACAACGGGCGAAACCTTCGATGCTGTCTTAGAGAATGTAGCGCGAAAGATCCGGGTTCTCGACGATGTCTTCGAGCCGCTCGGTGACGTACGCCCGGTCGATCGTGATGTTTTGCCCTTTGTGACGCTCGGCCTCGAAGGAGAGGTCCTCCATCAGGCGCTCCATGACGGTCATCAACCGGCGCGCTCCGATATTCTCGGTCGTCTGATTCAACTCGTACGCGATGCGCGCGATCTCCGCGATCGCGTCGTCGGTGAAGCTGAGTGATACGCCCTCGACGCCGAGAAGGACTTCGTACTGCTTGATCAGGGCGTCCTTTGGCTCGGCAAGGATTCGGACAAACTCTTCGGCGGTCAGATTCTCCAGCTCGACACGTATCGGAAGCCGCCCTTGCAGTTCGGGGATCAGATCCGACGGCTTGGACATGTTGAATGCGCCCGCTGCGATGAACAGGATGTTCTCCGTCGACACAGCTCCGTAACGGGTTCGCACCGCGGTCCCTTCCAACAGAGGAAGCAAGTCACGTTGGACGCCCTGCCTCGAAACGCCGGGCCCGCCCGTTTCTTCACGTCCTCCCGCGGCAACTTTGTCGATCTCGTCCAAGAAGACAATCCCCATGTCTTCGGCCAATTGGAGCCCGCGCGTCCGCACGTCTTCCATGTTGATCAGCCGATCCAACGCCTGCTCGAACAAGATCGGCCGGGCATCCGCCAGTTTGACGCGCCGCTTCTTCCGGGACGGCGGAATCAATCCGGACAGCATATCGCCCATATCCACGCCGATCTGATCAACTCCGTCTTGTGAGAACAGCTCGAGCTGCGGCACAACCTGTTCTTCGACCGAGATCTCGACATACCGCTCTTCGAGGTCGCCCGCTTCCAGCTTGCGCAACAGCTTCTCACGGGTCCGGCCGTGACTGTCTTGCTGGTCGTCGGACTCCGATACATCGGGTGCGGGAAGAAGCGCGTCCAGGAGTTCCTGCGTGACGAGCCGTTCCGCTTCTTCTTCCACATCGATGATCTCTTCCTCGCGGACCATGTCGATCGCGATGTCGACAAGATCACGAATCATCGACTCCACATCCCGGCCGACATACCCGACTTCGGTGAACTTCGTCGCCTCCACCTTGATGAACGGGCACGTCGTGAGCCTGGCCAGCCGCCGCGAGATCTCCGTCTTGCCGACACCGGTGGCACCGATCATCAGGATGTTCTTCGGTTTGATCTCGTCACGGATGTCGCCATCGATGCACGCGCGGCGCATCCGGTTCCGAAGAGCGACGGCCACCGCCTTCTTCGCCGCTTGCTGTCCGATCACATACTTGTCCAGTTCGGCGACGATTTGCGCCGGGGTCAATCCGTAGATCCCGGTCGTGACCTCTATAAGTCCACCGTCTCCCGAAGCCGCGCTTGCCATCATCGTCACCATGCAATCCTCTCGAGCACGATCTCCTTGTTGGTGTAAATGTCGATCGACCCGGCGATTTCCAGGCTCTTGCGGGCAATCGTCTCCAGCGGCAGGTCCGTCTCAGCGAGCAGCGCTCGCCCGGCGGCCAACGCGTAGGCTCCACCGGAGCCGATGCCCACAATCCCTTCATCCGGTTCGAGAACGTCACCGGCGCCCGAAATCATGAGAAGCGATTCTTCGCTGACCGCAACAACGATCGCCTCCAACTGCCGGAGGATCCGATCGGTGCGCCATTCCTTGGTCATGTCGACGGCGGCGCGGCGTAGTTGTCCGTTGTGCTTCTTCAGCTTCCCTTCCAAACGATCCAGCAACGCGAGGCAATCGGCGGTCGCGCCGGCAAACCCAACCAGGACCTGGCCGTCATTCAGCCGATACACCTTGCGGGTATTCCGCTTGATGACCATGGTGTCCATCGTGGCTTGACCGTCACACGCCATCACGGCACATCGCTGATCGGCCGATCTGAGGGCGAGAATCGTTGTGCTCTTTATCATCGTTGATCGAACCGCATTCTATTCCCGATCTTGATGTTCCTCAAACCCGTCGTAGAGACATCCGGGACAGATGCGCCCATTGCCCCAGAACACAATCCCACACCTCGGGCAGCGCGTTGCTCCCGACTGCAGCCGTGTGGCGTCTCGATTGATTCCACCACGGCGGATTCTGGCGAACGCCTTCCGCAGGCGCGGATCCTCGATGTCCTGCATGTCGGCGAGATCCTCCGCTTCCGGCGTGGGATCGGGGTTTTCAAGCCGAGACCGCGTTTGGGAAGTTTCCGCCGGATGAGCAAGTTTCCCCGGCACAAAGCGAAGCCGTGTGACCAGAGAGCGCTCACAGTGTTTGTTCAGCCGATCGATGAGCTGCGTCTCCAACATCCGCAGTTCGGAGGCAACTGCGGACGATGCGACGACGATCACAAGGGTCCCGTCTTCGAACCGCGATGCCTGGGAGAATTTGGCCAAGGTATCGCCCACCACTTTCTCCCAGAAAAGAAGGACTTCTTGCTCGCGGAACGCATCCGCCAAGTTGTACCGAGAAAAGACCTTCTTCATCTCTTTCATAGCTCAAGAATAGCAGTAGTTGTAGGGAGATCTCGAACCGGTGGAAAACCGCGAAGAATGCTGACCTGTTTTGCGTTCCTGCATGGAGACATCTTGTGCATATCCACAGGAGGGCGCCGGGATATCTGGGGAAAACGCTGAGGAAAACCGCCCGCTTCGTCTTGGGAAGAGGTTTTTCCACAGATCGGGGGGGTTCTCCCATGAATATGCCGGGGATATCCACAGGGTTTTCCACAAGTCAGCCTCGGTTGCCGGGTCACGCCATTTGCGATCCGCAGGCATTTCACCGGGGGATCGAATAGCGGGACGCCAAGGAATCCCGCATCTCTTGGATCTCGGAGTGAAGAAGCGGCGTTTCTTCCAGCAGTTCCTTGATCCGGACATACGAATGCATCGCCGTTGTGTGGTCACGGTTTCCGAACGCTCGCCCGATCGCCGGGAACGACTGGCGCGTCAATTCGCGCGACAGGTACACCGCGATGTGCCTTGCCTGAGCGATCTCCCGCTGGCGGCTCGCTCCTTCCAGATCCTCACATTTGAGGTGATACCTCGCTGCGACCTCGTCCTTGATGTGCTCGATCGAGAGCCGTGCGCGACGTCCTTCCTTGGGCAGTGTCGACTCCACACTCCGTGGCGTCAGTTCGACTCCCTGGAGTTCGGCAAACGCGATCGCCCGGATCAACGCGCCTTCCAAGGTGCGGACGTTCGATGAGATCCGGCTTGCGATGAGTTCGAGAATGGAATCATCCACTTCGACTCCGCGATAGGACGCCTTGGCGTGGAGGATGGCGATCCGGGTCTCAAGATCGGGGGCCTGAATGTCGGCGACAAGCCCCCAGCGGAACCTGGAAACAAGCCGTTCTTGGAGGCCTGACAGATCCTCGGGCGCACGATCGCTAGCGAGCACAATCTGCTTCTCGGCGGCGTAGAGCTCGTTGAACGTGTGAAACAGCTCCTCTTGCGTCGCCTCCTTGCCTTGGAAGAACTGGACATCATCGATCAGCAGCACGTCGATCTGGCGGTACGTCTCACGGAACGAGGCGGTTGACTTGTCGCGGATGCTCTGAATGAGCTCGTTGGCGAACCGCTCCGAGGTTGTGTACACGACCGATCTTCCGGCGGCACAGGCATGACTCCCGATCGCCTGGAGGAGGTGTGTCTTTCCTAGACCGACGTTCCCGTAAATGAACAGAGGGTTGTAGGCCTTCCCCGGCTGTTCCGATACCTTGCGGGCTGCGGCGAGCGCGAACCGATTGCACTCACCTCGAACGAACAGATCGAACGTGTAGTCGGGGTTGAAGGCGGGTAGCTCCGAGGCTGCATCCGGAATCGGACAACGGGTCTCATCGGATGCGTCGAGCGTGGGGACCGGCTCGGTGGAGACCTCCGGTGTTGTCTGGACTTGGACGTTGAGCGACATCGGCGCGCAACAGAGATCCGAGATGATCTGTTCGATCGTCGTCCGGTAGCGCCGTTCGATCCCGCCTTTGGTGAAGAGATCCGGCACCGAAATGACCAACTCGTGATCGTGAAACGCAACGGCGTCCGCGGAGGCGAACCACGTCTCGACACTCGCTTCGGGCAATTGCGAGCGCAAGCGGTCGATCGCCTGCTGCCACAGCACAGATGGATTCTTCGCCATCGACTTCCTCTTCCAATGGATGTCCCGGAGTCCTAAGGATAGGGAATCCACCCGGGGGATTGCAAAAAAGATGGTGCCGAGGCCCAGATTCGAACTGGGGACACCGGCCTTTTCAGGGCCGTGCTCTACCAACTGAGCTACCTCGGCACAACCTGGCGGGGACGACCGGATTTGAACCGGCGATCTCTGGAGTGACAATCCAGCGTCCTAGACCAAACTAGACCACGTCCCCGAATGAAGTCACATCACTGGGCGAAACAGGACTCGAACCTGTGACCTTCCGGATGTAAGCCGGATGCTCTCCCAGCTGAGCTATTCGCCCGACATTCTACTGAGTGTCCGAACCTGCCGCAACGTTGCGTGTCTGGCGTCCCCAAGGGGATTTGAACCCCTGCCGCCGGGATGAAAACCCGGTATCCTAGGCCGCTAGATGATGGGGACCTATCTGTCGTACGCCAACGGATTATAGGAACGACAGCTCCGTCTCTCAAATAGACTGGGTCGTGCTGGATTCGAACCAGCGACTCCCTGATTAAAAGTCAGGTGCTCTGCCTCTGAGCTAACGACCCGTGAACTGTGGGTCGTGCAGGACTCGAACCTGCAACCAACGGATTAAGAGTCCGCTGCTCTACCATTGAGCTAACGACCCGACAGACCGAATGGTAGGCGAGCCCCTGCGACCTGTCAAGGGATCATGATTCGCCCGAAGCCGCCAGCAATCGGAGCACTTCTTCCGTGTCTCGGCCGAGGACCGAAACCGTCTGTTCACTACGGGACGAATGGCCGGTTCCGGACACAGCACGACGGCTAGACTTACAACGAATGAAGGAGAGACTATAGACAACAGGCTGGTCGTGATGGGGGGACTGCCGTCGTGAGAAGAAGGGGAGCTTGGCCTTGGGTTGTGGGGTTGCTTGCCGTGCTTGCCGGAGTGGTTCACGGCTTCGGCGACGTCGTGTATGAACAGGATTTCTCGTCGGGTTCACCAACGCCGTGGAGCATCGCCTGCTCAAGCGTTTCGGAGACCTGGATTGCGCTCGGTGCGTATCAGGTGTTGGCGCGCTCCCCTCGATTCCCAACGGTAGGACTCCTTGAGGGAAGCAGGTTCCACGCCGGTGTGATCGAAGTCGATGTCTGCCAGCAGTCGGGAACGCCCCACTGCTCCTACGGCATTGTCTTCGGGTGCATCGACGATCAATCCTACTTTCGGTTCTGCATCACGGGGGACGGCTACGTCGAGTTGTGCCAAGTCGTGGACGGACGGGAGACGACGCTTGTCGGCCGGCGGCGATGCTATGTCTCCCATCTCGGACATGAGGCGGTCAACCGGTTGCGCGTCGAATGCGATGGCGCGAACAGCTGGTTCTACGTTAACGGGTGTCGGGTGATGGAGTATTCGAATCTGATCATTCCATGGGGAGAAGTCGGCGTGATCGTGCAAACACTGCAGGCCGACGACGTCTGTGTTTCGTTCGATGACGTCAGGATTCACGATCCGTCGTCCGTGGTTGCGGTCGCTCCGGCGAACCCGTAGGCGGTCGTCCAGCCGTGTCGAGAGGAAAGCGGCTACCGGCGGTTGCTCCTGCGCTTTCGGATACCGCGAGCGATGCGAGATGATCCCAACCAACCGAACATCCCCAGGCCCGTCGTAGTCCCCAGCAGAGCCACACCGACACCGCCGAACATGCACAGCCACGCGGCCGTCCGCAGGCGGCGGTACTGGTTGTAGTAGCGGTCGATCGCGTCTTCCTTCTCCAACCACTGCTGATACATCGGATCTGTGCGGTCTTCGGGTTCGAACTTCGGGACAGCGTACACCGAGACCATGAACGAAAGCGTCTCTACGGACTTGGCTTCGTTGTACAACAAGATCCCGGCGATGATCGATACGAACCCCAGAACGATCACAGCGAGAATCGTCAAGTTTCTACGCATCCTTCCTCCCGGTCTCGTCGCTCCGAAAGTCCTCGTCCTCTCGCGGTGGCTGTTTCCCGGCGAGTCCCAGTTTCTCTTCGACAGAAGCCAGTTTCTCCTCCACTTCCCTGCGCTGATCCACCGGCGTATCTTCGGGCAACCGTTCCAACACATCGAGCAAGTACTCGCGGCTCTGGATCAGAATCCGCTTTTCGAACGAGTTGTTGAGGCTGCTTCGTGCAGGGCGCACCCAGCGGAACAGGAAGAAGAACGCAGCGGCGACGAACACAACGATCACGACCAACGACAACGGATCGCTCACACGGCCTCCTTCGATCAGGATTATAAGCAAGCGTCTCCGATTCGTCATCGCGCGAGCTTGCGGATCGCCGGTGACGGAGCGAACGCTTTCCGAAGG
>CAZKPU010000058.1:0-15130 GCA_964554715.1 uncultured Thermotogae bacterium | reverse complement strand
GATGGATCACTCTCATCGCCGACATGTGATCGATCCCCGGATCCACGCCGATCTCATTCAACAGGACGACGCCCGCCTGTTTCGCAGCGCCGTCCAGTTCCGTCATCGCATCCTTCACATACGATGTCGTGACCATCTGTTTGCCGTGCTTCACGCACAGGCCTGCCACGACGGGGTGATAGACATAGGGCAGCAAGCTCACGGCAAGATCCGCCTCGCGCACAAGCGCCTCGAGCGCTTGCCGATCATCGACGTCGACCGTCTTTGCATGCCCGTTCGGTGCATCACCGACAAGCCGCTCCGCTTTGGCGATGGTGCGACTGCCTACGGTGACATCGAACTCGGGAACGTCTAGCAGATACCGAACGAGGGGTTTGGCAACCAATCCGGCGCCCAGGACGAGAATGCGTTTCAATTGACACCTTCCTTTGTCGATGTCGCGTGCTGCTTGAGATGCTCTTGAAGATACGTGTAGGCGGGCGCAAGACGTCCGCGGTGGCAGATCACGGCGCGCTGAAGCTCCGGCGGCAAACCGCTCTGATCGATCGGCTTGTCGAGGTCGGCCCCGGCCAGCCTCGGCAGCAACCCGGCGAGGATCCGGCTGAAAAACGATGACGATTCCCGCGGAAGTTCCGTAGGAAGGATCTCCACCGCCATGACCACCGTTCCTTCTCCTTCGACTCCGTCGACGGCCTCTCCTGTTCGCGGATCGAAAACATAGACGGGGTTGTCGGGCTCGGTCGCCCGGACGGTGGCTTCGATCGAGCCTTCGATATCACAGGTGATGTCTCCGATGACCTTCAATCGCAGCTCGCCCGCTTCCAGGCGATCTCGAAGCTGCTTACGGGTGATCAACCGCGGATAACGCGGCTCCCAGTAGATGCAATTCACAAGGACATCCAGCTCATCCAAGAACGTCTCGAACCGCCCGCGGAACCTCTCGGGGTGGCTGTAATAGGTTTGCAGGTCGAACGGTTGATCGGGATCGGCCGGCATCGCCATGTGCCTCTCCTCGAACACCACCTTGCCGATCCCTGTGCCGGACAGCCGAGAGGATGCGTGAACCCCCGAAAGCTCTTCCGGTTCGATCTGCTCGACGGGAAGAAGGTCAAGGATTTCTTGTACCCCCTTGGAGACGTTCCCGTACCCGGCGACGCCGATCACGAGCGGTTCGATCTGCTCCGGCAATCCGTCCTTCCGAATGACGTCTCCGATCCGCGCGATGTCGGCCTTTGCATCGTCGAGATCGCGATAGTCCAGCGCACGGCGGACCTCGGCGAACGGCGTTCGGATGCCCTGATGATCGAGCCGTTGGCCGAGCGCCCAGAGCGTGTCGATCATTCCCGCCAGTCCCGCGAAATTGCCGAAGAAGATCAACCGCCGACCCTCTTCATCCACGATCCGTTCGTAGTCGATGAGCGTGCAGTTGAGATCGAGAAGCCGCTGCAGCATGGCCATGTTGTACGGCTGCCCTTTGATCGTGTGCGAGAAGTACACGTAGTTCTTGTCCGCTGCCAGCTGTTCGTTCGGAATCTCCTTGATCCCGATGATCAACGGACAGTCATCGAGAGAAGCCACCACGGGGATTCCGGCCGAGCGGTACTCATCATCCGTGTAGGCACGTTTCGCCGAACTCTGAACAACAATCTCCAGTCCTTCTCCCGTTCGGAGGCGGCGTGCGTCATCGGGGGTCAGGGGAGTTCGTCGCTCCCACGCGTACATGTCTTCGAGGCGGATTCCGATCCGCGGTTTCATCCTGGCCTCCTTGAGTTGGTCAGTGACAGGAATCGGGGTCGTTGGCGCGGCGAGTATACGCCTCCGCTCACACGGTGGCAATCCGTTGCATCGGGCAACAGAAGAGCTTTCCTTGCCCGGCTAGCGTCCGCCCCAGACCTCGAACGATTCCTTTCCGTCTTCGGTGAGGAACGCCCAATGGAAGAGCCGGTTCACATCGGCGTGAAAGGTCTCGCCACAAGCTGTCAGCCATCCGTTGACCTGCTCCATCAACCGATCGCAGGCCGGAGTCGCCGGATCGCGCATCACGGCGATCATCGCCACCTCGAGCTGATCTGTCCCATCCACAAGCGCAAGCTCTTGCTGCGTCCAATGTCGAACAGGCGGCCAGCATCCCCGCTGAAGAAAGATGAGTTTCGTGACGGCCCGCACCGCCTCGCCGGCAAGCAGCCGGACACCAAACTCGGAGGCGTCGTCTCTGCCTTGACGGCGTCGCAGCTTCTTGATCCGCCCGATCGCTTCGAGGGTCTCCAAGTAGTGAATTGTCATCCGCGAGCTGCGTACATCTTGGGGTAACCGCGCCAACCGGGCCACAACCTCGGTAAGTACACCGTCCGGATCGTGAAGGATCTCTGCGTGCTGATAGGGCCCATGGAACAGATCATGAGTCGAAGAAACCAGCGCTCGAAACTCTGCGAGCGGCCGCAGGTAGAACTCATGATCGACACGACGAGGAGGTCCGTCGTCGATCACGAACACGTGTTTCTCGTCGTCCGTGAGTGCGCCGAATCCTTCATCGGTCACGATCACTTCGAAGTCGTAGTCGGAGAGTTCGTCGCGGTATGGACGGGTGGTGGATCCCACCACGTAGATCCCAACGACGTCATCGCGTTCCGCATACGGTCGGATCAGATCTCTTGCCCGGTCCACCGTCGACCTCCCTCCGGAAACAGGAACCGCCAACCGTTTCGGTCGGCGGTTTCGCTGGTGGGTGGTAGAGGACTCGAACCTCTGGCCTCATGCACGTCAAGCATGCGCTCTCCCAGCTGAGCTAACCACCCCTCTGTCCATCTTGGAGGCGGCGACCGGATTCGAACCGGTGAATCAGGGATTTGCAGTCCCTTGCCTTTCCACTTGGCTACGCCGCCGTGGTGGAGTCGATTATAGACGCTCAGCCAAGAAGGGTCAATCCATCCTCTGTGACTTCGGCGACCCTTTCGTGTTGTCGGCCATCCGTGTCCCGAGCATCGCTCCACATCGGTGATGTTGTCTTTCGACGTGAATATGTGATAGGGTAGTTAGATATTCTTTGTGATAGAAAAGGATGCAATCCACATCTGTGTAGGAGCCGACCCGCCAGACGGCCGGACCCGACAGGGAGGTTTCGATGTTCCGATGGAAAACAAGCCCTCAGTTTCTTCTTGCCCTTCTTGTTGCCGTGTGCGTTGCACCCGTGGCGTGTGCCGGTTCGCCCGAAGTAGCAGTGGAGATCGCGACGACCCAAGAGGATCCAACCAACGCGTCGCCTGTCGTGTTTCAAGCCACGTTCTCGGAACCGGTGATCGGATTTGACGCAAGCGACGTCAGCGTTACCGGTACCGGCGGACCGGGAACGATCACGCTGACATCCGACGATCACACTGTGTTCACGATCCGCATCGCGCTCGTCGAGGACGGAACGCAAGACGGTACGCTCACTGTCTCCATTCCAGCCGGCGTCTGCACCAGCGTATCCACCGGGGAGGAAAACAAGGCTTCGACATCCGCCGACTCTACCGTCCTTCTCGACACGACTCCGCCGCCGGAGCCGACGGCGGCATGGCCTCCGGAGGGTGCCGTCCTCTCGACTCCGTCGCCGACGTTCTCGTGGAACTCTGTCGAAGACGAAGCCGGAGGGAGCGGACTGAAGAACTACCGCGTGACGATCACCGGTCCGCTCGATCGAAGTACCTACACGACCAACACGGCGTACACGCCGTCGGATCTGTACGAAGGGAGCGGCTATGCGTGGCGCGTCTACGCCCGCGACAACGCCGGCAACAACAGCCCCTACACATGGCGCTCGTTCACCCTCGACACGAGCGCTCCCCTCAATCCCACCATCACGCACCCATCGCATGCAACCGATGCATGGAGTTCCGATCCGAACATCCCCATCACCGTCGCCGATGCGTGGGATCGATGGTCGTTCGTGGACGGGTTCGAAGCGGCTTGGGATCGATCATCGACATGGAACGGGACCGAGACGGCGAATCATGACTCCCTCTGGTCCGGCGGACCGTTTACCGCAACCGACGACGGGGAATGGTGGTTCCATCTCGTCACCGTCGATGCGGCGGGAAACTGGAGCGATCCCGTGCATCTCGGCCCGTTCCTGATCGACACGACGGATCCGGCGGATCCGTCTCCGTCAAGCCCGAGCCACACGGTGAATGTCTGGTCGAACGATGATGCCGTCGAAATCGACATTCCCGGCGCTGATGACGCAAGTAGCGGGATCGCCGGCTTCGAGGTGGAATGGAATCGCTCGACAACGTGGACACCGACGCGAACCAAGGAACACTCCGAGGACTGGACCGGAGACACGTTCGGCGCGGCACCGGACGGCGGCTGGTACTTCCACATCGCCGCCGTGGACAACGCCGGGAACTGGACGGGCGCGACTCATCTCGGCCCGTTTCCGATCGACACGGAGGCGCCGACGCATCCGGAGGTGGTGTGTACGAGCCACACGGCCGGCGTCTGGTCGGCCGACCCCGTCCTTCGCTTCGAGGGGTTCGCATCGTCGAGCGATGCGCTGTCGGGGATGGCTGGATGCCACATCGCATGGGTCTCCGCCGCGACAGGTGTTGCCGCCGAAACCTGGTTCCTGGAGGCTGATCACCCTCAAGTTGGCCTCGTCTCCGAAGACGGTTCATGGCATCTGACATGCCAAGCCGTTGACCACGCGGGAAACCCGACCGACATCTCCCCGTTCGGCCCATACAGGATCGATACAACGGCTCCCACCATCCGCGACGCCCCGCGTGACGTCACGGTAAGGATTCCCTACGGCGAGGAAACGGCTACGTGTACGTGGGAAGAGCCAACGGCAACCGATCTCCACAGCGGGCTGCGAAATCTACTGGCAAGCCATGCTCCGGGAGACCTCTTCCCGCTCGGAACCACCCCGATCACCTACACCGCCACCGACCTGTGCGGGAATGCATCCACAGTCTCCTTCGATGTCACAGTCACAGTGCTGCCGCAGACGCTGTTCATCGCTGCCTCCGACGACGCTGCCGGCTTCCTCGATCGCTGCCTCGATCTGGAAGAAGGAGAGGAGCCTCCGATGGCCGGGTGCAGAGAGCTTCAAGCCGTCTACGCACTGGGCGAGACGATCCTTGGAAGCTGTGGAATCTCAGGTGCTGACGGACGCCCCTGCACATCAAGCTACGTCATCGTCACTTTGTACGCCGTGGACATCACCAGCGATCCCGAAGGCATGGAACCTCTCGACTCCTGGAACGCCCGCTACGACCCGGAGGAAACCTCCTACCGGTTCGAGGCGGATACGACCGGGCTTGTTCCGGGGATCTACGACCTGCGCCTTGGCTTCGAGGACGGCTCCACCGCGTGGATCCGAGTGGAGGTGGTCGAAGCGGACGGATCACCGATGCTGTCGCTCTGACCTGGCAGAGGGAGGAGCACCATCGTGTTCCTCCTCCTCGCCGTGCGGAGGGTAGTGCGCAATCCGCTACGGACGAAGCAACGCCATCAGGTACGTGAAGTCCTCTCCGTCATCATCAATAACGGCGCGGCACCCGAGTTCGCGCTCCAGCCGCACAGCGAGGTCGTTGGGATCGGTGGTGAACACAAGCTCGGGTTTTCGCCCGGTGACCAGATGGGTGAAGACAACGCCGGTGGTGCAGGCTTCGTAGGCGTTTCCCAGGATGCGGATCATCGTCTGCAGCGGGTCGTTCCCGATGGCGTAGCCGAGCACGCTGATGATGTAACCCGCGTCGAATGCTTCCGGTTCCAGCGGCCGGTCCAGGACATCTCGAAGCTCGAACGACACCTCGGCGCGTCCGGCAAACCGCTGCTGCGCGCGATCGATCATCGCCTGACTGACGTCGACTCCAAGATACGAATCGAGTGAAGGCGCCTGGCGATCGGCGTAGTCCACGAGATGACCGAGACCGCATCCGATATCGAGGATCTTCCCGACCGGAGGGAGAAGCGCCGTTGCGCGGGCAAATAGCTTCTGCTGACCATCGACGCTCCCGTACTCCAGCGCCATCATCTGCTCGTCGGCAGCATCGCCCCGGAACAACCCGGCGCGGGCGTCATAGAACGCCCCGCACGACCGGACATCGGCGAACCCCCGCGGCGTGAACAGCGCCATCCGCTTCTTCCAGCGCTTGGGGACCCACCGCAACAAGCTCATCCTATTCCGTTGACTCCTCCGGATTCTCCGGCTCGGCATCCGATCGTTCGTCGCCGGCTTCGCTGTGCTTGACCCGTTCGAGAACCTCGTCGATCGTCCCGGTCATGTAGAACGCCTGCTCGGGGATTTCGTCGAGCTCACCGTCGATGATCATCCCGAACCCTTTGACGGTGTCTTCGAGTTTCACGTACGCCCCGGAACGGCCGGTGAAGTTCTCGGCCACGAACATCGGTTGGCTCATGAACCGCTGTACTTTGCGTGCCCGCCTGACGGTGAGTTTGTCTTCTTCCGAGAGTTCGTCCATCCCCATGATGGCGATGATGTCGCGGAGGTCCTCGTAGCGCTGCAGGATCTCCAGCGTCCTCTGCGCCACGCGGTAGTGATCGTGAGAGATGATGTGCGGATCAAGCATCGTCGAACTGGACGTCAGCGGGTTCACGGCGGGGTAGATCCCCTTCTCCACGATCGCCCGGTCGAGCGTCACCGACGCATCGAGGTGCGAGAACACGGTTGCCGGTGCCGGGTCAGTCAAGTCATCGGCCGGGACGTAGATCGCCTGAACGGAGGTGATCGATCCCTTCTTGGTTGACGTGATCCGCTCTTGAAGCTCGCCCATTTCCGTGGCCAGCGTCGGCTGGTAACCGACCTCGGACGGGATCCGCCCAAGAAGCGCCGATACTTCGCTGCCGGCCTGAGCGAAGCGGAAGATGTTGTCGACGAAGAACAAGACATCGCGTCCCTCTTCATCGCGGAAGTACTCGGCCACCGTGACTCCGGTGAGCGCGATACGGAACCGCGCCCCGGGAGGTTCGTTCATCTGTCCGTACACCAGCGCCGTGTTCTTGAGGACGCCGGCTTCCTTCATTTCCAAGTACAGCTCATTGCCTTCCCGTGTTCGCTCCCCGACCCCGGCGAACACCGAGAACCCCTGATGCTCGTAGGCAATCGAGCGGATCAACTCCATGATCAGCACCGTCTTCCCCACCCCGGCGCCGCCAAACAGGCCGATCTTTCCGCCTTTCGGGAACGGACAGATCAGATCGATCGACTTGATCCCCGTCTCGAAGACTTCCGCTTCCACCTCTTGATCGAGCAATCCGGGGGCGCTGCGGTGGATCGAGTACCGGAGTTTCGTCTCCGGCGCCGGCATCTGATCGATCGGTTCGCCAAGCAAGTTCAGCATCCGCCCCAACGTTTCCGGCCCCACCGGTACGGTGATCGGTTCCCTGTCGCTGTACACCTCGGTCCCTCGCGCCAATCCATCGGTTGAATCCATCGCGATGGCGCGCACGACATCATCGCCTAGGTGCTGGGCAACCTCGAGAACGAGATCCGTGTCACCCTCGCGGGGGATTCTCAGCGCATCGTTGACATGAGGAAGCCGCCCTTTCTCGAACCGCGCATCAATAACGGGACCTTTGATCTCGGTAATTCGTCCAACGACCTGTGTTTTCGCCATGGAATGCTCCTGATCTTTCCGGAGGATTACGCGTTACGCAGCGCTTCCGATCCTCCCACGATGTCCGCGATCTCCGTTGTGATCCCCTGCTGACGCAGCTTGTTGTAGGTTCTCGTGAGAAGCGTGATGAGATCGTCCGCGTTGTCTGTTGCGTTCTTCATCGATTGCCGCCGGATCGCTTCTTCACTGGCGCGGGTATGCAGCAGCGCTTCGAACAGCTTCCCCTGAACGTACAGGGGGAGCATCCTGTCGAGGAACTCCGGCCCCGCCGGTTCGATCAACGCCTCGACACCGCGAGGCTCCACGCTGACCGGAAGCAGCGTCTCGATCTGCAACGTCTGCTTCAGGTCCGACACGAACCGCATGCTGACCACGACACAGCGTCCGATCTTCTGTTCGGAGTACAACCGGATGACATCCCGCGAGATCCGGCCGGCGATCTCCATGCTCGGATCGTTGTACACCCGTACGTAGGTTCCCAACGTCTTGACGGGGTGCGATCGCTGCGCAAAGAACAGCCGGGCCTTCTCGCCGCCGACAAGCAGCCGCGCCGCCGGGCCCTGTTCGTCGACAAGGCGCGCCGTTGCCCGGTTCAAATCGCCGGTATAGCGTCCGCACAGACCGCTGTCGGCGTTGAGCACCAGCACCGCGGTCGGCTCGGCGCCGTTGTCGGCAACCAGCGGGTGGGGCTCACGTGTCAGGTTGGGTTGGGCCATCGCCGCGGAGACCAAGTGATCGAGGGATTCGATCCAAGGCTGCACCGCGTCAAGCCGCCGCTTGAACCGCGTCACCTTGGTCATGGCGATCGCATTCATCGCCTTGGTGATCTGACGGATGTTGGTGATGTTTCCGATCCGCCGGTTGATTGCGCGAACGTTTCCCGCCACGGACTACCCCCCGAACCGTTCTTTGAACTGCGCGATCGCCGTTTCCAGTTGGGCTCGGACCGCGTCTGATAGCTCCCCTTCGCCCCGGATCGCGTCGAGAATCCCCGCGTGATCGCTGCGAAGGTAGCGTAGCCACTCATCTTCGAACCGTCGCACTTCTGCCAGCTCGATGGTGGCGAGGTGGTTTTCGACGGCAACGTACAGAACCGCAACCTGTTCCTCGACCGGCATCGGGTGATACTGATCCTGCTTCAGGATCTCCATCAACCGGTCGCCGCGGGCGAGCTGGGCCTTGGATTCATCATCCAGGTCGGCCGAGAACTCGGCGAACGCCTCCAACTCGCGGTACTGCGACAGCTCGAGCCGCAGCTGTCCGGCAACCTGGTTCATCGCTTTGATCTGCGCCGCGCCGCCAACGCGGGACACGGATTTCCCCACGTTGATCGCCGGCCGGAAGCCCTGGTTGAACAGGTCCGGTTCCAGGTAGATCTGCCCGTCGGTGATCGAGATGACGTTGGTCGGGATGTAGGCCGAGATGTCGTTGGCCTTGGTCTCGATGATCGGGAACGCAGTCAGCGAGCCGCCGCCGTGTTCGTCCGACAGACGGACCGCCCGTTCCAGCAGACGTGAGTGGGTGTAGAAGATGTCGCCGGGATACGCCTCGCGTCCGGGCGACCGCCGCAACAGAAGCGCCATCTCCCGGTACGAGACCGCATGCTTGGAGAGGTCGTCGTACACGATGAACGCATCCTTGCCCTGATACGTGAAGTGCTCCGCCATCGCACACCCGGCGTAGGGGGCGATGTACTGCATCGGCGCCGGCTCGTTCGCTTCGGCGACAACGATCACCGTGTACTCAAGCGCGCCGTGCTGCTTCAGCGTTTCCACCACTCGTGCCGTTGTCGACGCCTTCTGCGCAATCGCAACATAGACACAAACGACGTTCTTGCCCTTCTGGTTGATGATCGTGTCAATGGCGATCGCCGTCTTCCCGGTGCGGCGATCCCCGATGATTAGTTCACGCTGTCCGCGGCCGATCGGCGTCATCGCATCCACCGATTTCAGACCGGTCTGCAAAGGAACATTCACCGGCTGGCGCATGATCACGCCCGGCGCCTTCACATCCGCCTTGCGCCGCTGCTCCGTTTCGATCGGTCCTCGGCCGTCTTTGGGACGTCCCAACGGATCGACGATCCGCCCCAGCAGATCGTCGCCGACGACGGTTTCGAGGATTCGTCCAGTCCGGGTGACTTCGTCGCCTTCCTGGATCAGTTCGCTGGCCCCGAACAGGGCGACACCGACGCTGTCTTCCTCGAGGTTAAGCACCATTCCGAACACATCGTTGGGAAACGCAAGGATCTCGGAGGATAGTGCGTTCTGCAACCCGAAGACGCGGGCGATCCCGTCACCGACCTCCACAACCACGCCCACTTCGTCCATCGCCAGATCCTGCGAGAACCCGCGGATCTGTTCCTTCAGGATCGCACTGATTTCGTCTCGTCGCTTCGTTGACAAGGTATTCCTCCCACTCCCTAGCTCTCCAACACGGATCGCAACCGCTCGAGTTTCCCGGCAAGCGTGCCGTCGATCAGCCGTCCGCCGACCGACAGCTTCTGCCCGCCGATCAACGTCTCATCGACGGTTTCCCGAACGTTCACCGGGGCATGCAGAAGCTCCGTCAGGCGCTCGATAAGCCTCCGTCGCCCGTCTTCGGAAAGCGGAGTCGCCGTGGCAACATCCACTTGGACGATCCCCGCCCGCGTCGCGACAAGCGTCCGGTACTCCTCGATAATCAGGTCAAGATGATCGGTGCGCTGGTTGCGGATCATCATCCGAAGCAGTCCGTCGGCCACCGGATCCAGGTCGGGAAACGCACGCCGCAGGAACCCCATCTTCCGCTCGTCGGGGATCAGCGGATGGGCGAGGAAGATCTGGATGTCATCGAGGACTTCACCCGCATCGCGGACCGCTTCCAACTGCTCGAGCACGCGATCGATGACGTCCGTGCTCTTCTCTGCCGCCAGATCGAATCCGGCTTCGGCGTAGCGCCGCGCGATATCGCGGGATCCCATTACGGCGTCCCCGTCCTGAGAAGCTCTTCATTCAACTCGGACAGCAGATCATCGAGGAACCGCTGGTGATCGTCCTTGTTGATCTCACGATCCAGAACCCGGGCCGCACCCATCACGGCGACATCCGCATACGCGTCGCGAAGCTCGGCGAGCGAGTCTTCCCGCTGCTGCTCGATCTCCTGTAGCGCATCCGCCGTCAGCCGCGCTGCTTCCTTGCGCGCCGACTGCTTCGCCTCGGCGATGATCCGTTCGCCCTCCAAGCGGGCTTCGTCGATCATCTTCCGGGTTTCATCCCTTGCCTCGACAAGCGCTTGTTCGCGCTCTTGCTGAAGCTGCGCCGACTTCTCCTCGCTTCGGCGTGCCGATTCCATGTGCTCATGGATCGTCTCGCGTCGCTTGTCGAGGTAGCTCATCGCCGGTTTGAACAACAGCCACCGTAGAAGCAGCAGCAAGATGGCGAAGTTGACCAGGTTAAAGACGAGCGTCCAGTTGATCGTCTTGACGATCGTCCCCCACTCAAAACTCATGCGACCTCCCCGCCTAGACGACGAACAGCAACACGATGGCGATCAGAAGCGAGTAGATCCCCGTCGTTTCCGTAATCGCCTGACCGAGAACCATCGTACTCATCAGTGCACTCCGCATCTCCGGCTGACGAGCCATTCCGTCAAGGGCGTGCGATGCGGCCATTCCTTCACCGATCGCGGGACCGATCGCTCCGATGCCCATGCACAGCCCGGCAGCCACGTACTTCGCCGCCAGAACAATGTCGGCTCCCGAGATCCCTACGGCGCTCTGGACTTCCTGCAACATGCTTCCTCCCTACCTATGATCTAGCCGACGGCGACATCGATGTACGCCACGGCAAGGATCGCGAACACGAACGCTTGAATCGCTCCGAAGAACAACCCGAACACGAGGTTGAGTCCCGAGGGAACAAGAATCGGAGCGAACTTCACCATCACGACGGTGACAAGGATCGTTCCTGCAAGGGTGTTTCCGAACAGACGAAACGCGTGCGAAAGCGGTTTGCTGACCTCCCCGACAAGGGTGATCGGCAACAGAAACGGCACCGGTTCGAGGAACCCCTTCAGGTACTTCCTGCCGCCCTTGGCTCTCACCGCCATCACCTGGGCGACGATATACACCATCAACGCAAGCCCGAACGTCACGTTCAGATCCTGCGTCGGAGAGCTCAAGTACGGAATGACCGACAACCAATTGCTGATAAGAACATACAGGAACAACGTGGCGATAAACGGGAACATCTGCCGCGCCAGCGACTCGGAAGAGAAATTACCTAGCAGTTGCCCTTCGATGAACCCGATGATGCCGTCGAGCATCGCCTGCGTCCGCGTCGGCTTTTCTTCGACGCCCTGCCTCAACCCGCGCCGCAGTAACAGGGCAAGAGCCACAAGAATGGCGATGACGATCCATCCCATGACGATCGCCTCGACATCGAACTTCAGGTTGTAGCCACCCAGATGAAGGATCCCGATCCGTTTCTCGCCCAGGTGGTCGAGCAGCGGCGCTAGTTGCTCGAACATCGTCTTCTCCTTTGTACAGCCCGCACGATCGTCAGCTGCGCCTGTGACGCGAACAGGACGCCGATTGCAGCGAGCACCGAAGCTTGCCCCAAGCGGGATACGAGCGCAAGCGAAACGCCGAGAAATACTAGCCGACCGACCGCTCCACCGGCAGCCGCAAACTTCCCGGCACGCGGCGTCGCCGCCGAGACCGTGGACCGCGCCGCAGCACACAGAAACCAGCTATGGATCAGATACAGGACGCCGCCGATCAGCGCACCGAGCGCCGCAGGAAGCTGCCCCACTCCGGCGAGAATCGCAGCGGCCGCCGCCGCTCCGGCAAGGACCCAACCGCAATGGAGCCTGCGCAGAAGCACAAGGATCGGAACCTTCGGACCGGGCCCGGACACCGTCGCCGGCCTAGATCGTCTGCAGCTGCTCACCCTTCTCGGCTACCAGCTGGTCGACCGTTTTGGAGAACTCGTGCACGGCGTCATCCGTCTTGTCGCGGTACTTGCGGTGATCGTCTTCCGACACGTCGCCGTCGTTCTTCATACGATCAAGACGGTCGTTGGCATCACGGCGAATGTTCCGCAGCGCCACCTTGGACTCTTCGCCCTTGGCCTTGATGACGCGCACCAATTCCTGGCGGCGTTCCTCCGACAGCTTCGGCACCTTCACCCGGATCACCTTGCCGTCGTTGGCCGGATTGAGGCCGAGGTCGGCGGAAAGGATCGCCTTCTCCACCGCCTCCATCTGCGTCTTGTCGTACGGCTGCACCACCAGCAAATTCGGATCCGGCGCAGCGATCGTCGCCAACTGCTTCAGCGGCGTCGGCGCGCCGTAGTATTCAACGATCACGTCCTCGACCATCGCCGGATTCGCTCGACCCGTCTGGACCTTGGCCAAGTTCGTCTTCAGCACGTCTACCGTGCGGTTCATATGGTCGCGCATCTCGCGCATCGTTTGATCTGGCATCACAACACCTCTGTTGGGGATTGTAGTTCACCCGTGGGCGAAATCAAAAGGGCAGCAACCCCGTTCGCTCCGATCCCACAAGGGAGCTACCGGGCATTTCCCCATCTCACCCACCGTCAAGCCTTTGGAGCAAGACTGTGCAGCCGTCGGAGACGTCCTGAAGAGAGTGCAACAGCTTCAAGAACGGCGCTGTGAATACGTTGATCTGTTTAGAATGTCGCTGATGGCTTTGCTTCTCACGAAAGAAGGGGGTGCTTGATGTGGCATCCGCTGATCGACCTACGACTCTTCTCTGCAGGCGGCGCCTTCAGTCTCTTGTGCATCCTGTATTCTGTCGGGCAAGACCCACAAGAACGAGTAGCCGTAACGCAACCCCTCGGAAGCTCGTATTGTGAAACACACGCGGATTCCGGCCGGAGTGGCTGCGCGGGACAAAGACCCGATTGCGGCATCTGCGAAGATGGTTGAAGGTGGTGTGCTTTCAGGCCAACCTTCGATGGCTGTTGACATCTGAAGCCTGCCAGCATTCGTGTTATCGACTAGATCGGCAAGGACACCGCTCAGATACTCCTGTGGCACTTCGACACGGAGCCAAAGCAAGAAGCTGATCTCGGCACCAGAGGCCAGAAGAAGCGGAAGTGAGATCTCATTTGAACCGCCACTCGTAGGTGAGGCAGAGACCGTGCTGTTGATGAGCCCGGACGAGCCTGCAAACGCGGCCGCTTGCGATTCATCGTCGGGAGAGGCTGTGCCGACCGTGTTCCACGACTCCAGGCTGATCGCTGCTTCGCCCTCGTTGACAACGCGGCCATCAAAGGGAAACTCGAAGATCAGTGCATTGGAAAACGGATCACGGCTGTAGGCAACGCTCTGCGTCAGAGTCGATGGCTTGAGTTCGATGAAGAGTTCTGGTCTCTTCTTGAACCAATGGTCGTGGATTTGCAGCCCGAGTTGCGCGCCGCAGACAGCTAGAGCCAATACTGCAACCAGCACGCCGAATCGGCCAGCTGGGGTCCGCGGGATCTTCCGACTGCGCTTCCTATCTGCTCTGCTCGTACTCCCAGTAGTCGATTTGGATCTGGGCACTCTGAACTCCTACAGTGCGGTAGAGCGAGGCTGCTCCCGTATGATCCGGCCAGATCTCCGACGAGGCTCCCCAGTAGAACGTGTTCCCAGAGGACACGCCGGCACATGAGTAGATTCTCACCGTTTGCCCTGCATCAAGCATGACGTGTTCTGAGAAGACGAACTGATATCCGGTACTGGAAAGAACCTTACATCCCAACAGATCAGTGCCATAGTATGCCGTGAGCTCGATGAACTCCTGGGCAGGGTCAGTCCCACGAAACTGCAGATCGCTGATGCGGAGACCTTCCGGAAGTGACGGCCCGCCGGCAAACGGCACAACCACCGTGCGCGTCACGCGTCCGCTTGCCCCGTCGTCATCCATGACTGTAAGTCCAACGTAGTAGGTTCCTATCCCACCAAAGCTGTTCGTCGGAGACACTCCAGTTGCACCTGTGTCGTCACCAAACGACCACTCGTCCACAGCAATGTACCCATCAACATCGAACGAGCGGGTCGCGTCGAAAAAGACGGGCGAACCGACTTGCGGAGTTGCCGGAGCGTACTCGAATTTCGCAACTGGACTGAAGTTGGCGGGTGGTTCTATGATGTCGTCACAGGACACTGTTGCACACAGAAGTAGCGCTACAGTGCCCATGGAGAGGACGAGCGTTCTCTTCCGGATAGAACGCAAAGAAAAGACTTGCTTATCAACCATTCGGACCTCCTCCCCGAGAATCGATTATGCCATTGGATATGAGCAACGGACAAGCGCGTACAGAAGGTAGGTTCACGTTCGGATGATCGGGGAAGCTTAATCCCTGGCTTGAAGAAAAGAGGCATGTTTCACTCATGCTCGTGGTCCGGAAGCTGTGTCCCACAGTTCACAGCCATGTGCCGCAGCGTGAGCTTGCAGTCCAGGGCTCGACTCGCATCCACAGCACCGCAGTAGGCTTGCACCTGTGGAAGAGGGCTTCAATACA